>CALKGG010000076.1 GCA_938084885.1 uncultured Acidimicrobiales bacterium
TGGCCAACGGTCGCCAAGTACGTGCCAGTGTTCGACCAGATCGCCAAGGTCACCGCGTGGGGCGGCCAGTACGCGTACAACACGCTCGACCACAACCTGATCATCGGCAACTCACCTGAGGTTACGAATTTCTGGTTCGCCAACGGCTTCAGCGGCCACGGCCTGCAGCAAGGCCCAGCGGTGGGCCGTGCTGTCAACGAGCTCATCACCTACGGCGAATACCGCACGATCGATATGTCAGCGCTCAGCTACGAACGAATCGCCAATGACGAACCCTTCTACGAAAACGTCGTCATCTAGGAAATCTGTGGTCCCCCAGCAGGACCCTTCCCGACCATAGATTTCCAGTGGCGGTTAGGGGCGGGCGCAGGCGTCGATTCGGTCGATGGCGAGGCTGAACGGACCGTCGAGACCATCGGCGAGGATGATCCCGATCGTTGAGATCTGCTCGAGGTCGAAAGCCGGAAGCGTGGAGCGGTCGGTGCCAAAGACCCGAGCGTCGAGGTTCGCGAGCGGCACGAGCGGCTCTTCCCATGCGCTGTCGGCGGTGACTGCGATATCGGCAAAGTGCATCAGTGCGGTGTTCGTCGTGCTGTCCTGCACCGTTAGCTCGTAACCGCGACCATTTGCCGACCGTGTCCGAACCCGCAGGTACTCAGCGCCGGCGAGAGCATCCGCGAGGCTCTCGCCGTTTCGGAAGACGGCCGCCCGAATCATCGAAAAGCCGCCGCCGTTCGTGTCAATAGCACCGGTGAACGTGGCGACTCCCCCGCCGAACTCGAGCTCTCCTTCGGAACGCCCACCCATGACGCCATCGTTGATCACGCGCCAACGATCGGCTGCCTCTTCGCCGAAGTCCTCAACTCGCCAGCATGTGAGATCGTCGGGATTCGGAACCGTTGCCGCCTCGGCGCTACTCGCAAGGCCGTCGGTCTCGGTGGTCGGAGGTGACGTGTCGGGATCACGCTCGGTTGCTGCACCGCTGTCGCCGTCGGTCACTGTCGGCGGGACGACCGTGGTCGTATCGTCGACATCTGCTTGTGCACCTTGCTCGGTGTCGCCCTCAACAGACTCCGCGCCAACTTCGGCAACTGCCTCGGGGCCTTGAAGATCACCGGTCCGAGCTTGCGGATTGGACGTTCCGCACGCCACCAGGACAAAGACGGCGGCCACCAGTAACAACAACAGGCGAGCCCGGTGAATTCTCATACCCACCAGTTGACCATGGATTTTGAGATTTGACGGCTCGCGAGCAGCACGTTTCGTCGAGCCCCGAGAATCGCCATGTCGCCGATAGAAATGCGGCAACCGGACACCGCTCCAAAACGCGAATCGCCCCCGCTCGGCGAACCGAACGGGGGCGACAAACTCATGGATGGCTTGCGCCAACCGAGCTTCCGCTATTAGCCGATGGAGACGATGCCCTGCGTGTCGATCTCTGGGAGACCGTCTGCAATGACCTGCGTCTGGGTCAGGCTGCCGTCAGCTTCGACGTCGAAGACGTAGATTTCGCCTGAGAGGCCAGCCAGCTGGTAGAGCTGGTTGCCATCAGGGCTCACGTCGAGGTCGATGAAACCATCGGTGGTGCCAAAGGTCGTCGGACCGTCGATTGCAACTCCCGCTTCAGCAAAGCCAGACGTACCAGCTGCGGCAACGGTGTCGATCAGATCAACGGTGCCATCTGCGTTGAGCGTGAAGCTCGAGATGGTTGCGTTGATTGCGTTCGAGACGTAGAACGTCGAGCCATCGTGACCAAAGTCGATCCAGCAAGCGGTGAGCTGCTGTCCGTCGGCGCCGAATGCGTTCGGTGCTGCAGGATCGCCATCGGTTGTGGCGAGGTCGCTCTCGGTGATCGTGAGCGAGCCATCAGCGGCGAGCTCGTAGACCGTTACCGACCCAGCTTGGAGAGCCGGAAGCGCAGGAGGTGCACCCTCGGAATTGAACTCACGAGCTTCGGTCACAACGACGAACTCGCGTCCGCCAATGCTCTGCACATCGAAGTCGATCGCCGATGGGAGGTTACGACCCTCGGCGTTTCCACGCAGGGTTGGGGTTCCAGTGTCCGAAAGCGACAACGCGCCGTCAGAATCAACAGCGAACGAGTAGAGGGAAGCCTCTGCGTTCGGACCGGGCAGCGCTGCTGAACCGGACGTGATCGACGACACAAGGATCGCGTTTCCTTCAGCGTTGAAGCCAATGTTTGCAGGACGGTTGTCCAAGTCGGCCGAGTAGCCGGTCGGGGCGAGCGCACCGTCAGCATCGATGCGGAAACCAACCACGTTTCCTTCGTCGTTTGGCTCTGCACGCTCGGTGCCTGGCTCACCAAGGGCGAGTCCATCACGGTCGATGTTGGTGACAAAGACGTAGCCATTTTGTACCGCTACCGAGTTAGGACCAACGCCACCGGAGTCAACAACCGAGACCAATTCAAGGCTGAAGTCGTCGTTGATGCGGAACGAGCTGATGGTGTCTGAGCCGGCGTTCACCGTCAAGAGGAACTGCTCATCTTCGGTTACGACGAGCGAGTCGGCCGAGATGAGCGGGTCGAGGCCTTCGCCACCGTCAAACTCGGTCGATCCAGCGCCGCCGGTCGAGAAGTTCCCAACGTGGGTGAGGGTTCCGTCTTCGCCACGAGAGAACGCGGCAACCGAGTTGTCATCGAGATCGTTGGTTCCAACGAATACGGCTCCAACAGCCTCTTCGACTGGGACGAGCGTCCACTGGGTCGAAGCGCCTGGCTCGGTGTCGGTGTTCACGTTGAAGCCCGGACGAGTTGCGTTGAGGAGACGATCGAACTCGTCGTTGACGATGTAGTACGAGCCGTCCTCTGCCTCTTCAAGACGCCAGCGGATACCTTCTTCGCTGCTATCGGCCAAGCCCACGTTGTATCCCTCAGCCGATCCGTCGGCGTCGAGGAAACGACCGGTGTAGGCGTTTTGGATGTAGTACGACCCGTCGCCAGCGTCGAGCAATTGCCACTCGGTGGTGCTGTGCGGAACAGTGACGGTGTCGGCGTTGCCAAAGGCGGCTTCGAGGTAGCGACCGAACTCTGAATCGACGAGACGGAACGTGTCGGGTGCAGCGCCGCCGTCATCGACGACGCTTCCCTCGAAGAGCGGACCAACCGCTGCCTGGGTGTTGATCGAGTCGCCAACATCGATGGTGATGCGTGCAACAACTTCGTTGCGACCAATGCCGCCCGAACCGTCTGAACCAACGGTGGTTCCAGCAGCGGTCTGTAGACCAACAAGATTGCGGAATCCTGGGTGCTGAGCAACGACGCCAGTTGGGTCGTTCGTTGACTCGCCACCGTTGACTCCGTCGAAGCCGAGGGAGAAACCGGCTGCGCCCTGAGCGTCGTTGACTTCGGTGCCTGCGTCGTAGAGGTCGGCGCCGGTGATCTCGATGGTGATTGGGCCGTTGAAGTTACCGTCTGCATCGAAGATCTCGATTGCGTCGTCGTTTCCAAAGAACGCATCGTTCGTTGGGATCAGCATCGAGGCGAAGGAAACGTAGCGGTAGTTCTGTGGGTTGATGATGTCGATCGATCCTTCGATCACTTCACCAGGTGAGATGAACTGGACGTCGCCGTTGCCGACCGTTGCCTGCAGGCGGCCGGGTGCAGCAAATTCGGATCCGAGGAGTTCGGTGTTGCCGCCTTCTGCGAGGGCTTCGAGGCCGGGGGTTGCTCGCTCGCCAGCGTCGAACAAATCGAAGTCGCCGTTGTGGAGGCCGACCCACGCTTCGGTGAAGAAGAATCCGTCACCGGGCTGGAGGTTCTCAAAGGTGAATTGAACTGCTTCACCGTCAGCTGCGTCTTGCGCCCCGACCGCTGCTGGGGCGGCGGCCACCGTTGTTGCGGTGAGTAGGAAAGCGAGCGCAGATCCGAGGGCTCGAGACCGCTTTCGCCGTGGCCGATACTTGCTGTTCGTCGTCATTTTCTGCTCCATTACGTCACTCGCTTCAGGTCGTTCCTGAAGTTCGGTTGGCAACCTAATGACGAGCGTCACGATCGGCGAGAGACAGGTCGTGAACAATGATTGTGAAGTGTTCAGTCCGCGTTCATAGTGGTGAAAATCCTGTTCTTCACCCTCCGTTTCTTGGGCTTTTGGGACGGCATTTGTAGGTACTTTGCACCATGCCGTTGGCAAACTTTTTTGAGCTTTGGAGGTCGAACCAGGTGTGTTCGGCCAGCGAACCGAACACGGAAACACCTTCGCCGAGGGCAACGGGAAGGACCGACACGATCAGTTCGTCGAGCAACCCATCGTTCGCGAAGCTCGACGCAAGCTGACCCCCATCGACGTACAAGGTGGACCAACCGCGTGTCTCAGCCTCGGCCACAACGTTGGCTGGCGAGCCGTTAAAGATCTCGCACCCGGTCGCGTCATCGGGCAGCTCGGTGCGGGTGCGACTCATCACCATGACGGGCTTGTCGTACGGCCATTCTTCGACCAAACCAATGACGGTGTCGAAGGTGCGCCGACCCATCACCAGCGCATCGACAGACGCCATGAACTCGCCATAGCCGTAGTCGACTCCATCGATGTGTTCGAGCTCGTCCAACCAGTCGAGCTCATCGTTCGGCCCGGCGATGAACCCGTCGAGGCTCATCCCCAAATAGGCAACACAATGCATGTTCATCCCTAACGGTTGATCTGGCCAACGACAGCGTTCGGCGTGAACCTGGCAATGAGCCGACCCTCTTGCACCATGGCGTGGCGATAGTCGTCCCAGTCGGGGTGGGGGCCACCGGAGATGGCCTCGTAGTACTGGACGAGCGCATTGTTTGTGTCGTCATCGACGCTCGTCGTCCTTGCAGAAAGCTCCGCCGTACCGTCGAAAGATAGGTAGCTCCATTCGTCGGGCGAGCTCACATGCAACACGACCCGCGGGTCGCGGCGAATGTTCTTTGTCTTGGCCCGGCTCTCGGTCAACGAGATCACAAAGACGCCGTCGTCGATGATGTACACAATGTCCGACGACTGCGCTCGCCCATCGCTTCGCAACGTGATGAGCGCAGCGTGCTTGCGGGTACCCGCCCAATCGAGTGCAGTTGAGAGTTCCATGGCCGTAGGTTAGCCATTGGCCTATGGTCGAGTTCTAAAAAATGTTCGTCAGAGCGACGGAGAACCTCGACCCTGCTCGTTGTTGGAGATGTATGGAGTTCATTTCGATCGCCGATGGAGACCTCCCTCCCGTGCGCCTTTCTGACATCTACGACGAGGCGCTCCCCGAGGTGTACGCCTATCTGCGTTCGCGGTGCGGGTCGATCGAGCTTGCCGAAGAGCTGACGTCAGCGACCTTTGTCCAAGCGGCACTCGTGTGGTCGAAAGGAACATCTCCGGAGGTCTCCATTCCGTGGCTCATCACCGTGGCCCGAAACAAACTGATCGATCACTGGCGACATCTCGCTGTCGTCGACCGATCTTTGGGGCTCCTTGCACGGGACAACCCACAATCAACAGATCCGTGGAATGTGGTTCTCGACCAGGCGCATGCTGGTCAAATCCTCGCTGAGCTACCCTCGCACTATCGAGCTGTCCTCACCTTGCGCTATCTCGATGACCTACCTGTCCGGACGTGTGCTGGTCTTCTCGACCGCACCGTGCACAGCACCGAAAGTCTTCTCGTTCGAGCTCGCTCGGCCTTTAGAAAAGCATACGAATTGAGCGGAGGCAACGATGAGTGATCCACTCGAACAGCTCACTCCACAACACCACGAAGCACCAGACCCCAACTTCGGCGCACGGTTGCGCGAACGTATTGGCCACATCGAGGATCGTGCGGACCGTCGAGCGGGGCGGGGTCAATCCAGCGGCGGTTGGCATCTCGCACAGTTCAACCGCGGCCTGTTCAACCATCCGCTCGAGGCTTCGGAGATGACCGAGTTCGTCAACAGCCTCGACCGCATCAACGCAATTGCCGAGGCCGCTCCTGGGTTCGTCTGGCGCCTGACCGATGATGACGGAGAATCGTCGAGTTACGTCGATGTGCCGGGAACTGACGACCCTCTTATTGCGCCAAATTTGTCGGTGTGGACTGATGTCGATTCCCTTCGACGCTTCATGTACGAGACCGATCACGTCTCTTATCTCCGCCGCCGAGCCGAATGGTTCCAAAAACAGGACGGCCCAATCGCAGTCCTCTGGTGGATTCCCGCCGGCTCGACGCCCACGGTCGAAGAGGCCGTGCACCGGCTCGACCTCCTCGCGCAGCGCGGTCCCACCAAAGATGCGTGGACCTTCCGCCAACAGTTCCCGCAACCAATCGAACAACCCAGTGGAGATACGACCATGACCAGCCAAGTTCTGATTCCTTACCTCACCGTTGGCGACGCCCGAGCAGCGATTGGGTTCTACGCCGAAGTATTCGGCGCCGAGCAACGCGGCGAACTATTTGAGATGCCTGATGGACGCATTGGTCATGCAGAGCTCGCAATTGGTGACGCCACGTTCTATCTCGCCGACGACTTTCCCGAAATGCAACTCGTCCATCCGGCCGGTCATGGTGCTGGCCGTTCGATGGCGGTGGTCATCAACGTCGACGATTGCGACGCCGTGTATGGCCACGCGCTCGCTGCTGGTTCGACCGAAGAACGGCCACCATCAAACCAGCACGGCCACCGCAGCGGCTGGTTTGTTGACCCGTGGGGACACCGCTGGTGCCCAACGAGCGCCGAGGTGTAACCGCAGCAGGTTAGGCGTATGTCGGCAGACGAAGGCTCGACGAAGCACCCTGGTCGAGTGGAGCGGGACCGTCTGAATGCATCCGCCACCAGCCAGCTGCGGCCACCATCGCGGCATTGTCGGTGCACATCGAGCGGTTCGGCACAAATGCCTCAATGCCGTCTGCCATCGCCAAGTCGAGGGTGCGTTCGCGAAGTAGCGAGTTCGCGGCGACGCCGCCTGCGAGGCACAGGCCTTTTGCTCCGTACTCGTGCACGGCGCGTTTGGCCTTGGTCAAGAGCACGTCGACGACGGCTTCTTGGAACGAGGCTGCAATGTCGACATCGGCAACGTCGGGATTCTTGCGAACGAAGTTGACGACCGAGGTCTTCAACCCGGAGAACGAGAAGTCGTAACCGTCTTTGACCATCGCCCGCGGGAAGCGCACGGCTTCGGGGTCGCCGTCCATGGCCATTTTGTCGATGATGGGTCCACCCGGATATCCAAGACCGAGGTAGCGGGCGACCTTGTCGTAAGCCTCACCGGCGGCATCATCGAGTGTCTGGCCGAGGAGACGGTAGTTGCCATGGCCCTCCATCAGCACGAGCATTGTGTGACCGCCCGAGACGAGCAGCACAACGACCGGGAGCTCGAGGTCGGGTTCTTCAAGGAACGACGCGTAGAGATGTGCCTCGAGATGGTTGACCGCAATGAACGGTTTGTCCCACACGAGGGCCAACGATTTCGCTGCGCTAACACCAATGAGTAGTGAGCCAATGAGGCCGGGACCCACCGTGCATGCAATGGCGGCGAGATCGTCTTTGTCGACCCCGGCTTCGACCATGGCTTCGGCGACCACTGGCATCATCATTTCGACGTGAGCTCGACTTGCGATCTCAGGAACGACACCGCCGTAGCGAGCGTGAATGTCAATCTGACTGGAGACGATGTTCGAACGCACGTCGTGCCCGTCCCCCACCACCGCCGCAGCGGTTTCATCGCAGCTCGTCTCGATGCCCAAAATCAGTTCAGCCATGGTGTCAGGCTATGGATTCTCCCCAAGCTTGCTATTGGGGTCTGACCCCTTTTTCGAAAAGGGGTCAGGGCACATCGACCGATTGCGAACCAATGTGTTGATAAATCAGCCTTTTCGTTCGAAATGGGGTCAGACCCCATTTGGACGAAAGGGGTCAGACCCCGTAGTGGTCGTCATGATCAGCGCGTCCTCGCCATTGTCTGCGTAGTAGCCGGGGCGGCGACCAAGAACAGCAAATCCGTGACGGTCATAGAGGTTGATCGCCGGCTGGTTGCTTGCACGCACTTCGAGGGTGACCTCCTCGAAGCCCTGCTCACCTGCGTGGGTTATCAACGCGACCATCAACGCATCAGCCACCCCTTGACGGCGCGCCCCAAACCCAACGGCGATTGTCGCGATATGGGCCTGGTCACCGAGGAAGATCAGGCCACCATGGCCGACAACGACGTTGCTGCGTTCGGCAACCAGATGCATGCGGGCCGGATCGGTCACCTGTGCGACCGTCAACTCCTTCGACCACGGCGTTGGGTACGAGTCTCGATCGATCGATTGAATGTCTCGCACGTCGCGGATCGCCGCCCGTCGAAGAGTCAGGGGCGGAGCGGCACTCACGAGCGACCGTCGCGAACCTTCCAGTTGATTTCCGCATCGGGCAACCGGATGTACAAGGGTTCGATTTCGCTCGGTGACACGAACTCTTCTCGCATGGCCTTGGGATGGCTGAGTTCGACGAGGGAACGAGCCGATGGATACCAGAGACCGTTGCCCGCAAACTCGATACCGGAGATCATCTCGAAGTGTTCGCGGTAGCGCTCGGCGCCGTTGCCAAGAAACAAGATTTCTTCGGACAGCGCCATGAGCTCGGCGGCGAGTTCGTCGGGAGTCGAAACCGCAGGATTCGAGACTCGCTGCACTCCGCCGGGGACCGACCGGTAGTGCGCAGAAAACACTTCGCCGCGGCGGGCGTCGTAACACGGGACGATGAGGCGAGAAGAATGTGATGCGGCAAACGCACCAAGGTCGAGACTCGACACGCCGATCATCGGCACGCCCAGGCCATGGGCGACCGCCATCGCGGATGCAATTCCCACACGCAAACCCGTGAACAGACCCGGGCCAATGTCGACGGCGACGACGCTGATGTCGGTCAGCTCAACGTTTGCCTGTTCACACACGAACGAGATCATCGGGGTGATGCTCTCGGCATGACGCCGGTCTTTCGACGAGTGCGCCGACGCAACGACACCCTCGTGGCTACCGAGTGCGACACCCACCTGGGCCGTTGCCGATTCGATTCCGAGGATTAACATTCGGCGTCTCCAGAACCTGCGATTGCATCGATTGCATCGCAGCGAGCGAGCCAGCGAGGCCCAACCGGACGTAGCTCGATACTGCGATCGTCGTCGCCCTCGCCAAAGGTGAACCGAACTTCGAGGAAATCCTGCGGCAGCATTGGCATGATTGCGTCGCCCCATTCAATGAGCACGACGCCGCCCGAATCGAGCAGATCTGGCAGGTCGAGGTGGAGCACCTCGGCCATCTGCTCCAATCGATAGACGTCGAGGTGATGCAGCGTAAGGCGGCCTTCATATTCTCGGGCGAGCGTGAAGGTTGGGCTCGTCATTGGCTCGTCGACACCGAGTGCCTTGCCGTAGGCCTTGGAGAAGGCCGTCTTTCCTGCGCCGAGATCGCCAACGAGCACGAGAACATCGCCTCCCTCGGCAATGTCGGCCAAACCGGACGCGAGTTTGCTGGTGTCCTCTGGGGAGGACGACGAGACCGTAATCACATTGGAGATTCTACGCCCAGGATCGCCTGCTCAACAGCGCTTGCCGCAAGGATGCGAACAGTGGACTCGTCGGCATCGACTTCGGGCTTGGACAAGGCAACAAGCGCGTCACCGTCGCTCGGACCATGCGCGGGAACGATGGCTCGTGCGAGTCCGTCGTGTCCGGCTTCGGAGATTGATCGACATTGTGCCTTGGTCAGCTTTGCGTTGGTGGCGATGACGCCGATCGTCGTGTTCTCTCCAAACGGGGACGACACGTCGGGCCAATCGAAGGTTCCGTCGGCGAGTTCGCTGCGGGCTCGATCGGCTCGTGCACCAACGTCGCCCGCAGCGTTCACGGCGATTAGCGCAGCGACGATCAGATCGTCTTTTTGAGCAACGGCAAACCCGAGTCCGGCCGGATATCCCCGATCCGGGCCACGCCACTTGCCCGCCATTGCTCCGGTTCCGGCCCCGACGAGGCCAACGTCGAAGGTTCGTGAGATCGAGTTCAGCGCAGCGTCGCCTTCGGGCACTCCCGGCCACCGCATTCCGTTTCCCACTCCGAGGTCGTAGAGCGACATCGCAACGACGATAGGCACGCGGCCGTGGGCAGTTTCGAAACCAATGTCTTGGGCCCGGAGAGACCGAGCCACCCCGTCGGCGGCCGCGAGTCCGAAAGCCGAACCTCCTGATAGCACCACCGCGTGCACCGACTCGACCATTTTCGTTGGCTCGAGCAGCGCGAACTCTCGCGTTGCGGGTGCACCTCCACGGACTTCACCCGAGGCCACGACATCACCGATCAACCGAATGACGGTGCAGCCCGTGCGAGCCTCCGCATCGGTCCAGTGCCCGACCTGCATCCATCCGAACGGTGACTCTGCCACAAGATCTCCTCGTTTGACGCTGGGTGAACAGCGAGTTAACCACAGCTGTAATCATGGCTCCTATTGGGATGGCGCGCTGTCGATCATCTACCGTGCTCACCGTGGTCGAGATACAGATCGAACGAGATGAGCCCACCTCGACGCTGCGCCCCGCCCTGGCGGAGTTCATCGGCACGGCCTTCTTGCTGACCGGCGTGGTGGGCTCGGGGATTATGGCTGAACGCCTCACCGAGGATGTCGGCCTGCAACTGCTCGCTAACTCCACTGCCACCGTCGGCATCTTGATCGCCTTGATCTTGACCTTCGCCACGACCTCTGGAGCACACTTCAACCCGGCGGTGACCCTCACCGAGTTGGCACTGGGCACGATCGATCCGGGTCGCGCAATGCGTCATATCGTGGCGCAGTTCCTCGGTGGAGCAGCTGGTGTGATCGCCGCCAACATCATGTTCGAACTCGACCCCGTGAACGTCTCCACCCAAGAGCGGATGGGCGCACACCTTTTCTTCGCCGAGGGAGTCGCCACGTTCGGGTTGTTGCTCGTGATATTCGGAATCGTCCGAGCAGGCAATTCGGCCATGGTGTCGTTCGCTGTCGGTGGGTACATTGGTGGGGCCTATTGGTTTACCTCGTCGACGAGTTTCGCGAACCCCGCAGTCACCGCTGCTCGAACATTGTCGGACACCTTTGCCGGGATCGAGCCCGCTTCGGCGCCGTGGTTTATCCTCGCCCAATTGCTAGCCACCGGCCTAGCAATAGCCACGATCCAACTCTTGTGGCCGAGTCCCGACAGCGACGGCTAACGTTCAGCCACACGCACCCGCGGTACACGTTGGCTGATTGCGCAGACGATTTCGTAGGAAATGGTGCCGAGTGTCTCGGCAACGTCGGACGCGCTGATCTCGGCGCCACCCTGCTTCCCGATAAGGACGACCTCGTCGCCAACCGCTACCGCAGCGGCGTCAGGGCCTGCCCCCACGTCGACCATCAACTGGTCCATCGTGACGACGCCGACGATTGGGCAGCGCCTACCGTCGATCAACACTGAGCCACCGGACAATCCAAGGTCTCGCCGCACGCCGTCGGCATAGCCAATCGGGACCGTGGCGATGGTCGTGTCGCAACGTGCTATCCAACGATGGCCGTAGCCAACACCCTCGCCCGCCCTCACGGTCTTGACGTACGACACCTCGGAACGGAGCGTAAGTGCGGGTTGAAGGTCGACCATCCCCGCGAGCGCAGGATCGGGGTCGATGCCATAGATCGCAATCCCGTAACGGGCCATCATCGGCGCACCCGCCGACGCTGCATGGCCCGTGATCGCAACCGCCGAGTTTGCGACGTGAAGCGCAAGGCCGGGGAGCTGTTCGGAAACAGCGGTGCCAAATCGTTCGAGTTGGCGTTCGGTAAATGGGTTGTCGGGCTCGTCGGCCACTGGGCAATGGGTCCACACGGCGCTGAGGGTCAGGTGGTGGGATCGGCCAATGTGGTCGGCAACTTCGCGAATTCCATCGAGTTGGGAACCAACGCGGCCCATCCCCGAATCGACGCCGAGATGAACCTCGACGACTTCACCAGCTTGGGCTGCGGCCGCGTCAAGCGCATCGATGCCACTGGAGGAATAGACCGTCGGAACGAGCGAGCGCTCGACAACGGCGGTCATCGCCGAGACCGGAGGTTCCGAAAGGATCAGGATCGGCACCTCAATTCCCGCCGCTCGGAGATCCGCGCCCTCCTCGACGATCGCTACCGCCAACCAGGTCGCTCCGCCAGCAATCGCGGCGCGAGCCGCGGTGACGGCGCCGTGGCCATACCCGTCGGCTTTGACCACCGCGCACACGGGTGTCGGAGCGATGCGGGCGGCGAGCGTGCGAACGTTCGCTTCTATTGCGGAGGGGTCGATGATGCAGTGGGTTGGCCTCATTGGAAGTCAAGAGTAGAGCGAAGCTCGCCGCTACGAGGCCGATACCCTTCGAACGGTGCAGCTGCTTCTCATCCGCCACGGCCGACCCGAACGAATCGACCACGATCCAAACGGCGCCGACCCTGCCCTCACCGATCTTGGACATCGACAGGCCGCCGCCATGGCCGAGTACTTGACGAACCACGACCTCTCCGCAATCTATGTCAGCCCACAACAGCGGGCGATCGAAACCGCTGCACCGCTGGTCGGTGTGAAAGGCCTCGAACCAACCGTTGTTCCCGGGATTGCCGAATTCGATCTCGGGCATCATTCCTACATTCCTGGCGAGGAGATGGGGCCCATCAGCGAGGCGACGCTGGCACAGCTCATTGCGGATGCAACCACCGACGAGTTCGTTAACCGGGTCCGGGCAGCGACCTCAGCGATCATCGATGCGCACCCGGGCGAAACTGTCGCTGCGGTCTGTCACGGCGGGGTAATTTCCACCATCTTGAACGACATTTTGGGAACGCCGATCGAGACCTACTACGACGCGCAGTACACGTCGATCACCCGAATTCGAGCCGCACGAGACGGTCGCCGATCGATGTCATCGTTCAACGAATGTCACTGGATTCGAGATCTGTCATGAGCGCCGAGTCCTCCAATGATCCAGTGGTGATCGTCGGAGCCGGACTTGCTGGCCTCACCGCTGCCCGAGAGCTCGTGGCCGCGGGCCGGTCCGTGCACGTCGTCGACAAGGGTCGCGGGGTCGGCGGACGCCTCGCTACCCGCCGGATTGGCGATGCCCGCCTTGATCACGGAGCACAGTTCTTCACCGTGCGCGGCAACGACTTCCGGGCAACGATCGATGCAGCGATCGACCAAGGGATTGTCGCTGTGTGGTGCCGCGGATTTGATAGCCACGACGGCTACCCGCGCTACTACTGCCCCGACGGAATGACGGCGCTCGCCAAGTGGCTTGCGAACGGTGTTCGATCTTCTGGCGGCACGATCAGTCTGGGCGAACGGCTGGCGTCCATATCGACGACCAGCGATTCGTGGCAGCTTCTGTTCGACTCGGGCGAATCGCTTAAGACCACCGATCTGATCGTGACTTCTCCGGTACCGCAGACGCTCGACCTGATCGATGCGGGCAGCGTCGAGCTCGACGCCGACGTGCGGGCAACCCTCGAGGCAATCACCTACAAGCCAACCGTTGCTGTCCTTGTCACACTCGACTCGGCACCGAGCATTCCTTCTCCCGGCGGCATTCAACAGAGCGAAGCCGACACGTTCACGTTCATTGCCGACAACCAGCAAAAGGGAATAAGCTCCGCACCTGCTGTCACCTTTCACGCGAACGGTTCGATCTCTGCGCAACGCTGGGACGACGACCCTCACGTCGTCCTTACCGACCTGCTTGCCGAGGCCCAACCGTGGTTGGGGGCCGCGACGGTAGTCGAGGCCCAGCTCAAGAAATGGAAGTTCGCAGGCCCACATCAACCCCACGCTGACCGTTATATTGTCGCCGCCAGGGCACCGGGAACCCTCGTCCTCGCTGGCGATGCGTTCGGCGGACCAAAGGTTGAGGGCGCGTTCAATTCTGGTTTGGCCGCAGCCCGCACGCTTCTCGTCTAGAGCACACGGCGCAACGACGGCGCGCTAGCCGCGTTGGCGCTTTCGTTTCTGCGCAAAGACGATGTCGGCGAGAACGTGCTGGTCGAAGTCGACGACGACAGGCACGTGCTCTTCGGCCCGAACACTCTGAAACCATGCGTCCGGCGCCCCCACTTGCACATTACGCAACGCTGGCAGCCACACCTCGGGGATAAAGCAGTAGTCGGTGTGGTGACGTTCGAGAATCCCGGCGATCTCTGGCCTGAACCGTGTCGGCTGCTCCCGTGGATCGCCGTGTTCGAGCCCGCTGAATGCGTGATATGCGCTAACGAGTCCGAGAGCGTCGAGCCTCGCAATGAGTTCGAGCATGTCCCAACTCGGGTCGTTGCGATGAAAGACCGGGTTGTTGTTGAAGTCGCCACCGACCACGACTGGGGTTTCCAGCAACGTACGATAGAGCCGAAGCATCTGGATGGGCTGCGACGCCGGCGGGTTGGTTTTGAACTTCACCTGGGCTTTCTCATTGAGCGCCCACACGGCGATCAGGTTGTGCGGGACTGGACCGTTGACCGCGACCGGCGCAATCCATTCCAGGCGTTGATCCCACTTTCCCGCCTCGAGCTTCACGTAGGTCGAGTCGAACGACAGGACGCCAAGGCCCCGCTGTGCATGACGACCAACCCATGCCATCGAGTTGTGCTCGGACTTGTTTGCCTTGAGCAGCCGGACCTCGTTGCCCGAACGGGCCGTCACCAACACATCAGCACCGAGCTCGACAATTGTTCGATAGCGGCGTTCGATGGCCGCGCCGACAGTCCAGATGACGATTCGATACTGGCCTGCTGACTTCGCTTCGATATCGGAGGTGATCGCCACGATGAGAACCCTAGCGGTGGGCTGGCGCCGTCGAAGGAGGCACGGTTTGCTTCGATGGTGGACAACGCCTTCTGGAATACTCTCTCCATGGCTTCTCTGTTGATGGACCGTTTCCCGGCGATCTCTGACCTTGAGCGTCGGGCGCAGCGACGCATCCCGTCGTTTGCGTGGACCTACCTCGAGTCTGGGACAGGCAGCGACGTTGCCCGCGATGAAAACATCGCAGCCCTTGAGCGCGTGAAGTTCCGCCCGCAGTTTCTCAAGGGCATCCTTGAACCTCGCGTCGAAACCGAGCTGTTCGGAATCCGTTACGCAGCCCCGATCGGCATTGCCCCGGTCGGGCTAACCGGTCTGATTTGGCCGGGGGCCGACGAGGCGCTGGCGAAGACCGCCGCAGAGGTGCGCATTCCCTACGTGCTCAGCACCGTTGCCACTGCAGCACCAGAAACCGCAGGACCGTTGGCTGATGGCATGGGCTGGTTCCAGCTTTACCCGCCTCGTGATCGCGACATTCGAGACAGCCTGCTCCAACGGGCGAAGGACTCTGGGTTCACTGCCCTCGTGGTGACCGCTGACGTTCCGGCTCCGAGTCGACGTGAGCGCCAGCGAAAAGCCCAGCTTCGGGTTCCCCCCGTCATAACCCCTCGGCTGATCGCCAGCGCAGCGACATGTCCCGCATGGGTTCAGGCCTTGCGCGTGCACGGCGCCCCCAGCTTCAAAACCTTGGAGGCCTACGCCGAGACATCAACCATGTCGAGCTTGGCCGGGTTCGTTGGCGCCAACCTCGGCGGTTCGCTCTCGTGGGACTACCTGTCCGAACTCCGCGAACTGTGGTCTGGACCGTTGATCGTCAAAGGGATCCTCGATCCTGAGGATGCCCAAGAATGTGTCGATCGAGGCGCCGATTCGGTCTGGGTATCCAATCACGGCGGCCGTCAACTCGACGGGGCTGTCGGGGCGATCGACGCCTTGGAACCCATCGTTGCTCAGCTGAATACTGCCGTGCCCATCATCTTCGACTCAGGAATCAGAGACGGAATCGATATTGCCCGGGCACTCGCTCTCGGCGCCGACTTTTGCTTTGCTGGTCGAGCGTTCATGTTTGGCCTCGGTGCCCTTGGTGGCGGCGGGCCGGCACACGCGTTCGAAATTCTGCGCGAAGGGCTGACCAACGTGCTGCATCAGGTTGGGCTCGACGACCCGACCGAACTCCCGAACCGTCTCGCTTCTCGGAGCTAGATTTGCTCGGTGGCGCACGACGCCCGATACGCGGCGGGCGTCATCTCGACCTTGCGATGGAAGAACTTCGAGAAGTTGCTTTGCTCGCTGAAACCAAGCTTGTACGCAATCCATCCGATCGAAATGTCGGTGTTTGCGAGCAGACGACAAGCAGCGAAAGCGACACGCCGGTCGATGATCTCTTTCGGTGTCTGGCCAAGCACAGCGTTCGTTGCGCGAGTGAGCGTCTTGGTCGAACAACCGACCATCTTGGCGTATTCGCCGACCGAGCGAGTCGAGAGATAGTGAAACTCGAGTTCTCGACGGAAGTCTCCGACGATCTTGTGTTCGGCAAGAGATTCGGACCGCAACGTTGTGCGGCCGCTTGCGCCGGCGACCAATTCGAGCAGGACCGCAGCCATGCTCAACCGAAGGCGGCGTTGAGCTCCCTCCGGCAGAATCTCCGGAGCGGTCAGTGCAGCGATCAGGGCGTGGGCCACCTCGATCGAGGTGCCGAGCAATACGAGCGGCGAAGCGGCCGCAATGTCGAAGAGCCCGGGTGGCGATACGTGTTGACCAATGCCGAGCGCCCAACCGTCGAAGTTCTCGTGCTCGAGCCAAGAATGTGTCATGCCGGGCTCGATGTGTAGCGCCGAACCGGGCTCGATTTCGTAGGTGCGACCCTCGACCATGTGCGTGCCGAGGCCGACTTCGGGAACGATGATCACGTGTCGAGCAACACGCATTGGGTCCTGTCCACGTGCTTGTATACGGAGGTCTGCAATCCGCGCGCAGCTAATGGCGCTTACCGGAGCGACATCGCCAGCGACGAACTCGACACCAATGATTTCGGGCAAAGATTTTCCAATCACCTCAGCTGCTCCCACATTTAGTATGGCCCAAGACGTCCAATACGCGCTACCAGGCCAACCAGCGACTCTCGGGCGGTGTCGTCGTTTTGGTGCGAATGTGCGTTCATTGACAGCAGCTCATCGACAGCGTCAAAGGGTCCCGAGATTGGGTACCACAACGGGTCGAGCTGTCGCATTGACCACCCTGGAAAGCGCCTCGCGTCCGTTCCGAGTTCGGCCACCGTCATCATTCGATGTCGATTGTCGGTAGAGATCTTGTCCAACAGCGAAAGGACCTCGTGGCGGGGGCCTTCCAAGTACTGAGTAAAACGAGCGTTCCGGTAGAGGAGGTATCCAGTGACGTCGAGCAGGACATTGTTGGCTGCTGCCTGGACTGCGAGTCGTTGAAGAGACGGCTCGGCAAAGGGAGCGGTCGCCTCGCTCATGTACAACAGCGAGAACACCTCTTCGGAGGTTTCGCGTCCGGTCGGCTCGTCATTCACAGTCTCACTGTGAGCGCGCGTGCCCGAAAAGTCATGTAAATGTTTCGATGTAGACCGTTTCTGACCCATCGCAGTCCGCAATTGACCTTTCAAAGTCGCCATTCCAGGCGGACAATGGCATTGCGGGTCCACGTGATCTGCTCTGTGAGTGGCGCTAGACCAATGTCGTTGCGGGCGTTGGTCGACAAGGCGCATTCGTAGATACCCCTTCTCGGCCCGGTCGTGTCCAGCCCTCGACCGAGCCGAGAAGGATGGTCTGTGCCCTAAGGGGCGACTCGGTGAGATGCGACGCAGTGAGCGCTACCCCGTCGACCTGGCTCAGCGCATCGTCGACCTGGCTCAGAGTATCGAGGAGCGTGCCGACTCGAACAACCTCGCCAGCGCCACCTTCTGCGTTGGCTTCGCCAGTCCATGACCAAGCACCTCGGTTCGTGCAGCCGTTGCTCCCCCGGTTCGAAAGAATCGCCGACGCACAACCCCCAAGACGACTACTTCATCACCCGCACCGACCGCCTGGATCTTTCGATCCGCGTCTTCCCACTGCACCGGAACCGAGTGAGACACTCCCGACTCTTCAGCACGGACTTCCCAATTGGTCACCGTCACACCCGATGCGAGTGTTCGTTCGACGGGTTCCTCCGACAACAGGCCGCGCAAAACTACGACGTTCATTTTTTCTGTCCAGTATCTGTATCAGCTTCGGGGGAAGTGCTGTTCTCACCGTACGCACGCACTGTGACAGGCCCGATCAGGCAACCCCCGATCGCCAACTGCTAGGTGGACGAATTCTCGAACAGGGGCCCGTGGTCCATCTTCGAAAGCACGTGTTCGGCGAAAAGTCGGGCCTCGGCAGTATGGGTGTAGCCGCTCAAGATAAACGCCCCAACGCCAACGTCTTGGTAGGCCCGCAACTTCGCAGCCACCTGATCTGGGTCGCCGACGATCGCAGCGCCAGCACCACTTCGGGCTCGACCGACGCCAGTCCAAAGGTTCTCCTCGACAAAGCCATCGTCTTCGGCAGCATCGCGGAGCTCGTTCTGGCGGGCAACACCCGCAGATGCCGTATCCAACGACTTCTGACGAATCTTCTCGCCTTCGGAATCGTCGAGCTTGGAGAGCAACCGGGTTGCGGCCTCCCGCGCTTCTGCCTCGGTCTCCCGAACTATCACATGTGCGCGCAATCCATAGTTGAGCGTCCGATCGAAACTTTCGGCGCGCACCGACATGTCCTCGATGGTGGCGGCGACACCGGCAACCGTGTCGGGCCAGGTGAGAAACACGTCGGCATACTCAGCAGCAGTGTCTTTGGCTGCCGGGCTGAAGCCACCGAAATAGAACGGCGGGCACTTCCCCGAAACGGTCCGCATTCTCGGAGGCTCGACCTGAAGGTTGACGAACTCACCCTGAAAGTCGACCGGATTGCCGTTCAGCAGTTCGCGCAAGACATGCATCCACTCGCGGGTGCGCTGGTATCGGGGTTCGCTCGCAAGTGGTGCCCCCGGAATGTCGCTCGAGATGATGTTGATCGTCAATCGGCCGTTCGCCATCTGGTCGATGGTCGCGAGCTGGCGTGCGAGCTGCGGTAACCACATCTCGCCCATTCGGACCGCGGCAAGGAGCTGAATCTGTTCGGTGTGGGTTGCAATGGCGGCAGCGAACGACGTCGTGTCCATTCCCAGGTCGTATCCCGACGGCAACAAGACGTTGTCGAAACCCAGTTCGTCGGCGGTCCTAACGATAGTCGAGCAGTGCGACCACGAACTTTGGAGATGCGGCTCAGAAACGCCGAGAAACTCATAGTCGTCATCGCAGAGCGCGCCGAACCACGAAATCTCTACGGCGCCGGTGTTGGAGCTCATGGAAGTGGGACTCCTTCGCTTGCCTGAACAATGTCATAGACATCATTGCGATCGAGCTGCACGTCGAATGCCGCCGCTGCCGACGACAGACGAGCCGGTGTCTGAGTTCCGAGCAGCGCAACGGGTTTCGATGGATGAGCGAGCACAAAGGCAGTGGCAACAGCGGCCCGATCGACGCCTTCGCGTTCGGCCAAACGGTCGAGTACATCGAGTAGCTCCGGACGAACGTCTTGCCCGCTGAAGAGGCGGCCACCAGCGAGAGGGCTCCAGGCGAGAGGAACAACACCGTCGCGCATTGCACGATCGAACGTTCCATCGCGCAGCGGTTGGCACTGTGCAACCGAAAATTCTGGTTGGGTCGACACGATCGACGCAACGAGATGCGCCGCGAGCGCGTCGTACTGATCGACCGTGAAGTTGGAGACACCAACCATCCCGATCTTGCCTTCACCAATAAGCGCATCGAGGGTCGCTGCGACGTCGGCTGGGTGGGTGAACATGTCGGGCCGGTGGATCTGCCAAAGGTCGATGTGTTCGACACCGAGGCGGCCGAGCGACGCTTCCACCGCCGACCGCAGGTACGCCGGGCTCGAGTCATAGGGAAGGGGCGGCATGATCCCGCCCTTTGTGGCAAGGACCATCCTGTCTCGCAGCTGTGGGCTCGCCGCGAGCACTTCACCGAGCCGCTCCTCGTTTTGACCAAAGCCGGTGCCACCGTGATCGAGGCCGTACACGTCAGCGGTGTCGATGAGGTTCATGCCAGCGTCGAGGGCGGTTTCGATGAGCTGCTGGTTCGCAGCAGGATCGTCGGCGGTGAGCCTCCAGGTTCCGTAACCGAGGGCACCGATTTCTGGACCATCGGCACCGAGCAAACGGGGCGATGCGTTGACGAGCGACGTACTGCTGCTGTTCGAAGACATGCTCGCATGGTAGTCACGAAACACCTCCGCCTGCAAACGTTTACATCCATTGGAAATGAATAGTTTTGTAGAGCTACACTGTGCCCATGATCAGTGAGCACGTCCGGTACGGCATTATCGGAACCGGCATGATGGGCATAGAGCACATCGAAAATATTCTGTCTCTTGACGACACCTCGGTGACTGCAATCGCCGATACCGACGAAGGGTCACGCGCGAACGGCCATGCCCATGCCGGACCCGATTGTGTTGTCTACGACGACTACCGAGATCTTCTGGCTGACGACAATGTCGACGCGGTCGTCGTTGTCACCCCGAACTTCACCCATATAGAGGTCATGGCCGACGTTGTTGCTTCGGGTAAGCATGTGTTGTGCGAAAAGCCGCTGTGCACAACAGCGGCTGACTGCCAAACCTTGATCGACCTGGCAGCTGGATACGACGGGGTGATCTGGGTCGGGCTTGAGTACCGCTATATGCCAGCAGTCGCTGCGCTGCTCGAGCAGGTACGCAATGGGTTTGTTGGCAATGTGCAGATGGTGGCGATTCGAGAGCATCGCTTTCCGTTCTTGGTCAAGGTTGGTGATTGGAACCGCTTCAGCAAGAACACCGGCGGCACACTCATCGAAAAGACATGCCACTACTTCGATCTGATGAACGTGATCGTTGGGCAGCGACCCGTTCAGGTTTTCGCGTCGGGTGGCCAGAACGTCAATCATCTCGACGAGGTCTATAACGGTGAGACGAGCGACATTCTCGATAACGCGTTTGTGATTGTTGACTACCCCAATGGCGTGCGGGCCATGCTCGACCTCTGCATGTTTGCTGAGGCAACGAAGGACCAAGAGGAGCTGTCGGTCGTTGGCGATGCGGGCAAGCTCGACGCCCGAATTCCAACGTCGGACCTGCACCTTGGGACGCGGTCTGGTGAGGGCATTTCCGATATTGGTGTGGTCGAGACCCGTGCAATTACCAACGACGCGATCCGCCACACCGGCTTGCATCATGGCGCTAGCTACCTCGAGCATGTCGACTTTGTCGAGGCAGTCCGAGCCCACCGGCACGCCCGAAGCGAGGCGATCGACGCTGGCAAGACCGTCGACGAGGCCATCGCCGTGGCACATGGGGCAGTCGATGCGCTCGGCACGTTGGTCAGCCTCGATGATGGCCGGTGGTCGGTCGCGATTGGCGAAGCCGCGCATCGCTCCATCGACGAAAATCGGCCCGTCGCCATGTCCGAAGTCCTCTAGTGCCCCTCGGTGCCCCTCGGGGTCAGACCCTCCCCGTCATCCAACGCCCCTTATCGTGCCCCTCGGGGTCAGACCCTCCCGAACACCTTTTCGCTGCGCTGTCACTACCCATGGCTATCGTCTTGTTGCGGCGTCGATGGCGTTCGCTCTTGGCACCAATAGCGGAGCCCTTCGATTGAACCCGATAGGGCCACCATGGCACGGCAACCACGCATCGATTTTCCCGGAGCGTTCCATCACGTAATGAACCGAGGTGCCGATCACCAGAACACCTTCCGCACAGAAGCTGACCGCGAACTCTTCGTAACCTTGTGGAAGCGGGCTGCGTCGCGTTTCGGAATTGAAGTCATCTCGTTTGCTCTGATGAGCAATCACTACCACGTCTTTGTTCGCTGTCCGGACGCCCAACTTAGTGAGACACTGCAATATATCGGTCGAACGTACACCCAGATCTTCAACAGCCGGCACGGTCGCGACGGCGCACTCTTTCGCGGTCGGTTTCATTCGGTTCTCATCGAGAGCGAAACCCACCTCGCCCGGGTCGCCCGCTATGTCGAACTCAACCCAGTAGCAGCCGGGGTCTGTTCACTGACCGAACTGGCCACGTATAAATGGTCAAGTTTCCGATACTCATCGGGGATTGTCAGAGCTCCAAAGTGGATGGCCGGGCAACACATTCGAGAGCGCTTTGCGAGCCCAGGGGAGTATCGAAAGTTTGTTGAATCGGCTGTTCCCGATGTTGAGCTCGAGCGCTTCTACAACAGCCATGGACAAGTGCGAACCGTGCTCGGTTCCGAATCGTTCATCCAGATGATCAAAACCACCTACCCGGACTTTCCAACGCCGGTCATCCCAAGTGAGGCCAAGCCGACTCCTCCTCAGGTCGAGTCGCTAATCCTCAGCCTCTCTGGCGCCAAGGGCGAAGACATCTTTTCCGCTTCTCGGCCAACTCATCCAGCGCGAAACGCCACCTTGCTCTTGTGCTCTTCGATAACCGACGCGCCTTACGCTGACCTCGCTGAACGGTACGGCTTCGCCTCTAATGGGTCGTTCCGCAATGCCATAAGCAACGCTCGATCCGCCTATGACAGGGGACAGATCGACTGGCTCTACCGAGCGGTCATCGAAGCGCTCGGCCTGGCATGACCGGGAGGGTCTGACCCCGAAGGGCACGATACGCGACGTTGGGTGACCGGGAGGGTCTGACCCCGAAGGGCACGTTTAGCCTTTGACCGACCCGGCGAGTAGGCCTCGGACGAAAAAGCGCTGCAAGCTGAAGAACACGACCAGCGGCACGAACGCCTGGATGAAGGCTCCGGCAGGAAGCAAGTGCTCAAACTCGCCAAAGTTGCCCGCGAGCTGAGCAATCAACACCGTGGTTGGAAGGTCGGCGTTGTTGCCACCACTGAGCATTGTCGATGCGATCAGGAAGTCGTTCCACGTCCACAAGAACTGGAAGATCGCAAAAGCGGCGAGCGCCGGGATGGACAACGGCAAGATCAAACGCCAGAAAATGGTGAAGTGATTCGCCCCATCGATGCGGGCAGACTCCATCACTTCTTTCGGAAGCTCCGAAATGTAGTTGTGCAAAAGGAAGATCGAAAACGGCATCGCGAAACCGGTATGAGTCAACCAAACCGCAATACCGCCTCGAGTGTTGAGATCGAGATCCGGAACCAATGTCACCGTCTTTTCGGTGAACGGCACCGTGAGATGCGCACCGCCGACGTAGGTTTGCAGCAGAGGGATCAACGCAACCTGCAGCGGAATGGCCAAAAGCGAGATCGTGCCAATAAAGAGCCACTCGCGACCCTTGAAATCGATCCACGCAAACCCGTACGCCGCAAAGGCAGCAAAGGCAATCGGGATGATCGTCGCCGGAATCGCAATCGCCAATGAGCTCACGATCGAGTTCGACAAGTTGGTCGGCCCCTCGGTCAACAGGACCTCACTGTAATTCTCGGTTGTGAACTGACCCGGGTCGGTAAACGTCGACCAGAAGCCCTGACTCAACTGATCGTCACGACTTCGAAACGAGTTGACAAAGAGGCTGAAGCTGGGAATCGCCCAGATCGCCACCAGCACCCACAACGCCCACATCGGGACGTCGGTGAGTCGTCGATAAATTCGTTGGCCGAGTGTTTCTTTCACTTGTTGACCGCCCGCTGTTCTTGCATCCGGCGCACGTTAAGGAACATGACCGGCAGCACCGAGATGAGAATAAAGACCGCAATCGCCGACCCGAGACCGGTATTGAAATTGCTGAAGGAGACGACGAACATGTCGTTTGCAAGCACGTTCGTGCCGAAGTTTCCGCCGGTGGTGACGAGCACGATGTCGAACACCTTGGTGACGAGAACGATGAGCGTCGTGGTGACCACGCCGACGGTCGGGAGGATCTGAGGAAGCGTGACCCGGAAGAAGGTCTGTGATTCATCAGCACCGTCAACGCGGGCCGCTTCGATGAACTCTTGGGGCACGGCTTTGATCGCCGCGGACAGGATGACCATCGCAAACCCTGTCTGGATCCAGATGAGGATGATCATCATGAACACGTTGTTGAACGGCGCTTCGTTGAGGAAGCGCACAACTTCTGGCCGAACCTCACCGTTGACAATCTCGAACCCACCAAGGCTTCGACGAGCGATTTCGACGAACAAATAGCCAACGGGAACCAACGCCGCTGCCGCCGCGCCGATCTCTCTTTTGACTTGGTAACGGGCAAACACCTTGTAGGCAATCGCCCCGAATATGACGGCCAAGATCACGAGGGCCACGATGCGGGGAGCGCCACTGTGACTCAACCGGCCAAGCTGAACCCACACGGCGTTGAGTACACCGGTCTGGGTGTTCGTTGCGGGAAGCCGAGGCTGATATTGCAGCCGCCACACGATCGATGCGCCCACGAACGAGATGGCAAGAGGCATGAATATCAACGACTTGGCCACGGACTCGACTCGGCCTCGACCGTCAGCGAGAACAGCAATCAGCAGCCCGAAGATGACCGACAGGCTGGTGACGGTAATGACCCACCAGATGTTGTTGAAGAACGTTCCTCGAACAACCGAGAGCACAGCGAACGAGAACAAAAACAGCCCCGAAACCACCGCCCCAATCGACAGGCCGCTGCGCTCGAAGTTTGCCGAGTCGCTATTGATTGGGCCTGACGCCATAGCGATTCCGAGACCGACCAGACCAAAGACGAGAAGCGTCGGCGAAAGTGCGGCGAACGGAAAGAAGGCCAGCATGATCGCAATAGCCTTGCCCGGTGTGAGCAACGGGTAAACCTTCGACAGCACAAAGCCAACAGCAGCCAAGATGACGATCGAGACGAGCAGCCATAGGCCGTTGTCGAAGAGCGAGCCGTTGAATGCCGTGAGTATTCCGGTGGCCACGCTGATGACGGCAACTGCAACAAGACCGGCCGGCAGTTCGTTGGTGAACGTGAACTGCTTGCCCGTTAAGAACAACATTGCCAGGCCGACAACAAGGAACAGTCCCAAGACAAGGGGTAGCCAGTTAACGCCGTTCCACGCGGCGGTTGTTGCCCCGAGCGTGCCTTCGTCATCGACAGGTTCGTTCGACAGGAAGATCGAGAACACCGCCATAACGCCGAGCACTCCGGCCAGACCAATCCCGGTGAAACTCGATACGCCACCACCCAATATGCCGGTGTTGTTTCGACGGCTGTAGGTGAGGAATCCGGCCAGCAGACCCGCAGCGATCAGGAAGAACGCGAGCGTAAAAAGACTCGAGCTGAAGACGCTCCGCCAATTGTCAAAGTCGAACGAGTCGGCGTCGTTCCACAGGGTTTGGTAGTTGTCGAAGCCAACAAATTCGCTCGAGTCGCGGCTCTGGAAGGACAGGCCGATGGTTCGAAGCGCGGGAATGATGAGTGCCGCCGACAGGAAGAGCATGGCGGGGCCGAGGAAGATAGCTGCCCGAGCGCGAGTGTCGAATGTCGAGAGTTTCGCCGCACCGGGCTCGCCCGACCAGCCAATACGCCATGCAAGAAGCACGAGAGCGATAGAAGAAGCAAGGACGCCATCGACGAGCGCCCCGTTGTTTACGAACTCGTGAAAGTCCGACAAGAACCAGGCGCCGGCGATCCAGCCAACGAACGCGCCGCTGAGGATGGACGGAACGGGCAGCCCATGTGGGCCAATGGGAGAACCTGTCGATCGCCATTGTCGAAGCATTGCGCTTCCAGAGGTAATGGCAACGCCGACAGTAACGGCGAGAATGACCGTGGGCCATGAAATTTGGGGCCGCTGCCACACCTGCAAATTGAAGCCGATGGCGACGCCGGTGCCGATGCCGATTGCCGCACCGATGCCGAGGCGCACAAGTAGCTGCGGCGCGTTGGCGATGAGAAAGAGTCCAACACCCCAGACCAGGGCGCCAAAGATGGGCCATTCGAGGCGGCCTGGCCAACCGGATGCGGCGCCGAGCAGCCCATCGTCTTCGGCCAGAACGAGCGAGCGAAGGACGAGGTTGCCTCGTGTTGCTGAAAAGCCGATCGCTGCGACGAGCGCACCGGCGAGACTGAGATACCGAGCCCAACCCTTTTCGGCTTGATCGACGAGGAGGTTCAGAACAACCCAGATTCCCCCGACGATCACGATTGCTGCGATGACCGCTATCGCGGTATCGATTACCCGATCCATGTTCCCTCCGCGGTGGACAATGCATGTGGGGGCGGGGCGACCGGCCCCCACATGCATTGACTTTCCAAATGGTCAGCCCTGGAAGTGGACTGAGTGACTAGCTACCGATTTACTCGGTTGGCCATGCGGCGTCGATAGCTGCAGCTGCCTCGGTTGCGGTGACGTCACCGTTGACGAGTGCGGTTGCCTGGGTCCAGAACTCGCCTGCACCAACATCGGCTGGCATGAGGTCGGAGCCGTCGAAGCGGACCGTCTCGGCGCCCTGGAGGAACTCGAGGAACTCGCCACCAATGTCTGACCAGAGGCTGCGGTCTGCACCCTGGTTTGCGGTGTTGAATCCGGAGATGCCGCCGCCGGCTGCCTCACGCTGTGCTTCCTGACGAAGGTTGGCGTAGGTGCCCGATCCCATGAACTCCATGAGTGCCATGGTTGCTGGGTCATCGTTGAATGCGCCGGTGAGGGTGCCTGCAACGAGGACTGGGGAGACGCTTGCATCGTTGGCTGGGAAGTAGAACCAGCCAATGTTGTCGGTTCCTTCTGGCAGGCGGGTTGCAAAGAACGATGCCTGGCGAACCATTGCGCAGCTTCCGTTCGCGAGGTCTTCACCTGGCGAGTGGTTGACGCTTGGAATTGCTTCGATGCCACCGTTGACCGCACCATCGATCGACCACAGGTCGACAATGTTTTGCATGGTCTGAACAATGCGCTCATCGGAGAATGGCACCTCGTTCGAGACCCACTGGTCGTAGACGTCGACGCCGTGATCACGCATGATCAGTTCTTCGGTCCAGTCGGTGAAGAGCCAACCGGTTGCGCCGCCGGACTCGATGCCGACGCACCATGGGGTCACGCCGTCGGCGATCATCGTGTTGGTGAGCTCGACGAGTGCACCCTGGGTCTCAGGGATGGCGTAGCCGCCTGCTTCGAACACGTCGGTGTCGTACCAGACGATGGACTTGAGGTCGGTCTTGACCGGAACGCCGACCTGGGTGCCATCGACGTTGCCGAAATCGAGCTGGCCTTGCGCCCACTCTTCAGAGATGGCTGCGTTGACGTCATCGGTCAGTGGAACAACCGAGCCGGCCTGAGCAAACTCGGCGAGCTTGCCGGGCTGTGGGAACACCGAGATGTCAGGCGGGTTGCCTGCGGCGATCTGCACGTTAATTTCTTGTTCCCAGTTGACCGAACCGGTGTAAATGGCTTCTGCGCCGGTTGTCTCGTTGAAGTGGTCGAGCGCTGCCTGAATGGAGTTCCAGTCGTTCGGTGCGTTCTCAGGACCGGTGACTTGGATGACTTGACCCGCGAATTCGCCGCCGGCCGACGCATCGCCGTCCTCGTCTTCCATGGCTTCTTCTTCATCTTCCATGGCTTCTTCTTCATCTTCCATGGCTTCTTCTTCTTCGGCTACTTCTTCTGCCTCTTCGGCATCTGCCTGCGCGTCGGCAGCTGACTCGCCTTCGGTGTCGGCAGCACTGCTGTCGGTGTCGCTACCGCATGCGGCGGCTACGAGTGCCAGTGCGAACAACGTCGCAAGCACTTTGATCCACTTACTCTTCATTATTTAGGTCCCCTCCTACATAATTGTCCGACAACACATCGGACTGCAAACGTTTGCAGTCGAGAATGTAGCCGACGCAGATGCGTTTGTCACACCGGCTACCGCCAGATGTGCCGAACGATCAGGTGCGCACGGTCGATGACCGTACGACAAGTTCGATCCCCTCGGAGCGTGCTGCGTTGGCCACGTCTACCGCGTCGACTCCTGGGGTGAAGTCGCCGTCGTCGTCGATGAGGCGAAGCAATCGTTCAGCCGATGCGGTGCCAACTTCGCGGGGAGCCAAACGCACGGTTGTCAACCCGACGAGCGCCGCGAGTTCGTGGTCGTCGACGCCGATGATGGCAACATCAGACCACGACAGACCGCGATCTTGTAGTGCTCGCCATGCACCGAACGCCATCTCATCGGACATCACAAAGACACCAGTTGGTGGATCATCGAGAGCGAGCAGCCGTTCCATTGCCCGCCGTCCACCTTCGGCGGTGAAGAATCCGGACTGTTCGAGCGACGTGTCGATGGGGATACCCGATGCGGCGAGAGCGCCGGTGTAGCCAGCGAGCCGGAGTCCGGGGACCGAGAATGCAAGCGGATGGTTCGGCTCGCCCGAGATCAGCCCGATCCGGGAATGACCGCCGTGGAGCAGATGCTCGGTTGCCATGAACCCGACCCGATAGTCATCGACGATGACGGCGGGAAATTTTTGCGTTCGAAAGCCGGCGGTGACCACACGAATACCGGCCGAGTGCAGTTGAGCTGCTGCCTCTTCGGAAATGTTGAGATCGACGACGATAAGCCCGTCGACTCGTTTCTCGAGACGCAGCAGCTCGGCGAGAAAGAGCTCTCGTTGTTCGGGGTTCTCGACCGGATGGGAGATGGCTTCGTAGCCTCGACTAATGAGATGGTCGATTGCGCCGGCCAAGAATCGTGAGAAGTACCATCCATCGACGGTCGGGGTCACGAGCTGCACAAGGTGGGTTCGTCCGGTTGCGAGGCGCGCTGCGCTCGGATCGGCCCGGTAGTTCATCTTGTCGGCGATGGCTTGCACCCGAATCCGGGTGCCCTCGGCAACATTTGGCAGACCCCGCAATGCCCGAGACACGGTCGCTACCGATACTCCTGCTTCGCGGGCAACGTCTTCGATCGATGGCCCGCGGTTGCGGCTCATGAGTCGAGCACCAGCCGGATCTGTGCCTCGTCGGGGCCGATGATGCCTCTCGATTCGCGACCGCTATCGGTCGTCGAGTACAGCAACTCGCCGCCGAGCAGAACAGGCGCTGCCTCTTGGGAAATGTTGGCGAGAAAGACCACGTCACCTCGACGGAAGGCCACCATGTTTTTGGGAACATCGTCGATCCATTCGAGCAGCGTCGGGGCAATGTGAGCCAGGGACTTTCGAACTTCGATCAGTCGGCGATACCGATGCACGGACGAATCGGCGTCGTTGCGTTGCACCGAGACGGTCTCGGCGTCGGCGCGGTCGCCAAATGGCAACCACGGTTTGACAAAGCTGTCGGTGAAGCCCATCCCCGATCCAGGTTCCCATGGGATAGGTGTTCGGGTGCCGTCGCGCCCGGCAGTGGGATCGTTTCCGCCGACCGGGTCGAGCTTCTCCTCGGCTGCAATAACACCGTTCTTCAGGCCGAGCTCTTCTCCCTGATAGAGAAATGGCATCCCGGGGAGTCCAAAGAGCAGCACGGCGAGGGCGAGCGCCCGCTGTTGGCCGAGGTCTCCCCCACCGAATCGGGTAACCGAGCGTGGTTCGTCGTGGCTATTTTGGGCCCAACCGAGCCCCGCCGAAATTTTGCTGAGCGGCAGTGCGAGGGTCGACGTGATCGAGTCGGCGTTCCAGTCGATGTGCATTGCCCCAAACCAAAAGCCGACGTGGAGTGCGTCGCCGTTCGACAGGAGCCGGTCAAGCTTTTCAAGTTGCGCGAGGTCGTAGGTTTCCCCGAGGAGCAATGCGTCGTATTCGCTGGCTATGCGGTTCCACGCTTGGAAGATGGCGAGCGTCTCGGGCTGCAAGATGTCGTGCTCGTGTTCGAACGAGTTCCATTGTTCCCACCGTTCCATGCTGTCGTCGACGGGCGAGAGCTGCGGGTTGGAACGGAGCTGTTCGTCCTTGACGAGCGCCTGGGCAACGTCGATACGGAAGCCGTCGACTCCGCGATCGAGCCAAAACCGGAGGATGTTTTCGAATTCGGCTTGGACGGCCGGGTTACGCCAGTTGAGATCGGGTTGTTCGGGAAGGAACAGGTGCAGGTAGTACTGTCCGCTCGTTGGTTCGAGCGTCCAGGTGGGTCCGCCAAAGTAGCCGACCCAGTTGTTGGGCAGTGATCCGTCTTCTGGAGCGTCGTGCCAGATGTAGTAGTCGCGGTAGTCACTCGATGGGTCGCGAAGTGCGGCCTGAAACCATTCGTGTTGATCGCTGGTGTGGTTTGGGACGATGTCGATAATGACGCGCATGCCGAGGGCGTGCGCCTTTTCGATGACCGCATCGAAGTCGGTGAGCGAGCCGTAGGTCTTGTCGATCGCGGTGTAATTGGCGACGTCATAGCCCCAATCGGCCATTGGAGATTCGTAGAACGGCGTGACCCAAAGCACGTCGACCCCAAGCCATTGGAGATAGTCCAACTTGTCGAGCATTCCAACGAAGTCGCCAATGCCGTCATCGTTGCCATCGGCAAAGGACCGGATATAGATCTCGTATCCGACAGCGTGTTCCCACCAGGCTCCCGAAGAAGATGCCCCAGTTGTCATCAGATGTCCCCTCGGTGGTCCGGTCGAAAATGTAACGGTTTACATCACGAATGTAAACACTTGCATTCCGCGCAGTTCCGCCCTGCTGATCAGCCTCCGAGAGCGTCGAGGATCCCTCCGCCGCCAGCACCGCTACGACCACCGAGTCTTTTTGGGCGAGCGAACTATGTGTTGCGGCCGGCATGTTCGAAGAACGCGGTCATCCAGCGATCGTTTTCTTCGGCTGATCCAACCGTGACCCGAAGCCCGAACCCGGGGAATGGCCGGGTGATAATTCCGACTTGTTCCATCTGTTCAGCGATTTCGGAAGTGGCGTCACTGGTTGGAATGAAGATGAAGTTTGCGTTCGAGTCGGGTAACGAAAACCCTTTGGCCCGGAGTGCAGCCACACATCGGGTGCGTTCTGTGATCAATGCATCGACCCGTTCCATTGCGTCTTCACGGTGCTCGATCGCGGCGAGTACTGCGGCTTGGGCGAGGTTGTTGATCGAGAAGGGCAGCCGAACTTTGTCGAGTTGTTCGACCAAGGCAGGGGCACACAGCGCATAACCAGACCGAAGCCCGGCCAGGCCGAACGCTTTGCTAAATGTTCGGGTGATGATGAGGTTCTCGTGGTTGGCGAGCAGGGTTGCGGGGTCTCCCATTTCCGGATCATTGAACTCTCGGTATGCCTCGTCTACGACAACGACAACATCGTTGGGAATAGCGTCAAGGAGGCCGCCGATCCCCTCGACAGATATCGATGTTCCTGTCGGGTTGTTGGGTGTTGCGAGGAAGATGAGCTTGGTTCGATCAGTCACCGCTGCCGCGACGGCGTCGAGGTCGAAGCCATGGCCAACGAGTGGAACCGTGACGGGTCTCGCGCCGAACTGGGTCGAAAAAATCGGGTACACCTCGAACGACGGGTAGGGGAAGAGGACCTCGTCGCCAGGGTCGACATAGACCATAAAGAGCTGTTGGAGCAGTCCGCTCGAACCGCATCCGACGGTGATCGAGTGGGCGTTGATTCCAAGCCACTCCGAGAGCGCGACGCGTATGTCGGTGGCACGATTGTCGCCGTAGCGGTTGACTCCCGAGATGGCGCGCTCGATCGCGTCTTGGACGGCGGGAACTGGAGGCCACGGACTCTCATTGGATGCCAGCTTGATGACCTCGCGAATCCCCTGCTCGGCTTCCACTTGGCCTGCCGCTTTCCCCGGCGTGTAGCTGGCCATGTTCAGCACCGCTGGGCGCACTCGTCCAATCATCTTGGGTCACCTGTCGAGTCGAAGTCCGTGCATCGTTTCACATGGGAGCATTTCACATGTAGCCAGCGGGCAATGCGCGAGATGCGACCGAGTTGTAGAAGTGCGCCAATGTGCCGATAGTCTTTTTGAAACAGCTTCGGGTACGCCAACTCGTCCGCTGCAGGCGCGGCTTTGGTCGCTGCTGCTTTGCACACCGGTGCCGTCCGCACTCCGGGGGTTTTGTTGCCTCGGTTCGAGCGATGCCATGTGCACCCATTTTCAATGTGGGATGACACGACGTCATCTCGACAAGGGGCGGAGAAGGAACCACCTTTCTCCCAATACCGAGCGTGCTTGGTGTCCCCATGAGGAGAACAATCATCGCTACCACCGTGACCCCGGCACAACTGGACGATCTTGCATTGGCGCACCTCGACGGCCATGCGACGACCGAACAGATCAAGATTCTCGAGACCGACAAAGACGCGTGGGCAGCTGCGCTATGGCGGCTCCTCGACGACGCTGAAGCAGCACTCGCGAAGGCTCGCCGTAACGTTCGCGGCCCAGAGCGCGCCAACGTCTTGAACGATCTCGACGAAGAGTGTTACCGCATCGACGACGCACTCACCGAACTCGTAGGCCCCCCCAAAGAGGACGAGCTCGCTCCGACCCCCCAGCCAAAGCGACAACAGGGTGCGGCGGCCGAAAAGACGGGCACGGCCCAGCTGCAGTTGTCGTGGAACGATGGGCAACTGGTTGCGTGGGTTGCTGGCCACAACGCTCGCTACGAACAAGAAGACGTCATTCGCGAATACCTCGATACGACCGGTGGTGCGGGCATCGAGTGGGAGAGCCGTGGCTTGCTGCGGATCCCGACTGGCCAGCGCGTCCCGGCGCTGACAACTCCGGTGACCGCCGCCCTCGGCTGGCTTGTCGCCCAAGCCCGCGAAACCCACAATCCGGTCGTGTCTCCGAGTGTTCGTTGGATTGGTCTGGCTGCCGCGACCGCTGTTTCGGCGGTCGCTCAGGGCCGGATGGCTCCTCAGCTCCGCCAGGCTCGCCGCGGCAAAAAAGACACCGGCAGCAACTTTTCGGTTCGGTGGCTTCCGGGCCTCATCGATCCCGATCACCTCGCCCAGCTTGTGGCGTCGGTGCCGGGCGCAGCGATGGTCGGCCAGCAACGACAAGAAGCGTTGGCGTTTACCACTGCAGTTATGGGCGACGTCACCAATCAGGTGGTGTGCATGGCGGCCTCGCAGGTCGAGGTTCCTGCTCCGCCTCCGGAGGTGAAGGATCGAAACGACATTTCCGAAGCTTTCCTCGGTCGTCTCGATGGGTCGGCGTTTTATGCACCCGACTCTGCCGGGGCCGAAATTGCGCGTCGCATCGACCGTTGGTCGGCGCCGGTCGTTGGCACGAAGAACCCGAAGCTGATCGTTTCGCTGAGTCCTCCCGACGATTCGAACGCGTGGCATGCCCGCGTGCTTGGTACATCGTCGGCTGGCTCGCTCGAACCGTTCGAGGTGGTTCTGGCCGAGGCTTCGAAGGACCGGTCGCGGTTGTTCGAACATCAGGCTTCGCGACTCGAGCGTCTCTTTCCTGCGCTGCTACGTCCCGGCGGTCGCCGCCGTGGCGAAGTGATTTTGAGCCAGGACGAGGCGTGGCAGTTGATGACCGAGGTCGGTCCTGTGCTTCGGGCGGCTGGCTTCGACGTTCGTGTTCCGCCGCTGTCTCGCAAGAAGTCGACGCCGTCGCTTCGTTTGACCGCCGAAGAGGCAGAAGAGAGCGTTGTTGGGGCTCAGCAGTTGGCCAATGTGCGTTGGTCGGCAATGTTCGACGACGTCGAGCTCACCGCAGCCGATATTGCCAAACTCGCCCAGCAGGCCCGCCCGCTCGTGCAGAGCCGTGGTCAATGGATTGAGCTTGATCAGGCCGACCTCGCCGAGGCAGCAGCTGCACTCGCTGAGCGGGCCGACCAAACCAAGCTCAGTGGCGCCGACATGTTGCGCCACGCCATGGGCCTTGAGGGCGATCCGCTCGGAGGCGGCATTTCGCTTGCCGGCGATGGGTGGGCGGCCGATTTGTTCGCCAGCCTCGGCAATCTTCCCGAAGATCCCGATACGACGCCGGATGGGTTCAAGGGCGAGCTCCGCAGTTATCAGGCCGACGCACTGTCGTGGCTGAATTTCCTCGACGACGCCGGTTTGGGCGGCTGCCTTGCGCTCGACATGGGTCTCGGAAAGACGCCGACGTCGCTTGCGGCGTTGTACGAATCACGGGTGCATGGAACGGGGCTCGTGATTGCGCCGCCTGCCGTTGTTGGTAACTGGGCGGCCGAATCGAAGAAGTTCATTCCCGATATGAAGGTGCACGTCCACCATGGCGCGAACCGCATCAAGAAGGGGTTCCGTTCGACCTTTGAGAAGGTCGATCTGGTGATCACCACCTACGGCACAGCAGTGCGAGACATGGATGAGTTGTCGAAACTGACGTGGGGCAAGGTCGTAATCGATGAGGCGCAGGCGATCAAGAATCCTGCGGCGGAGACTTCTCAGCAGCTGCGTCGTTTGGAAGCACGTACTCGCGTTGCGTTGACAGGAACACCGATCGAGAACGGCCTGGGCGATCTTTGGGCGATCATGGATTGGGCCAACACTGGCCTCGTCGGTGCTCGTCCGCAGTTCATTGCTCAGCTCACTCCGGCCAAGAAGAACGGAACGAAGGGTGGTGAAGAAGCGCTGAAGGCGCTGAACGGAATCCTTGTGTATCGCCGTACGAAGATGGAGCCAGAGATCGCCGCCGAGCTTCCTGATCGCATCGACGAGCTCGACCATTGCGCGATGACTCCCGAGCAGATCGGCCTCTATCAGGCTGTGGTCGACAATTTGGTGCTCGAAACGTCCGAGCGTCCAGCGGGTACGCCGGAACGAAAGGGTGCGGTGCTTGCGGCAATCACTGCGCTCAAGCAAATCTGCAACCATCCCGTCAACTACCAGGACGACGACAAACCGCTCGATGGTCGATCGGGCAAGCTGGCCCGCCTGAACGAGATCATGGAATCGGTGTTCGCCGCTGATGAGAAGATGCTGATCTTCACGCACTTTGCGTCGTGGGGTGAGCGATTGTCGGACTATCTGAGCGAGCGGACCGGCAAGAAGATCGAATGTTATCACGGCGGCCTTTCCCGAGGTGCCCGCGATCGGATGATCGAGGATTTCCAGAAGGCCGAAGGGTCGGGGGCGCTTGTGTTGTCGTTGAAGGCGGGCGGAACTGGTCTCAACCTGACCGCAGCGAACCACGTTGTGCTCTATGACCGTTGGTGGAATCCAGCGGTTGAGGATCAGGCTCGCGATCGTGCGTGGCGAATCGGCCAGACCAAGACGGTCATTGCGCACCGTCTCGTTTGCCCGGGAACAGTCGACGAACGTGTGGAAGAAGTCGTGGCTGGCAAGCGGGAGATTGCGAACATGGTGTTACCGAAGTCGAGTTCGGTTGGCGACCTCGATGCGCAGCAGCTTCAGGCGGCGCTCGGCATTGACCCTGATCTTTTGCTGGCGGCTGAGTCCACGAACGATCTAGCAGCCGAACCTGACCGGATTGATGTTGCGGCGCCTGAACCTGTAGGAGCACCGGCATGAGCGGTCGTAACCAGCGTAAGCGTGGCGGCAAGAAGCAAAGCAATGCTCCGCAGAAGTCTCAGGGCAAGGGCAAGGGTTCAAAGAAGAAGGACGTCGATCCAAAGATCTTGTGGGGCGATGTTGAGGCTCTGCCTAAGCTCGAGGGTTTTCCGATTTCAACTCCTGATCCGGTCGCTGTTGTGACGTCGCTTGGCCAGCCGCCGTTGCCGGGTCATGGTCCGGCGTCGCCGCACTATTTCAAGCTCGTGTATGGCCGTGCGACCCAGCTCGCTGGAGCGCTTGCGATGGCTGGCCAAATCGACGATCTAACACCTGAGCCGCTTCCTGAGCCTGAGCTTGAGCCTGAAGACGAGCCGTTGACCGAGGTGGGCGACGAGGGCAACTTGGTCGAGGCGAGCGCCGACGAAGAAGAGTAGTCAGCTGCGCGTGATCGTCGTGGTGTCGCCCGTCCGATCTTGACAAGTGGGTTTGTAGCGCACCATTGCGCGACCCTGTTCAGCTGACGTCTTGGCCGTACATGGTGCCGAGCTCGTCGGCGATCAGCTCGATGCGTTCACCATTGGGGCCAGAGACGTAGACCGACGTGTCGAAATCGAAGTCGATCTCGATGCCCTGGTCGGCAAAGCTGGCTTTCAGTTCGCGGTGCTTGTCGGGGTTGACCGAGATGGCGAGGTGATGGAATCCGCCGAGCACTTCGGCGTACTCCCCGAGGCCGAGGCCGGGGAAGTCGAAGAAGCCCAGCAGGTTGCCGTTGCCAATATCGAAGAAGAAGTGCGTGGAGCCTGGATAGTCCCGATTCTCGAAGATTTCGGTGAGCGGGAAACCGAGGACGCCTTGGTAGAAGTTGATTGTTTCTTCGACGTCGCTGCACATCAACACCATGTGGTGGACGCCGCGTCCATTCGATGCCGGGCGTTCGTGGACAGGGTGCAGGTGTTTGGCCCGCAGCGCTGCCCACTCTTCGGTTCGATCAACCACTGCTGCAGCCTCGGCGTGCACCGCATTGGCATCTGCACGCACTTCTTCTTCGCTTTTGGTCATGTCACTCCTTCGAGCGGCGCTTTGGGCTATGCCGGAACGGCTTGGATCTCGAGCTCGATGCTGATCTTGTCACCAATGAGCATTCCGTCAAGGCCAATTGGCATGTTGAAGTCGATTCCGAAGTCGGAACGGGAAATTTCGCCGGCTGCGCTGAACCCGGCACGGGTGACCTCGTAGCCGTCGACGGCGACGCCGTGAAATTCAAGGTCGAACGTGACCGGCTTGCTGATGCCGTTGATGGAAAGGTCTCCAGTGAGCGAGGTCGGTGTGACGGCGGTGGAGGTGAATGTCATGGCCGGGTTGTTCTCGACGCCGAAGAAGTCGGTGCTTTGGAGGTGGCCGTCACGATCAGCATTGTTGGTGTCGATCGAGGAGAGCTCGACGACTGCTGACACCGAGCTTGCGGTGTGGTCTTGGGCAATGGTGAGCGCTCCGCTGAAGGAATTGAACTGGCCCCGAACTTTGCTGAGGCCGAGGTGGCGGACGCTGAACCCGACCGAGCTGTGTGATGGCTCGATGTTCCAGGTGCCTGCGGTGAGCAATTCGTGTGTGGTCATGGGATGTCTCTTTCGTCTGTGAGCGGTCGAATTTATACTTCAACCTTTAATTTAAGTATTAACTACTTTACCGTGAGTTTCCACCCTGACAACCTCCACTAAGGTTTCACCGTGACTTCGACCAATTGGTTATCCGACGAAGAAATGCGACTGTGGCGAGCATTCATTGCAGCCTCATCGGGCATGAACACCGCAATCGATGCCTCGCTCAAGAAGTCAAACGCGATGAACCTCGACGACTACGAAGTGCTCGTCATGCTGAGCGAATCCAACGGCAACCGCTTGCGAATGAGCGAGCTCTCAACCCACATCCTGCATTCGAGAAGCAGACTCACCCAACGGATCGACCGCCTTGCAACGCGGGGCCTTGTCAGTAGAGAAAAGGACGAGAGCGATGCCCGCGGCACCTGGGCGGTGTTGACCCCAGAAGGAAAACGCGCCCTCGAAGAAGCCGCACCATCGCACCTCGAACACGTACGAGAATTCTTCTTCGATCACATCGACGCCGAAGACATTCCCGCCATGACTCGATCGCTCGAAAAGGTGGCACACCAGCTGCGCACCTAAAGCTCGACCGTGCTGCCCAACACCTACGACTGATCCGAGACCGAGTCGTCTCGTGTGGGCTGAATGAGCTTTCGCCGACGCGGCCGCCGCCTAGGAATCATGTCTCGCATCTCTTCGAGATTCCCGAAGCACAGCAGCTGATCGTTCGCTTCCAGAACGAGGCTTCGCTTTGGCGACGGGATCACGTCGATCCCCCGCTGCACCGTGAGCACCGTGATATCACGTTCCTCGAGGCCGCTCTCACCCAACGGTCGCCCGACAAACGCCCCGTCTTCACGAACCATCAACTCAGCAACCCCAAAGCCCCGCGAGACCGAGAGTCGCTGGCGAACATCGAGCTCTGGAAAGGCCACTTGGTTGTCGATGAAGTCGACTATGACCCGCGCAATATTTTGCCCAGTGGCCCGTTCGATGCCCTGCAGCCCGGGCGATGAATTGACCTCCATGACCAGTGGCCCGCGGTCGCTCTCCAACATGTCGACCCCAGCCACCCGAAGCCCCATGATTTGCGCCGAACGCACCGCAGCGCGCTCGTAGGCGGGGTCGAGCCGAATGTCTTCGGAGGTCCCCCCTCGATGCAAATTCGAACGAAAGTCGTCGCCACCCGATGACCGGCGCATTGCCCCGACCACCTGGTCGCCAACAACGAAGGCCCGCACGTCAGTCCCTGAACTCTCCTGAACAAACTCCTGGATCAGCACGTTCTGGCGCGTGGCTTGGAGCGTTTCGATCATGGCCTGAGCAACGATGAGGTCGGGGGCGAGCATGACCCCGATGCCTTGCGTGCCTTCGAGCAGCTTGATCACGACGGGCGCCCCACCGACCCGTTCAATAGCAGGCAAGATGTCGGCACGATCGCGCACGAACGTCGTTGCGGGCATACCAATGTGATGACGGGCGAGAATCTGATGGGCGTGCAGCTTGTCGCGACTGTTTCGAATACCAGCCGATGTGTTTGGGGTATACACATCCATTTGTTCGAACTGGCGAACAACCGCGGTTCCGAAGTAAGTGACCGACGCGCCCACTCGGGGTAATACCGCGTCGTAGTCCGACAACTGGTTTCCCGAGTAGAACAAGTCTGGTTCATCGTCGCTGAGGTCAATGGCAAACCGGAACGTGTCGAGGATGCGAACCTGATGTCCGGCTTCTACGGCAGCAGTCTTTAGCCGTTGAGTTGAATAACTCCTCGGTTCTCGGGAAAGGATCGCAAGCCTCACTACACTCCTGAACGGCCAAGCAGACCGACACAACGGTTGGACGGGGACTGGCCTCCCGAAGATAACGCGAGCGAGCCGTTCGCGAGAAATAGCGATTCCATGACTTCCCGAGCACCCTTTGTAATCGGCGATACCGAGGTTAGGCCGGGCCGCTCTGCACATGTAGAGCTGCCGGTCTCCCAACTCATCACCGGGGCGCAAATCGCCATGCCCGTAACCGTGTTGCACGGCACGTTCGATGGGCCAACGATGTGGATCAACGCCGCGGTTCATGGTGACGAGCTGAACGGTGTCGAGGTCGTCAACCGTGTTCTCGCGGACCTCGACCCAAAGCTGATGTCGGGAACACTGCTGGCCGTGCCGGTCGTCAACGTGCACGGCTTTATGAATGGCGACCGCTATCTCCCCGATCGACGCGACCTCAACCGGTCGTTCCCGGGAAGTGCGAAGGGATCGTTGGCGTCGCGCTTGGCCCACATCTTCATGACCGAGATCGTGAGCCGATGCGAGATTGGCATCGACCTTCACACCGCGAGCGACAACCGCACGAACCTGCCGCAAATTCGAGCCGACCTCGACGACCCGAAAACGCGCGAACTCGCCGAGGTCTTCGGTGTGCCGCTCATGATGCACGCAAAGGCGGGCAGCGGCACCTTGCGACGGGCAGCAGCGAAATCGGGAGCGACAATCTTGTTGTACGAAGCTGGGGAACCGCTTCGGTTCAACAAGCGGGCTATTAGCAACGGCGTCAACGGTGTTCGCAGAGTGCTGCGTCACCTCGAGATTGCCGATTGGGATGGCCCAGAACGCGTGACGAGCGACGTGTCTCGATCGTCTCGTTGGATGCGCGCTGCCAAGAGCGGTGTACTGCGAATGGATGTTGACCTTGGCGACGTCGTCGAAGAACGTCAAGTACTCGGAACGATTATCGACGCGTTCGGTAAACGCCTGAGCACGGTGCGTTCAACCCGTGGCGGCTTGGTGATTGGCCGCACGTTGTATCCGTTGTGCAACAAAGGTGATGCGTTGGTGCACATTGCGAGCCTCGAAGAACCGGCCGAATCTCCAGAATCGTCGAGCTAGTCGCATTTCTCAAGGTTTCGGCCGATTGCGCCGTAACAACGCTATGGAATCAGTAGCGGGAAATGGCGAAGTAGGTCCTGGCGAGTGCGACGAGCCGGGCCAAGCAACCGGGCTCGGCGACGTTGCAGCACAGCGGCCAGGAATCAATCCCATCGAGGTTCTCCACGACAGGTTGATCCCCGGATCATCGTGCGGCTTGGAACATGTCGTCGTCGCCAACCATGCCGTCATCGTTATTCGTTCCACGCCGAAGAAGGGGCGGGTCCGGATTGCGAAAGACACCGTCTTTGTCGGCGGGTCAAACTTGCAAGTCATTTTGGCCGGCCTTGACGCACGCATCGACACGGTCCGCCACATGGTTGGAGGCGAATCGCCAGTCTTTGGTGCGCTATTCCTGAGCCGGCAACCAAAGGCCAAACTGAAGCATTTCGGTTCGATGCCGATCGGACCGTCATCGGCTGTTGTCGAACACATCATCGAAGCCCATTGCGCGGCCGAGATAAACCCCGACCTCCGGTCGATCGCCTACGAACTCAGCGGCATCTTCCTTGGTTCGAATGTGTTTGGCGAGAACGCCGCGTAGCGAACCTGTCGTGTTCGAATTACCAGCCCGGAGTTACGGGGCGAGGACGTTCATTGCCTGCAGTGCACGTGCGTGACATGTTGGCCACTGCGTGTTCGGCCGGGTGGCTTCCCACCAAACCTTCGTGACTTCATCTTGCACGTCGGCGGGAACAAGGTGTGGCAGCACACCGTCGTATTGATTAAACCCGGCGAGGCGTGTCGCTGCGTTCCAGGTTGCAGGCAGCCATTGCACGCCTCCGTAGAAGCCGTTGCCCGTGTTGATTGCGTGGTTGTTCGTGGACTCACAAAAGAGCATTGCGTCGAGCCCGGCGTCGGTGAGCAGTGGCCACCCGAATTGATTTACGCCTTGTGGTGCTTGGCTCGCAGGAACCGCGGCTCCTGCCGGAGGAGCAACATCGCGCGTGGTTTCCTCGACCGTTGCGGCCTCTTCAGCACCTTCTTCTTCGTCTGCTGTTTCGCCTGGAGGCGAGAAGTCGGTCTCGCAGGACACGGTGTCGTCGCCATCGGATTGGTCACATCGATCAGCGCCGTTGCCTCCGTGAAGGCTGTCGTTGCCTGCGTCGCCATCGAGCGAATCGGCGCCATTGCCGCCGAGGATAACGTCGTCGCCGCCGTCGCCCGACACGATGTCGTTGCCAGCGCCCGCCTCTATTCGGTCATTTCCGGGGCCTCCAGCCAAGCGGTCGGCGCCGCGCAGTCCGCGCACGACATCGATTCCTTCGCCACCAAAGATGACGTCGGCGCCGCGGTTGCCTTCGATGTAGTCGTTGCCAGCCTCACCCGAAATTCGATCTTGACCGCGCTGACCAAAGAGCTCGTCGTTTCCACTGCCACCGACAATTCGATCAAGACCGCGACCGCCGAGACCACGGTCGTTTCCGTCGCCGAGGTCGAGTTCGTCACTTCCGCGGCCGCCGTTGACGATGTCGTTTCCGTCGCCGCCGTTGATGATGTCGTTTCCGGCGCCGCCGCAGATGATGTCGTCTGCGCCGGCGCCCGTGAGCACGTCGTTGCCAGCGAGGCCAACAATGAAGTCGCGGGTCGTGTTGCCACCAACGAGAACGTCGACGCCATCGGTGCCGATTTGCACAGTGTAACCAGCAGCTTCAGCTGCTTCGGCGGTGAGGCCCATGCAGAGCACCTGCGGAGCTTGGGCACCGGCACCAGCGGGGGCGAGCACGGTGGCCGAGAGCGTAAGGCCTAACGCAGTGGCAAACCCTTTGGCCTTGGAGGTACTGAAGAGCGAGCGGTAACACGACATCGTGAGCGAAGTCCTTGTTTAGAGAGCAAGATAAACGGAGCCTCTCACTGTAACTGTTCGTAACCGAAATGAAACAATCCAGACATATTCGCAAGCCCTACAACTGTGTTCCAATGCAATGAACCGTGTCTCTGGGTAAGGAGATTGGCTTCACGCGCGTACCAAAGCGGTCATGGCCGATCATGCAGAGTTCGTTGGACCTGACACCGCCAAACAAACCTTTACTGACGCCCAACACGAATTGTGTCGAGGCCGATCGACGCCGCATTTCAGCGGCCCGAATCTCTTAGCACCCGACGTGGTACCTTGCAGTGCAACGTGTTCGGGGGATCATGATGACGAAGAAGTGGAAGGTTGCATTCGCCGCGATGGCCGTGATTGCAGCGAGCTGCGGATCGGACGACGCCACCACCGGCTCGGCCGACCTCACCAATGCCAACGCGTCGGCCGAAACCGGAGTCGAGACCGAAGTTGCGGGCGAAACCGAACAAGCACCGGCGCCCCAACCCGCCCCCGATCGTCCCGAAGCATTCGGCGACCCGTGCGGCAACGGCCAACTACCCGCTCTCGAACAAATGCAAGTCAATGCAAGCAGCGGCCTACGAGCGCGCCGCGTTCCCGGCGACGGCGAAGTCCTCACCGTCCTTGCCAATGGCACCGTCGTCGACACGTTCGGCGAAGCCGAAGACTGCGGCGTCCTCCCAGACGGCTCGGTGTGGTTTCAGATCGGCACACCACTACTCGCCACCGGCGGCTGGGTCCACAGCGGATTCCTTCAACCGGCCAACGGAGTCGCCCCTACCGCCCCCGACACCTCCACAAACAACGAACGGCCAGCAGCCTTTGGAGATCCCTGCGGAAATGATCAACTGCCAGTGAGTGAGCAAATGGTCGTCTCAGCCAATGGTGGCCTTCGAGCACGCGCCGTGCCCGGGAACGGCGACGTCATTGCCGTACTGCCAACAGGCACCGTCGTCGACACGTTCGGCGAAGCCGAAGACTGCAGCGTCCTCCCAGACGGCTCGGTGTGGATCCAGGTCGGCACGCCACTACTCGCCACCGGCGGCTGGGTCCACAGCGGATTCCTCGATCCCGCCTAGCTCAGCGCCGACCCCGCGACCGGTGCGAGGCAGACCTATATCTCGCTGACGATCTCGACCAGCTGTTGTTGCACATCATTGGTGAAGCCATACACGAGGTCGCTACCGCTCTGAAGATCAGGCGACAACACAATGAACTGACTATTGGCCTGTACCCCAAAGATCGACCACGTCGCGAAACTTGGATCCCACAACATCGTGGTTCGTTCGATCTGTCCGCGCTCAATAAAGCTGTAGGCGAACTCGAAGTCGTCCTGAGTACCGAGCCCGACGACCTGCACAATGTCTTCGTTGTCTCGAGCAAACTGCTCGATTTCCGGCGCTTCGCGCTGGCACGTTGGTCAATGCGGCGACCAAAACCACAACAGCACCGGCCGGTCGCCAACGACAACATCATTGAGCGTGGCGACGCTGCCGTCGGAAACGTCGAGGACTTCAATGTCGAACACGGTGGCCGCCTCGGTCGACAAGCTCGCCTCGTTCGCAGCAGCCGCCGCGGCTGCATCCTCAGCAGAGAGCCGACCGGGAATCGACGACGTTGGGGCACGTGACGCTTCGGCGGCGGTGCTTGTGTCATTGCTGCCTCCCCCACACGCAGCGAGCAACACAACAAACGACAACGCCCACGCTCGACGCCTCGCCTTCGATGGATTCAGGTGATTCAACATATGCAATCCTCAGCCGCGGAACTCGACGAAGTCCTCCAACGGCACTCGATTGGTTCGTAGCGTATTGACGACGGCAGCAGTGTCCTCATAACCAAGAGCGAGACCGACGATCACCTGCTGATCGTCGGCGAGTTCGAGATGTTCGTGAACAACATGACCGAATTCTTGCCAAGCAGCCTGCGGGCACGTGTCCAAACCGTGCTCGCGTGCAAGCGTCATGACATTTGCCATGTACAGGCCCAAATCCATCCAACCGCCAGACTGCATGGTCTCGTGAAGGGTGAAGAAGATGCCGACGGGAGCGCCGAAGAACTCGTAGTTCTTACGGTGCTGGGCAGCCATCTTGTCGTAGTCGCCCTTCTCAATGCCGAGCAAACCATAGAGGTCCCAACCAATCTTGCGGCGCCGAGCAAGATACGGCTCGACAAACTCGGTCGGGTAGTAGTTCTCTTGGCTTTTCTTGTCGCCTTCATCAAAGGCTGCCTGCACCGCATCGACCAAATCGTTGCGGGCCTCGCCTCGAAGAACGATGAGGTTCCACGGCTGAATGTTCGTCCCCGATGGGGCCCGCGCCGCGTCCGTAAGGATTGTCCGAAGGAGTTCGTCGGGAACTTCCTCATCGGTGAATGCCCGAATTGAGCGACGACTCGTTATTGCTTCGGTTGCCGAAAGTGCCATAGCTGATCTTGCCACGGCTAGCGACAACACGTGCGTTTCGGTGAAGCCGTCAACAGTCGAAGACTGAGAATTTCTTAAACTGCGATGAACAGATCGAGTCGACCAAACCACGACCGCTACACTCGCCCCTGTGAATAGCCGCAGCCCTCGCACGCTCTTGACGTGCCTGGCAATCGTTTTCGGCCTCGTTGCTGCTGCCTGTGGGGGTGGCACCGATGTGTCCGCCGCGCCAGACACCAACGCAGCAGCTGACACTGACGCTGTTGCGGCTGACACTGACGCTGTTGCAGGCGAGTCCGAAGCTGTCGGCGATGCTCCAGATCCTGGAATCTACGGAGGCGACTTCGTTGACCTCGAAGGTGAACGTATCGACTTTGCCTCGTTCGAAGGCCAAGACACCGTCCTCTGGTTCTGGGCACCCTGGTGACCATTTTGACGCGCTGAGTCCCCTACGGTCGTAGAGGCACAACAAACATACGGAGATCGGGTCCAGTTCGTGGGAGTCCCAGGGCTGAGCGACGCTGACTCCATGCGAGGGTTTGTCGAAGAACAAGGTGTTGGCGCCTTCCCACACGTCGACGATCAGACCGCCGAACTATGGACCCGCTTCGGCGTCACTCGTCAACGCACCTACGTCTACATCAACGACGACGGATCCTTCGAACAGGCCGGCTACGGCTCACTGTTCGAAGACATCGAAGAGCTCCTCGCCAAGTAACGGCGGGCGGTTATCGATCGGCGGTCACAAAGTCGATCATCTGCTCGACAGCGCCAACCATTTGAATCTCAAGATCTCGGAACGTCGACACTCGATCGAGTAGCCGCTTCCAAAACACGCCCGGGTGGCCAGTGGCGCCAAAGTGATTCATCACCCCACGCTTCCATTCGGTGCCCATTGGAATGTCCGGCCACGCATCGATACCGGCAACTTCGGGACGGATTGTCTGCCACACATCAACATAGGGGTGTCCGACGATCAAGACATTCGGGTCGCTCACACCAGCGGCGATTCGCGATTCCTTTGACCCATCGACGAGGTGATCGAGCAGCACCGCAACGCGCCGCCCCGAACGAGGTCCAAAACGGCTAACCCGTTCGACCAGATCGTCGGCACCGTCCATCTGCTCAACCACAACGCCCTCGATACGAAGGTCGTCTCCCCACACCTTCTCAATGAGTTCGGCATCGTGAATGCCCTCGACCCAAAGACGACTCGCCCTCGCCATTCGCGCCGGCGCATCGCCAAGGTCGACCGACCCCGACGCAGTGAACGACACCGTCGGGGGAGCTTCGTGCACGGTTGGCTGGCGCAGGGTGATGGGCTCACCGCCAATCATGAATGCTCCCGGCCGAGGCGTGATCGTATGGTCGCGACCGTGGCGATCTCGGATCACGACCTGTTGCGGTTTGAACGACAAGATCGCGCCCACAACGCCACTCGACCGATGTTCGATAACCACACCCATCTTGGCGGCGACCGGACGATACGAGGGCTTTGAATGCCGCGGGGCGTCCATGTCGATGGGGTCAGAAAGAATGCCGTCGCTCACGGCGCAAACAGTAATTGCTCGCCACCTCGAAAAGGTGCCAGCGACCTCGCCGCATCGCAGTCAGAACCCCGCGCCTTAATGCACTGCCGGGAGAACAGGTAGCCTCCGAAACGTGATCGGCAGAGTATTAGGCACAGACGACGCGACCCCGTTGCAATTCTGGGTTGCCATTGCCGAAGGAAGCGTCGTGCAACTCGACGACGTCGTGGCGATCGATCGCATCTTGCCGACGGGAGAACGCATCTCACTCTTTGGGATCGTCAACCAAGTGCGTGCCCGCCACGAAGGGGCAACGTTCGACAGCGACGTGTTTCTCATCGCCGAAGGAGTGCTCCCAGCGGAGATCTCCGAGGCCGCCATGGTGCAAGTCACCCGCGTGGTGCCCGAAGTGTTCGTCCCACCTCTTCCCGGCGCCGAAGTGCGCATCGCCAGCGACGATGAACGCGACGTAGCCCTCGACTTCGACAGTGTCACCCGGCGACTACCGGCCGGACTCAGCCGCGAAAACGAACCGATCTTCCTCGACCTCGATTTCGTCGACGGAACCAAGGGCGCGCATATCAACATCAGCGGCATCTCGGGCGTGGCGACCAAGACGAGTTATGCCACCTTCTTGCTGTACTCGCTATTCAACAGCGGCGTGCTCGGTGCCGAGGCATCCAACACAAAAGGGCTCATCTTCAACGTCAAAGGAGAAGATCTGCTGTTCCTCGACTCTCCCAACGCCCACCTCACCGCCGATCAAGCAGCCAGGTACGAACACGTCAACCTAACCCCTGCACCGTTCTCCAGCGTCGGCATCGTGGCGCCACCTCGCCGAGGAGACAACACTGCAACCCCCGCCGTTGGTAGCCGAACCACCGGGGTCAGCCCCTTCTTTTGGACGCTCGATACCTTTTGTCGCGAGAACCTGCTCCCGTTCCTGTTCGCCGATTCCGAAGACGAACGCCAGCAGTACACAATCGTCGTCCAATCCGTGACCGCCCAACTCGCAGCGGCGGTCAAACACGGCCCGTCGCTGGACGGCGCTGTTCGCATCGACGGCGCCACAATCCACACCTTCCGCGAGCTCGTCGAATTCATCGAGCGCAAGCTCATCCCCGACGACCCCGACGACAAACCCGATCAACGGTGGACGGGTCGGGCGGTCAGCGGCGGCAGCATCAACGCATTCGTGCGCCGATTGTCGAGCTCGATACGCCATGTCGAACACCTCATCCGAGCCGACATCAACAACGCGCCCGACTACGCCCTCGACCTCGACAGCAACCAGCTCACCGTCGTCGACATTCACCAGCTACACGACCGGGCGAAACGGTTCGTGGTCGGCGTGGTCCTACGGCAAGCCTTCGACGCGAAGGAAGCGTCTGGTGTTGCAAAGCCCTTGCAGTTCATCGTCCTCGACGAGCTCAACAAGTATGCGCCGCGAGATTCGTCGAGCCCGATCAAAGAGATCCTTCTCGATGTGGCCGAGCGCGGCCGCTCGCTCGGCATCATCTTGATCGGCGCCCAACAGACCGCCAGCGAGGTCGAGCGTCGAATCGTGGCAAACAGCGCAGTCCGGGTCGTCGGCCGCCTCGACACCGCAGAAGCCGGACGAGACCAATACGGGTTCCTCCCCGGGGTCCAACGCCAACGAGCAACGATTCTCAAACCCGGAACCATGTACCTGAGCCAGCCTCGACTACCCATTCCGCTGCTCATCGAGTTCCCGTTCCCCGCATGGGCCACGCGCAGCGCCGAAGCAACCCGCCGGTCGAGCAGCGACGGCGACGACCCCTTTGCCGGGCTCTAGCTCGCCGTGCGGCTCCTCCATACATCCGACTGGCACGTCGGCAAAACAATCCGAGGCATCAGCCGCGCCGATGAACATCGCGACGTATTCGACGAGATCATCGGCATTGCCCGCAACAACAAGGTCGATGTTGTGCTGGTGGCCGGAGACCTTTTCGAAACCGCAACGCCCGGGCCCGAAGCCGAAGAGATCGTCTGGTCGACACTGCTCGGGCTGGCGTCGGTGACACAACACGTCGTCGTCATAGCAGGCAATCACGACAACCCGCGCCGTCTCGACGCGCTGACCGAGGTATTCGCACTCGGCAATATCCATCTGATCGCCGAACCGCGGCGGCCAGAAGACGGCGGCGTCATACCGCTCGACATCGATGTCGACGGCAAGGACGGCCCGGCGACCGAACTCGTCGACATCGTCGCGTTGCCGTTCGTGTCAAAGCGAGGCGTCGTGCGCGCCGATGCGCTTATGGAGCTCGAAGCCTACGAACTGCAGGGCCTCTACGCCGAGCGAATTGGGCGCATCCTCGACGCCCTCACGCTCGCCCGTCGAGATGGGGCGCAGCAGGTCGTAATGGCTCACGGGTTCGTGCTCGGCGGAGGCGCAGCTGGCGGCGAACGCCCAGCCCACCTTTCCGACGAGTACGCACTTCCTGCCCAACTGTTCTCCCCGTCGACCAGCTACGTCGCGCTCGGACATCTCCACAAGGCGCAGAAGATCCCCGGCGCAACTGCCATCCACTACTCGGGCTC
>CALKGG010000077.1 GCA_938084885.1 uncultured Acidimicrobiales bacterium
TCACTCCATCACTCCACTAACTTCGACGCACATCGATCCACGGAATCTCCTTGTCAACTCGAGGTTCGCCCGGAAGCCCGAGAACCTGCTCCCCAAGAATGTTGCGCATGATCTCTGACGTTCCACCCTCGATGCTGTTCGCCCGCGCCCGAAGAAACGCGTAACGAGGCCCGCTGCCGGTGCCCGACACATCGAGGGATTCGGGGGCACGATACGTGAAGTCGTAGTCGACCTGCCCGGCCAACCCCAACAAGCCAATAGCAACTTCGTAGACCTCTTTGTTGAGCTCGGCGAACATCGTCTTCGCGACAGACCCTTCGGGTCCGGGGTTGCCGACCGTACGATTCTGCGAAGCTCGAATGTTGGTGAGTCTGAGCGCTTCGGCCTTGGCCCACAGCTTCATGACCGCCTCACGGCGTACGGGAGTCCGAGCGTGGTCGGGCAACGTGTTCCACACGTCGATGAGCTCGCCAATAGTTCCGCCGCCGCGCTTGGGGGTGCCGCCACCGATGGCGGTTCGTTCGTTCATCAACGTCGTCAGTGACGCACGCCAGCCTTCGCCTACCTCGCCCACGCGAAAGTTGTCGGGAATTCGAACGTCGGTGAGATACACCTCGTTGAACTCGGCCTCGCCGGTGATCTGTCGCAGTGGCCGAACGTCGACACCGGTGCTCGCCATGTCGACAGCGAAGTACGTCATGCCCCGATGCTTTGGCACGTCAGGGTCGGTGCGAACAACGAGCATTCCGAAGTCGGCGAGATGCGCCAACGTGTTCCAAACCTTTTGCCCGTTCACCACCCACTCGTCACCGTCACGCATCGCCTTTGCTGCCAAACCTGCAAAGTCCGAACCAGCGCCAGGCTCGGAGAACAACTGACACCAGCGTTCCTCACCGGTGAACATCGGGCGAAGGAAACGGTCCTTCACCTCGTCAGAGCCATGGGCTTCGATGGTCGGCCCGGCCAGATGACGAAAGAACATCGTTGGGTCTTCGGGCTCGCGTCCGGCTTCGAGTAGACGCTTCTCGATATGGCGTTGCAGCGATGGGGCCAGCCCCATCCCGCCGCGGCCGGCAGGGAAATGGATGATCCCGAGGCCGGCATCGTATTGATGACCCCGAAACTCGATCGTCGACATGGTCGTCGGGTTGTGCTCGGCGAGGAGCGACTCGATGGCGGCGTCGATCGTGGTGAGTGCGTCGGTCATTGACGCACCGTAGTCAATGACCTCGTATCGAAGCGAGCCGCACGACCATCCCTACCCAAGACCGCGAAGCGGTACTACGATACTTCAGCCGGAGGGGCCGTAAGCGGGCGTTTTACGAAAGCCCTACCGCGAATGACCGCACAACCTTCAGTCCCGATCCAGCTGCACGATCAGCCCCAGGTCTTTACCGTCGAGGACAAGCAGACCCTGCTTTCGGTCGTCGATCAGCTCAACATAGTCACCGAGCGACTTGCACTCCTGGAAGAACAGATCGCCAACGGCACGCTGATCATCAACCAGAAACCAGCAACGCATCTTCGGGTCGCGAACGACATTCCCCGCTCGCCAGCGAGCAGTGGCCAAACCGGCTGGCAACCAACCCGCCGGTAAAGATCGGGTACCGATCTAGGCCGAGTCGGGATCTTCCTCGGCCACATCGCCATCGCCCTGAAGCGCCTCGACTTCATCTTGGAGGTCTTCGAGTTCGCGGAGCGCCTCTTGCTGCAACCGGCCAAACTCGGCAAAGTCGGGCAGGGCGGCCTCGGCAGCATTGAACTGCTCAAAGATCTCGTCGAGGCGTTGCACAAACTCTTGCGGAAGGCTGTCGAGATCGATGCTTCCCGATGGCGCCCGCGTGGAATCGTCACCGTCGGGAATCGCCAGACGGTCGCTGCCAAGAAGCGCGACTGCTTCGTCGAGTGAAATGTTGAACAGCTCCGACAGTGCCGACTCATATGTTGGGCCGAAGCCGAGACGCTGCTCTTGGACGACGGTCACGAACTGCACCTGTGGCTCGGTGACGGTGTTTGGTGTCTCGGTTGCTCGTTCACGACGAACATAGAACGGTCGGACATACACCACCGAGTCTTCGACGAGCAGCGGCACGAGGTTGCCCGACAAGAACTCCGAGCCACCCCGACCAAGCTCGGTACGTTCCTCGGAAATCTCGGGATCTGAGTTCAGCAGCTCGTCGATTTGCACCGGACCGCGAGCCGACACGTTCTCGCCGGCGCTCAACCGATATTGACGCAGCTCGGGAACACCGTTGCTGTCCACGCGGCCAACAAAATACGCGTTGAGCTCGGGGAGGTCTTGAGGCACGAATGTCCTCGACACCACGAACGTGACATCGTCCTCGTCGGGAAGCTGCGTGACCTGATAGTAGGGATCGACCGGACTTGCCGAGAGGCTCGGAACGCCCGTGACAGGATCGTTGACGGCAATCACGCCGCCGCTGGGCTCGGAGTCACCTGGGTTCGAGGCAATTGCCCAGCTGAGGTCGCCGGTGAAGAACTCGGTCACGTTGTCGAGCTGATAGCGGCCCCACATCGTGGTCTGAATCTTAAAGAGGTCCTCGGGGTAGCGCAGGTGAGCACGCAACTCGTCGGGCATTTCCGACGCGTCTCGGAAGATCTCGGGGAAGGCCTGCCGGTATGCGCCGAGAAGCGGATCTTCGGTATCGACAACGTAGAAATCGACCGTGCCGTCGAAGCCGTCGACCACGACCTTGACCGAGTTCCGGATGTAGTTGAAATTGCGGAAAAGGTCGTCTTGGTTACCAATGGATCCCACGTCAGCGAACTCGGCGTACGGCAGCTGATCGGACGTTGTGTAGGCGTCGATCACATAGGAGATGCCGCCGTTGAGCACGATTGGGTACGGGTTCGAATCGTATTGCAAGAAGGGCGCAACCCGCTGCGCTCGGTCGGTGACGTCGCGGGCGAACAACACCTCGGTCTCGTCGGTGATAATTCCCGAGATCAACGGCTCGATTGCACTGAACCGGAACGCGAACGCGATCCTCGAGAAGAGGCTCGACATTGGAACACCGCCATCGCCGTCATAGGCGAAGCCCTCGATGAAGTCGGACTCGACCTCGGTTGTTCCGGTTACGGCGTAGTGATCGACACCCTCACCGAAGTAGATCTGCGGCTGGTCGATGAGCACTGTGTCTTCGAGTTCGTTCTCGAGCGGTGCGTCACCAATGAGGAACTCGGGTTCGCCGTTACTGCTGAACTGGTTCGCAGGGGCGAGGACAAATCCGTAGCCGTGGGTTCGGTTGGCGTGACGAACCTGCCATGACACGTTCGGGTCGCTTGCGATCTCGCGGGCGCCGACGACGACGGGCGTGATCTCGCCGTCGATGACATAACGGTCGACGTCAACCTTTCCGGCGAAATCGTCGTAGATGGGAAGGTCCTGCTGGTTCCGGGTGAACGAGTCGTCGATGATTCGTGGGTCGAGCAGGTTCGGGTTCGCAAGCGCGCCCGGGTTTGCGAGCACTTCTTCACGGGTCAACAGCTCGTCGTCGAAGGTGAACGCACCGTCGACGACTTGGTCGAGCCCAACGCCTATCCGAGTCGCCTCGATATTGCGCTCGAGGAAAAGTCGCTCACGAGTGAGTTCGTCGGGCGCCACCTGAAACTGCTGGATGACGGCCGGATACACGCCACCGGCGAGCACGGCAATGAGTGCCCACAGGCCAACGGCAACCGATGGCCAGGCCCAACCGCGACGCCAAATATTGGCGACCAGCAGCACGACTGAGAACAGCGAGATCAACAGCAGCAGCTGGATTGCCGGAAGCGACGCGTTGAGATCGGTGAAGAATGCGCCGCGGCGAGTGCCCTGGGTCGATGTGAGAAGTTCGAACCGTTGCAAGTAGTAGTCGGCTGCCTTGAGCAGCGCCAGGATTGCCAAGATGACCGAAATGTGTGCCTTGACCTGCGGGGTCGAGCGGCGATCGACGGTTTGAATGCGAATGCCGCCGTTGATGTAGTGCCAGATGCCAGTGATGATGCCGATGATGATGAACGCCGCGAAAAACCAGTTGACGACAAAGGTCAGGAACGGCAACCGAAAGACGTAGAACGACAGGTCGCGGCCAAAGATCGGATCGACCGTGCCGAAATCGACCGGGTTGTTAAAGAGAATCCATTCGTTCCACTCCGCAGCCGCACCAGCGCCCGCAACGAGGGCGAAGAAGCCGGCGATCACGAATCGGATCAGCCCGTTGCGATTGCCCACGGTTTCGTGCCAACGGACGAGCAATTCTTCTTCGGGACCCGGTGGCCGCAAGGCAGGTGCGATCCGGTCGGCAATGACGAGGTTCACCCACGCCAACACAAAGAAGATCGCAACAAACACGACCGAAAGAACGATTTGTGACGTGAGAATTCCCGCCCAGACCGACGTACGGCCCAGATCGTCGAACCACAAGTAGTCGGTGTAGAGGGTAAGGATGCCTCGCAGCGACGCAAGAAGTACCAAGAAACCCAGGATGAACACGACAGCGAACACTCGCCCTCGCCCTGGTCGACTTGCACTCGCCTCTTGTTCAGTCTCGGAGCTCATGAGGGTTCTAGGCTAACGCCCCCAAAGTCAATGTCTCTGGCAGTCGGGCCGAAACATGGCCACGTGAGACAACTCTTACAAAGCAGTCGTCGCGATCAGGACCGGGCGAGCATGCTGTTCGAGACGGCGTCGGCGGTATCGCCAATCTGTTGGGTCTTGATCTCGCGGTAGATGCTCCGCAACGAGCCAACTGCCGTCTCTGTATCGCCATCGGCGGCGGTGAGCGCAGCTGCAACACGGCGGCGGATGGTGTCGACGAGGCCATCGATCGCGCTCGACGCCTCTGCGCCTGCGAGCAAGGGGTCGTCGAGCTGGTCGAGCACTTCGTTCCAATAGCCGGAACGATGATTCGCTTCGCTGAACAAGAGAGCTTCGAGATCTGGCAAGACCTCGGCGTTTTTGAGCTGCGACATTGCACGGCTTTGTTCGTCTGCGAGCACTCGTTTTAGGCGGCGGGCAAGGGCAGACGAATCGACGAGTGGCGCGACTGGCTTGGCCCTCTTCGATCCTGTCTTGTTCGATCCTGTCTTGGCCCGGGCTGGCGCAGCTGCTTTGGTGGCGTTCGACGAGGTCTTCGACGACGACACATCGGTCTTGGTCTTCTTCTTCGCCGTCGACTTTTTCTGTACGACAGGCTCGGCGTTGTCCGAGCGCAAGGACGCAAAGAGGCTGCCCACCGAATCATCGGCCGCTGGTTCGACCGGGTCGGGAGCAGCGACGAGCTTGGCAGGTGATGTTGGTTCGACCGTGGTGTTGTTGTCGGGGGCGGTCGGCACCGATGCGTCGGAGCTGTCGTTGGTGGCCTGGCTTTTCTTTGTTGCAGAGCCGTTGCGTCCGTTGCCGGCTTCTCGACCTTTGGCCGGGTGACTTGCGGTATCGACGTCGGCGCGGGCCTTGTCCAGTTGGACAACTTCGGCCAGATCGCCCGAATTGGTCCGTTCGGCCGCGACCTCGGTGGTCGCGTCGGTGGCCTGCGTCGTCTCAGCCTCGACGGTTTCGATGGTGCTGGCCTCGACGGTTTCAGTGTCGACGGTTTTAGTGTCGACGGTTTCGATGTCGGTGTCGACGGTTTCAGTGTCGGTGTCGACGGTTTCGATGTCGGTGTCTACTGCTGCGTCGGTCGGCGCAGGGTCGCTACTCGCGCCCGCGTCGGGTTGGTTCGGCGCTGCCGAATCATCAGCCGCTGCATCAACGCTCGCTGCGGCTCGATTGGCCGAAGACTTCGTCGGCAACGCAGGCGAACGCACAACCGGCACCGGCCCAGTGTCGAGCAGACCCGTCAACCGTGCCGTTTCGATCTCGGCCTCGAGCTCTTCGATTGTTCCATCCGACACCGTATGTCCGGCAGTCTTGGCCGCGGCGCGAGCTTCTGACATTGAAATGTTGAGCTCTTCGGTTATCTCATCGAGCGCCCGACGCACTGCCTCATGGGACGCAAGCAAACGCTCTCGGCCAGCACGCAACTGCTCGATCTGACGTTTCGCTGCGCCACGGCGACGAAGAAGATCGCCGAGAATCTGACGGCGAGCGAGCTCGGCTTCACGAATGATCTGGGCGGCCTCGACATCGGCAGACTCGCGGTCAGAAAAGACTTCCGATCGAGCCAATTCAAGATCGGCTTGAGCTGAAGAAACAATCTCCGCTGCGACCGTCTCGGCCTCCTGGGCTTTGAGGTTCGCTTCTTCACCGGCACGCAACCGAATACGGTTCGCCTCTTCGTCAGCCTCCTGCGAACGAGCCGCATAGGTCTCCTCAGCTTTGACGAGAATGCTCTGGGCTTCCTTGTCGGCCTCGGCAATTCGGTCTGCCGCAGCAGCCCGTGCTTCAGACAGCACCCTGGCTGCATCTTGGCCAAGGCGGTCGGCGAGCGCGACTTCATCGAGTTCGATCGGGTCTTGCGACGCGACTTCAGCCGCCTTCTTTGCCGATGCGACCTCGGCGGACAACGCTTCGACCTTTGCTGCGAGCGAAACGACCTCGCCTTCAAGGTTCGTCACCGTCGACGCGGCAGCCTTGAGGTGTTTGTCGACCGCGGCAGGGTCATACCCGCGACGCTTCGTATCGAACGAGGCGTTTGCGATTTGTTTAGGTGAGAGAGCTCCGGGATCAGATGTCATCACCTACCAGAGTAGGTGCCGCCGCCGGGCCGGATGGTGAACCGTTTGGCCTACAAGCTTCCGTCGGTCGGAAGTTCCCCTGCATTCCCGCCAAACTCGGCGATTATTGCCAAGGCCTCGTCGAGCGTTGCGACGGGCTCAATGCGCAAATCTTCGCCAACTGCGGCCCGAGCCTCGTCGACATTGCCCGCTGGAACAATGAACACGTCGGCGTCATCATCGAGAGCGGCGAACGCTTTTTGGTGGAGGCCGCCCACTCGCCCAACGTTGCCAACCCGATCGATCGAACCCGTAACCACGACGTTTGCTCCGCCGGTCAGGTCGCCCTCGGTGAGGACATCGAGAACCGTCAGCGAGAACGCAAGCCCCGCAGATGGCCCGCCGACATCTTCGGTGGTGAAGCCCACGTCGAAGGGAAGCTCGGCGTCACGGAACTGCGTGTCGGCGTTAAAGATGCCAGCACGCTCCAACGCCCGAACTCCGAGGTTGATGTCAAAGGTCAGCTGTTCGTCACCGCGTTGGACCACAACCTCGACCGTGTCCCCAGCGCGACGATTGATGAGCGGCTCGATCAGCTCGTCGAACGACGCCACCGGGGCTCCTTCGAAACCAATAATTCGGTCGCCGGGAGCCAGCGATCCGTCGGACGCTCCACCCTCGATGATCTCGCTGAGGAAGGCACCAGCACCTTCACCCACCGGGTCTTCGCCACCGGCAACACCGAGGAAGCCGCGGGTGTCGTTGGTGAGCTCAACCTCGATCGTTCGCGGTTCGGTGCCGGGGCGTGCCGCCACGAGTTCGACCGTTCCCGACTCGGTTGCGCTGAGCAAGTCGAACAGCTCGCGTGCTTGGGTGATGTCTTGGCCGTTGACCTGGCTGATGACGTCGTTGCGAGAAAGGACCCCATCGAGCTGGCCACCTTCGACGACGTCGATGATGACAACCCCGGCAGGCACGGCGGTCTCGTAGCCGAGGTGATCGAGCGCTGCGGCCACCGCATTGTTCTGCGAGGTCAACATGAGTTGGGCATTTTCTTCACGCTGCTGATCGATGGTCTGGTCGCCGAGGATGAGGTCTTCATGGAAGATCTCATCGGAATCACGTAGCGACGAGAAGAGCCAACTGATTGGTGTGAGCCGTCGTTGTGTGACGGTTACGAAGAAGACCTCGCCCTCGCTCTCATACGATGCAGTGCCCTCGACGGCGACGAAGTCCTCGGTCTCAAAGGTGTTGCCCGGTTCGAGTGAGAAGTACGGAATCTCGATGACGACAGCGGCAACGGCAGCGAGCAATCCGAGGAAGAAGCAGACGCCCAGAAGCTTGCGACCCACGCTCGAACCTTCTTCCGGGGTCGGCGCGCCGTAGTAGTCGACGCCGTTTGCTACGGTAGGGGCGGATTTGACCGCATCAGACACGCTGAAACTCCTCGGTTGGGGGGATTAGAGCGGCCACCGGGTAGACCGAGGCTCGTGTTGATGTGGACGATTTCTGTTGGTGGGTATCCAATACAATTCCCGATATCGATTTCAGGTGAAGGAGGGTAAGCACATATGACGAGCATTGCGCCACGCCCAGATAACCCATCGTCGCACAGACAGCTTCCCATCGAACCGCAGCCCGAGCGAAGTTTCATACAAAAGTTAGGTGTTGGATTCCAAACTCCAGCCCAAGCCGAGTACGGCGCTGACGCCTACCCGTCGCTGCTCCGACGGGTGACGTCATTCTTCTTGCTGATCGCTGTCTTGGTGTTTCTCGGCGTTGCTGTCGCCGCATCGATCGGCGGGGTTCTTCTCGTTGCTGGCTTCCTGCTCGAGCAGGCCATCAGTAGCTGACCGTCAACCTGCAGTAGCTGACCGTCAACCTGCTCTCGGCCAACGGCCGGCCTAGCGGCCGAACAGTCCCCTTCGTGGGTTCACGTCGTTGGTGAGCTCGTCGATTGTCTCGCCTGGGTCGATGCTGCCTGGGTCGATGCTGCCGGTGTCGATGTCGCCGAGATCTGTGCCGACGCCATCGGTCGTGCTCTTGGCAGCATTCTGGGCTGCGGAGCCCTTGCCCTCGAGGCTGCTGACGAACTTGTCGAACAGGCCGGTCTTGGGGGCGGCTGCTGCAACGGCACCAGCGGCACCAGCGGCACCAGCGGCACCCTCAGGTGACAACGCGTCGTCGATTCCCGCGTCGGGAGCATCTGGTGGAACAACTTCAGGAGCTTGCGTCGTTGTCACCTCGGGTTCGACTGGCGAAACCGCATCTGCAGCTCCATCCATGGTCGGCTCGGTTTCGACAACGACGTTGTGCTCCTCTTCTGAAAATTCATAGCCAGTGTCGACGGCAAGATCGGCATCTGGCTGGGGAACGTCGCCGAACAGGCCGTTGCTTTGACGGGCGTCGGCGGTGGTCGCGTCGATCGCGCTCGCCGCCGTCGAGCCGGAATCGGCTACAGCATCGTTCTGCATAGCTACAGCATCGTTCTGCATAGCTGCAGCATCGTTCTGCATAGCTGTGCCAACCGCGGTACCGCTGGCCCGATCAACAACGTTGATCCGGTAATACGGCTGGAAATCATATCGAATCTCGTTGGTCTCAAAGATCCGAGGGCGCTCGATGGAATCGACGTTGCGCAGGCGCTCAGCGGCTTCCACCGCCGCGTCAAGATCAGAGCAGGACTCAACAGCAGAACTGCCATCGGTTCGCTGATATACGACTATAAATGCCATCTCGTTCTCCAGAAGACTCTGATGTATTGGTTCCAATCGGACTCAACCCCTCTCACTTAAATCGTCTCGAATACTCACGTGCCCGTATTCTTATGGGTACCACCCCTTACAGATTGGGCAAAACCGAGCAATGAGCTCCCGACAACAACTCATCCGCGCAGAAGCCGACGGGGATGTTGCAGCTCTTCAGAAGGCCCAACGCGACGCGGACCCACAGATCCGTGCACTCTCCCTCGGTTCGCTCCAACGAATGGACGCCCTCACCGACGACCTGCTCAACGCCGCGCTGAGCGACGATGATCGCGACGTTCGAGTGCGTGCCATCGAGCTCGCCTTCGATCGCCAACACATCCAACTGGTACCCGGCCTAGCCGACGAGGACGACCTCGTCGTCGAAACCACAGCATGGGCGCTTGGCGAACGCGAAGCACCCGACGCCGAAAGCATCGCAGCGTTGGTTTCGACCGCGTCCGATCACCGGGTATCGATTTGTCGGGAGGCCGCCATTGCAGCACTCGGCGCAATTGGCCACCCCGATGGGCTACCGGCGATCCTCGCTGGACTTCAGGATCGAGCGCCGGTGCGCCGACGCGCCGTGCTCGCTCTTGCACCGTTCGACACCCCCGAGGTCACCACTGCGCTCGAAGAGGCGCTCAACGACCGGGACCGTCAAGTCCGCCAAGCCGCCGAAGACCTGCTGTAACAACCCCAGGTGCGCGGCTACGACGCTTGTCGGAACTGCTCCATAAAGAGGCCGTGGTAGAAGCCCTTCTTTGCCAACAGCTCATCGTGCGTGCCCATCTCTTCGATTCGACCATTGTCGAGGGCGATGATCATGTCGGCGTCACGAACAGTCGACAGTCGATGCGCAATCACAAACGACGTGCGCCCTGCCATCAGCCGGCGCATCGCCACCTGAATCTCGCGTTCGGTGCGAGTGTCGACCGATGACGTTGCCTCGTCGAGAATGAGCACATCGGGTTGGGCAACAATGGCCCGAGCAATGGTGATGAGCTGGCGCTGACCTTGCGACAGATTGTTGCCCCCTTCGCCTAGCACCGTGTCGTACCCATTGGGTAGACGGCAAATAAATGAGTGGGCGTTCGCGTCCTTTGCCGCAGCGATGCACTCATCGTCGGTGGCATCGAAGCGGCCGTACTTGAGGTTGTACATCACCGATTCACTGAACAAGAACGGCGTTTGCAGAACAACCGCAGCGCGAAGGCGAAGGTCGTCGACGGCAAGCGACACGAGTGGCTTGTCATCGAGGCGAATCTCTCCGTCATCGATTTCGTAGAAGCGACCAATGAGGTTGATGATCGTCGACTTGCCAGCCCCCGTCGGCCCAATGAGCCCAATCATCTGTCCGGGCGCTGCATGAAACGAGTTCTCGAACAAGATCTGTCGACCGGCCTCGTAGGAGAAGTCGACCTGATCGAACACGACGTCTCCTTCAGCGTGGGCGATTGGTTCGGCATCGGCGTCGTCGATGATGGTCGGCATCTCGTCGAGGAGTTCGAAGATGCGGCTCGCGCCAGCGGCTGCCTGAATAGCCTGATTCATCGACCTCGAAATCTGGCCGACCGGTTGAGCAAACTGTTGGGAGTAGCCAAGGAACGCAACGACCGAACCAACGCTCGTTGCACCGCTCACCACACGAAGGCCGCCAACCAACGCCACCGCCGCAACGTTGCTGTTTGAAACCAGCCGTACGAGCGGCATGACGCTGAAGGCCAGAAACGATGCGGTTCTGTCGGCGTCACGGGCCTCTTCGGAAAGCGCCCGCAGCTCGGCGAGCGACGGGCGAGCCTGTCCGTAGGCCTGCAACGTCTTTTGGCCAGTGACGTTCTCTTCGAGCACGCCGTTGATCTGGCCCACCGAGGCCTGCAAGGCCGCAAAGTTCTTGCCGACGCGCTTGGCGACTTGGCCCATCAGGACCGCCGACACGGGTGCAAGCAAAATCACGACGATTGCGAGCGGAACATCGATCGTGAACATGATGATCGTGACCGCCAGAAACTGGATCGCAGACGAAACAATCCCAAATAGTGACGACGACAGGAACGTGTTGACGACCTCAGTGTCAGAGGTGATACGACTCATGATCTCACCAGTGGAACGGCTCTGATGGAACCCGAGCGACAGCGTCTGCATCTTCTCGAACAGCTCTTCTCGCAACGTCCGCATTGCGTGCTGCGCTGCGATTGCGATGAGGTTGGCGGCGATCCATCGAAGCAACCACGTGAGCAAGGCCAGAACAATGATCAACATTGCTTGCGAGCCAATGCGGTCGGTCGACCCATCAGCGAGGTCGTTGACCGCCCGGCCAAACAGGAACGGCTGAACCGATTGCGCAACAAGCGCCACCAGCAACAGAATTCCCGATGCCGACGCCACGATCGGGCGAAGGAACAGGTAGCGGGCGAGGCGGCGGAGGGTTACCAACCCACCGGGATGATCGGACCGCGGTTGGCGTGCTGGATTCGTCGAGGCCGAGGTCACGGTGTGGCCCCATGGTCGAGCAGCGACTCGATCTCGTCGAGCGGCCCGAGTTGGGATTCGACGATCTCTCGGTAGCGCGCACTGTTTGCGAGCAGTTCTGAGTGCGTGCCGTTGCCAATGAGTTGCCCTTGGTCAAGCAGCAAGATGCGATCGGCGCTGAGCGCTGCAGTAACCCGTTGGACGACCATGATCACCGTCGTGTCGGCGAAACGTTCGTCGAGATTGTCCATAATTCGAGCTTCGGTCGCGACGTCGACCGCCGAGGTCGTGTCGTCGAGGATCAGGATCTGGGGTTCGGCGACCAAGGCTCGGGCGAGGGCGATCCGTTGACGTTGCCCACCCGACAAGTTGTTGCCCCGCTCGGTTGCGTTTGCGTTGAACCCGGCCTCGAGGGCGGAGATAAACGCGAGCGCGTCGGCCGACTCGGCGGCGGCCCGAACCTCATCGGCATTCGCCGATGCGCGTCCCATCGAGATGTTCCTTCCGATCGAACCCGTGAACACGTTGGCCTGCTGCAACGCCACGGCAACGTTGGCGCGTAAGTCATCGAGTGCAAGGTCTCGCACATCGTGCCCATCGATGCGAACCGTCCCAGCCGTCACGTCATAGAAGCGAGGAATACAGCTGACGAGCGACGTCTTGCCCGAACCAGTCGCACCCAGGATCACGACGGTCTCCCCCGGCTCGATGACGAACGAAATGCCATCGAGCACGGGCGACGTCGGCTCGGTGTCGCCACTCGAATCTGTTTGGTAGCGCAGTGACACGTCCTCGAACTCGATCGAACCGCGGACCCGATCGAGCGCAATTGGCACGGCGGGTTCGGCGACTTCGGGTTGGGCGTTGATGACTTCCATCAAGCGCCCGAGCGAACCGGCCATTCGTCCAATTTCGGGAAGCACAAACCCAAGAAAGGCAATTGGCAGCATCGCTGCAAAGAGATAGTTAAAGAAGGTGGCGAGCTCGCCAGCGGTAAGAAAGCCCGCTCCCCCGCTACTCGTCAGCAGGAGCGCACCCGACACGGCAAGGAACAACAGCGTCATAAAGCTCGGCTCCATGACGGCAATACGTCGAGCCGGCCGAAGCGCAGCATCGTAGAGATCGTCGTTGCGCTCCTCGTATCGTTCAAGTTCGAGCGGTTGACGAACAAAGTTTTTCACGACCTGCACACCGGCGAGGTTCTCTTGCAGAACGGTGTTCAGCCCGTCGAGACGCTGTTGCTGGGCCCGATACAGGGGACTCAAACCGGGCACGATCACCACGATGATGCCCGTCATGACCAAGATGACAGCAAAGGTCGGCAGCAAGAGTTGCGGGGTTTCGAACGCGATCAGCCCGACCGCTCCTAGCAACATGACCGGTGCCCGGATGAGCATGGCGGCGCCGATGATCGAGCCGCTTCGCACGATCGACACATCGGAAGTTAAGCGGACGAGCAACGCCCCAGTCTTGAACCGGTCGATGTCGCCGAACGACAGCTCGGTGACGCGTTCGTATCCGTCCATGCGCAGCTGATGTGCTGCCTCGGTGCTCACCGCCGAAGTCAAGCGGGACGCAGCGATACCAAAGACGGCAGATCCGAGGCTGAAAAGAGCCATCACGAGCGAAATGGAGATGATTGCAGACACATCTTCGTTGCGTATTCCGTCATCGATAATCCGCTGAATCTGCTGCGGAATCAGCAATTCCAAACTGACCGAAATGACGAGGAATAGCTGTGACAGGGCAAGAACGCGACGCTGTTTTGCGGGGAGGCGCCGGACAAAGGTGGTGATTGCTTCCCAAGAACCCATCATCGGACGTTACCGAGGTCGCGGGCAGTCTCGACTTCGGCCCAGCTCGCCGCCGCGTTTCACATGAAACATGTAAGACTTAGAACGATCACGAGTACCGAGGGGAATCGTCACCGTGACATTGCCCAGCATTGAGGGTTACACGATCAGCAATCGGTTAGGAACGGGCGGTTTTGCCTCGGTCTACCTCGCTGCAAACGCCGACGGCGAGCTCGTTGCGATCAAGGTTCTGCACGCGCATTCGACGAACGAGAACGATCTTCGCCGTTTCGAGCGCGAACGCATGACGATGGAGGCGTTCGGCGGGCATCCACACATTGTTGGGGTCCATGACACCGGCGAGACCGAGAGCGGCGAGCACTACATGGTGCTCGAGTACGTCGACGGCGGATCGGTCCGTGACCTCATCAAGGACCAAGGCGCATTGCATTGGGGAGATGCCTTGCGTATCTCGGTGCAGATGTGTTCGGCCCTCGACGTGGCCCACCGAAGCGGCGTTCTACATCGGGACGTCAAGCCAGGCAACGTCCTGTTACATGACGAAACGGCCAAGCTCACCGACTTTGGAATCGCGCGGCTTATTGGGCAAAGCCAAGTCACTGCTGCACAGTCGATCATTGGCACGCTCGCCTACACCCCACCTGAGGTGTTTCACAACCGCGGCTTCGACGGCCGCGGCGACATCTACCAACTGGGCATCACCATGTATGAAATGTTGCTCGGTCGGGCGCCGTTTACCTCGGCCGCTGCCGACAACAAGGCAATGATTATCCGGCGTATTCTCGACAAGCCGGCGCCGTCACTCGCCCCGTTTGATATCCCTCAGCAGATCAGCGATTTGCTCGACGAGGTTCTGGCAAAGGACCCCGCCGACAGGCCCCAGAGCGCCCAGGGCCTCGGCCAACGTTTGAACGACATCGAGCGTGAACTCGGTCGGGCCCCAACGCCGATGTATCAACAGGACAGCGACACGAGCACAGCAGGCGCAACGACAACAGATCATCGCAATGACATCGACACCAATCATGGGTTGACGGTGCCGATCGATATGGCCGACGTCCCGACGCCACCGTCTGTTTCCCCGTCCAACGATGCCAACCTCACCGTTGCCGAGCCACGGCCTTCCCAGGCCACCTCGGTCCTCCAACAGCCCGAACGCCCCGACACAACGCCTGTTGAAGCAGCACCTTCGGAGCCACAGACCAGCCGGGCCGCCGCGAGTAACCCTCCAGATCCCGAGACGAGTGGCCGGAGCCGAGCGCCGTGGCTCGTGCTCCTACTCGGGCTCGTCGTCATTGGCGGCGCTGGGGCCCTGTTCGCACTCAATAGCTCTGGCAGTGGCAGCGACGACGGCGCAAACGATCCGGTCGAAGAACCCGGAACCGGCGACTCGACAGATGTCGGCGGCGAGACGTCAACGCCAACACCCGAGTTCGCTCCCGTCGATAGCGACGTGTTCGCGCTTCCTGATGGCACCGACGGTGTGGTCTTTGACTCGGTGAGGAACAGCTTTGGCCTAACGATCGTGGGCAGCGCCGGTGACGGCGAACGGGTGAGCGATCAACGGTCGATCCTGTGGACCCTCGATGACGACAACGGCTTCGCTGTCCAACGCGATTTCAGCGATTCGGGTCCGCACCGCATGTGGTCTATCGGCGTTATCGATGGCGAAACCTTTCTCTCGGTCGGCGATTCGCCGGGCCTCGATGGGATTGCGTGGGCGGGAGGCCAAGCGTCGGCGTTCACCAATGTGACTCCCGCAGAACTCACCGGGCCCGGACGCGACCAGCTTCGTGTCGCGGTCGAAGACACCTCACAAGATCCGACCTTCCTCGTTGGCGGAAGCCGCGCTGACGAAGTGACGGGTTTGTGGGAAGTGCGCGGTGAACCGTCGTGGCAAGACCCCACCTGGACCCAGATAGATCTGGGCGATGAACCCGGCGTCATCAGCGACATTGCGGTCGAGGGAGACCTTGCGGTAGCCGTCGGCATGGAGACGATCGATGGCCAAGACGTCGGAGTCATGCTCATTCGGCGAGGCGGCACCTGGACCAATCTGATCGAGCCGCAACCCAACACCCAGTTTTGGGGTGTGGCCATCGATGGCGGCCAGATCTTCGCAGTGGGCGAACAAAACACCAACAGCTCTCCGAATCCGTTCGCCGTGATCTCCAACGCGGATGGCGTCGGCAACATTCACGTCCTTCCCATTCGAAGCGGTGACGGCGGCGTGCAAACCGGAATCGCCCGGTCGGTTGCGGCGCTCGATGATGGCACGGTGATTGCGATTGGTGATGTGGGACGGTTGATCGACCCTGACGATGCCGAATCGGCCATCGACCGCGACGGTGCCGTTTGGGAGTACCTCCCAGACCAAGACGTGTGGACCACCCGGGCGTCGCCGGATCTACTCGCCGACGGGTTCACCGAGTTGTGGGCCATCGACGAGTGGAACGACACCGTCTACGTGTTCGGCCGCACCGAAACAGATGATGGCCGTCAACCCGCAGGGGCCTGGACCCTCACCTTGAATGAGCGTCCAGACAGCCAACCAGAATGAGTGAGCTCAGCGCTCACGCTGCTCGTCGAAACCGCTGCTACTCGAACCTGCGTTATGGAATCGAGAAACCCTGATTTGCGTTGCGGCCAATCAAGGCGAGGAAGCGCACCGCGGCTGATGAATCGGGCGGCGGCGTGACAGGCGAACCAAACACCATCGACTCGGCCAGCTCATCGAGCATGGGAAAAAGGAAGTCGAGCGCCGCTTCGGCCAACTCGTCAGGAATTTCAGCGTCGACACCGATCGTGTGCGCGAGGTCCCACGTATGGCCGAGCACATCGACCAAACGGAACCGGGCAAACACATGCCCCGGCCGCTCACCGACCGGGTGCTGCACAACCTGATCCATTGCACCCTCGGCGCGCCACGCCTCGATCGCGGCCAAAGCAGTCCCCCGCCACGTCGCCACCGGGTTCGGACCCAAGATCGACGTATCTATCGCGATGGTCGACGGCAACGGGTTGCCCGTAAAGAGCAACGGCACCGATGCATCACCGAGCACGACGTGACTAATCAACGCCTGCACATTCCAACCATCACACGGCGTCTCGAGCTCGAGATGCTCGTCGTCGACCTGCAACAGCACCCGCCCAAAACGAGCCATCGCCGCGATGACATCTTCGGCTGGATCGGCGCCGAGCTCGGGCAGTTCGCTGCTCACGCGCCTACTCCCACTCGATGGTGCCGGGCGGCTTCGACGTAATGTCGTACGCCACACGATTGACGCCCGCGACCTCGTTGATGATCCGGTTCGACATCTTGTCGAGCAGGTCGTACGGCAACCGCGCCCAGTCGGCAGTCATTGCGTCCTCCGACGTAACAGCTCGAATGATGATGGCATCGGCATAGGTGCGCTCATCACCCATCACCCCGACCGAATTCACCCCGGGAAGCACGGCGAACGCCTGCCAAATCTCGCGTTCAAGACCCGCGTTGCGAATTTCCTCGCGCACGATGAAGTCGGCTTCTTGCAGCACCGCGACCTTTTCGGGAGTCACATCACCAATGATGCGAACGCCAAGGCCAGGGCCAGGAAACGGCTGACGCCACACAATCTCGTCGGGCAACCCCAGCTCAGTTCCGACTGTTCGAACCTCGTCCTTGAACAACAGCCGCAGCGGTTCGACCAACTCGAACTCGATGTCGTCTGGCAAGCCACCGACGTTGTGGTGGCTCTTGATCTTTGCGGCATCGCTGGTGCCCGACTCGATCACATCGGGATACAGCGTGCCCTGCACCAGATATTGCGCACCCACAACCTGCGCCTTTGCTGCTTCGAACACACGGATGAACTGCTCACCGATGGTCTTGCGCTTGGTCTCGGGGTCGACGACGCCCTCGAGGTGGGTAAAGAACCGGTCGGCCGCGCTGACATGAATGAGCTCGATGCCTTGGGTGCGCTCAAAGGTCTCGACAATCTGGTCAGACTCGCCCTTTCGCATCAGCCCGGTGTCGACATACACACACGTCAACCGATCGCCCACCGCCTTGTGGACAAGCGCAGCCGCAACGGCAGAATCGACGCCGCCGGAAAGCGCACAGATGACGCGGCCCTCGCTACCCACTTGCCTTTGGATGAGATCGACCTGCGTGTCGATGACGCTGGCCATCGTCCATGTCCGATCCGCACCACACCCCTCGCTGAGGAAACGCTCGATAACGGTCTGGCCGTGCTCGGTGTGCACGACCTCGGGGTGATACTGCACGCCATAGAGACCGCGTTGACGGTCTTCGAATGCCGCAACCGGAGCGTCAGGAGTCGATGCGGTCACGGTGAAGCCATCGGGCATCTCAGTGATGGCATCGAAATGGCTCATCCAGACGGTTTGGACTTGCGGCGTGCCGTCGAGAAGTGCGCCAGGCTCGGGCCCAACCGACAGCTCGGTGCGTCCATACTCGCCTCGCTCATTTCGCCCAACAACACCCTCTTGTTGGTGCGCAATCATTTGCGCGCCGTAACAAATGCCGAGCATTGGAATGTCGAGGTCGTAGACAGCGGGGTCGATCATTGGGGCCCCATCGACGTGAACCGACTTCGGCCCTCCCGAAAAGATGATGCCGGTCGGGGCCTTTTCCCGAACCTCATCGGCGGTGATGGTATGGGGAACAATCTCGGAATAGACGCTCGCTTCACGAACTCGACGAGCGATCAGCTGTGCGTATTGCGCGCCAAAATCGACGACGAGAACCGATTCTTCGGTTGGGTCTGGAATGGTCATTTCTGGCTCACCAGAATCTCTGCTTTCTGAAAGTCTTTGAGGTCGGTATATCCGCACATCGCCATGGATTGACGCAAGCCACCCGCAAGATTCACCGAGCCGTCGTCGGCATGAGACGGCCCATGGATGATCTCGGCGAGCGTACCCACCGGCTCAACGGGAACTCGGCCACCTTGGGGCACTGTTGGATGCACACTCTGCACGCCCCAATGCCACCCACGGCCAGGGGCCTCCACAGCGGCGGCAAGCGGAGCGCCGAGCATCACCGCGTCGGCACCGCAAACAATCGCCTTGGCAACGTCGCCGCCCGTCGCCATTGATCCGTCCGCAATGATCTGTGTGTACACGCCGGTCTCGTCGAGGTGTCGGATGCGAGCAGCCCGCACGTCGGCGAGCGCCGTAGCTTGCGGTCCCCCAATGCCGAGCACGGTGCGAACCGTCGAGGCCCGGCCAGTGCCCACACCAACGAGCACGCCCGCAGCGCCAGTGCGCATGAGATGCAGCGCGGCCGCGTAGCTCGCGCAATCACCGACGATCACCGGAAGCTCGAGGCCTCGGATAAACGTCTTGAGGTTCAGCGGCTCGCTGTCGTTGTTCGAGACGTGTTCAGCAGACAGGACGGGTTGTTGGATCACGAGCATGCCGAGATCAGCCGTGAGGATCGTATCGATGTGTGCTTTCGTCCGCTGTGGGCTGATCGCCGCGCAACTGACCACACCGGCCGCGTTGATTTCGGCGATTCGTTCGACGATGAGCTCAGGAATAACCGGAGCTTCATACAGCTGTTGCATCCGCTGCACCGACGCCGCGTTGTCGAGCGTCGAGATCTCCTCGAGGATCCCGTCGGCATTCTCATAGCGGGTCCACAGGCCTTCGAGGTTGAGGACCCCAACGCCGCCTTGCTGACCAATTTCGATCGCCGTCGAAGGGCTTACCACCGAGTCCATCGCCGAGGCCATAAATGGCAGATCGAATCGGTAGGCGTCGATCTCCCACGTGAGATCGATGTCTTCGGGGTCGCGCGTTCGGCGGGTCGGCACGATCATGATGTCGTCGAAGCCATACGCGCGACGCGCCGTCTTTCCCTTGCCAATATCAAACTCAGCCACGGTGCTCTCCCCGGAAATCAGGAAGTGGTCAATCTAGTCGGGTTATCCCTACCCCGAGACGCCCAGCCAGCACCGTTTGCAGCCCGTGCCGACACTGTCGATCACGAGCTCACCCCTAGGCGAGCATCGCCAACAGGCTGAAGAGCGCGTCGACGTGGCGTTGCTCGGTTCGAACAGCGCCAATCGCCATCCGGAGAACGGTCTGTTCGTTGAGCCGCGTATGGGTGAGATAGGCCTCGCCACTCGCATTGATCGAATCGCGAATCCGTTCGTTCGCCGAGTCGCCATCGACATGACGGAACGTAACGAGCGAAAGCGACGTTGGCGCGACCAGTTCGTAGCTCGGGTGCGCGTCGATCTTGGCGGCAAAGTCCTCAGCCATCGCAACATGGCTGCGAATAAACGCCTGCAGGCCTTCCACACCGTGGGTTCGAATCACGAACCACAACTTGAGAGCACGAAAACGACGACCGAGCGAGATCTGCCAATCTCGGTAATCAATAACCTCACCATCGTCGGTCGCCGCGTTTTGCAGATACTCGGGCACAACGCTGAGTGCTGCGAGCATCGGCTGGCGATCAGCCACATAGAACAGCGAGCAATCGAAGTTCGTCAGCAGCCACTTATGCGGGTTCAGGGTATAGCTGTCGGCGCGTTCCAATCCGTCGTTGACAAAACGAAGCTCGGGGGCAACAGCGGCTACCCCGGCGAACGCAGCGTCCACGTGCAGCCACGCCACCAAGTCCTTACAAACGTCGGCAATATCGGCGATTGGATCAAACGCTCCCGACGAGGTCGTGCCGGTCGTTGCCTGCACAAAGAAGGGCCGCTTGCCGTCGGCGATGTCCTCGCGCATTGCGCGGCGTAGTTCGGCGGCGTCCATTGCGAAGTTGTCGTCGCAGGAAATTGTTCGGACCTGGCTTTCTCGAAGCCCAGCGATCTTGCATCCCTTCAGCATCGATGAGTGGGCGTGCTCGGATCCATAGGCCACAAGGTCGTCCCATCGGAACTGTCCCGCAATCCGTTCTCGGGCCGCCAAAATCGCCACCAGCGCTCCCGACGACGCAGAGTCTTGGATAGTCCCGCCACCAGAACCACCGGACCGGAACCGGTCGGGGAGATCGAGCATGTCGACCATCCAGTCGAGCACATGGGTTTCGAGTTCGGTGCAGGCCGGCGAGGTCGCCCACAGCATGCCCTGCACCCCAAGACCCGCCGACAAAAGCTCACCCAAGACCGACGGTGGTGACGCGTTCGCTGGAAAGTAGGCAAAGAAGTTCGGCGATTGCCAATGGGTAATACCGGGGACGATCAGTTCGTCGACATCGGACATAATGTCGGCCCACGCTTCGGGCCCTTGCGGCGGCGACGTTGGAAGGGCAGAACGGAGATCGCCGGGTTTCGTCTGGCTCAACACCGGAAGCGCATCGACGCGCTCCCAGTAGTCGGCAATCCAGTCGATCATCTCGTGTCCGGCCGAACGAAACTCGTCGTTGGACATCGGCGCCTCGTAGCTCATCGCCCTCAAGCTAGCGGCGAGGGCAACGAGTAGGTGGTGACCGCAGCGCATATGGGCCCAGGCCCCGTGGGTTCTTCTAGGGCATTGGGGGACGCACGCCGTCGGTGCATGCCGCGCTGACAGCTGAGGTTGAGAGGCTGTGCTTCGGCACTGCTCGAGCGAGGGCGACGAGCCCTCGACCAAAGGTTTGGAGGCCGTGGCGCAGATGGGCTGCTGCCTTCGCCACCGTAGTTCCAACCTCACTTCCAACCCGGTCGGCGCCTTCGACCGCCAGGGGAACAAGGGCGAGCTCGCAATGTAGGGAAGCGGAAACTGCGCAGGGCTGCTGTTGAGTGTTTGTGATCGTGGTCATGAATGTATTGTCACGGCAGACCCAACCATTCACAAGCGACATATTTGCATACTTTTTATTCCATTTTGTCATACTGTCGTGAGGTAGGCTTATGGCATGCAGCTCGACGTCGAATCACTCCGTGTCCTCCTTGCCGTCCTCGAGACCGGCGGGATGACCAACGCTGCACGTCAACTCCACATGAGCCAATCTGCAGTAAGCCGCAAGGTCAGTCGACTCGAGGCCAAGGCCGGTCAACCACTGTTGATACGAGAAGGCCATTCGCTTCGCCCAACAAGAGCCGCGCGCGAGCTCATCCCTGATGCACAAGCAATCGTCGAACGCCACGACGCCGCCGTTGCACGCCTGGAAAGCTCAGACCTCGAAGGAAAGGTCACCATGGGCTCAAACGGCGAGGTCGACATGTCGAAAGTCGCCTCGATCCTCGGCGCCTTCCGCCGCCGCCATCCCGCAATCGAAGTCGAGTTTTCGATCGACCCTTCTCCCGCCCTCGCAGAACGAGTTCACTCGGGCGAAGTCGACGTAGCCCTGATCCAAGTGAGTGACAGATCGATCGAAAAGACCGACATCGTGCTGTGGTCCGATGACCTCGTGTTCGTCACCAACGCGTGTGAAGACTTCTCGAAACAACCCATCCCATTCCTCGATTTCGACTGCTGCTTTTTCAACAAGTACACCCACGCTGCAATGGATGACGCAGGCATCGAATTCAAAACGGTGTTTACCGCTGCCACATCGGCCAACGTCCGCGAGGCCGTCCGAGCTGGCCTTGGAGTAGCAGCGATGAATGCGCGATACCTCGGCGATGACGTCGTCGAATGGACTCCACCAACCACGCTGCACGGCCTTCCCGGCGTCCACCAAGTGCTTCGAACAGCTCCCGGCGAGCACTCCGAAGTAATCGACGCGCTCGTCGAAACGATCCGCGACAACTTTCTTGTGACATCGATCGCCAGCTAACTGGCCAACACCTCGAGCAGATTGTGCAACATCAGCGATGTTGCACCCCAAACCGTGTCGCCAACGAGATCAAAGAAGTGCATGGGCACCCATTCCCCGTTCCAAAACCAGTCCTCGGCGCGGTAAACCCCAGGGCTTAGCAACTCGCGCAACGGCACCGTGAGGATCACATCGACCTCGTCAGGCGAAGCCACAAGCGTGGGAGGCTGAGACAACGTCGCAACGATCGGCTGGACGAGTGAGTAACTGGCGCCGGTGATGAACGAGTCGAGCTCGCCTGCACGCTGTGGCAGCGTTGGGTCGAGCGCCACTTCTTCCTCGGCTTCGCGAAGTGCCGTATGCCAGAGCGATTCGTCCGTCTCATCGAAGGACCCGCCCGGAAACGCAATCTCACCAGCGTGTTTGCGCATGTGCATTGGGCGACGGGTAAGGATCGTCGTTGGACCATCGGCGCCGTCATAGATCGCCACGAGCACCGCAGAACGTCGACCTTGTTCTACAGGCCGCTGAACAGCCGGCCCCCGAACCACTTCCGACCGAACGTATGCGCCGAGAGCCCGCTGAACATCGCCAATCGTGTCCGGTCCCCGATACCCAATCCATGTCGGAACGACCCCAGGCCGCACATCATCTGGGGTTGGGATTACTTGCGGCCCGCCGCGTTCGGGGACCGCCATAGTCACTCTGGAAGTTCAGTGAGCAGCTCGACCAGACCCTGGTCTTTCAACACTGCCAACACAATTTCGGGACGAGTCTTGCCCTTTTCCCAACCCACCCACGACTCGAGCATCGCAGCGATCTTGTCGTCGCCATTGGTGCTCTCCATCTTCGCGGCGAGCATCTCGGGCAGGAAGCCGGTCTTTAGGTACGACATGGTGCGACCCGGCATCTCGGTCTCAGCAACCCAGTCGTTGAACTGGCCGAGCAGCTTGGCCGGCGATGGGGCAGGGCGTTCTTGGAATTCGTCCACAGCCCTCAGGCTATCGAAGCAAGTTCGCGAGCGGTCCGGTCGGCCATGGCTTCGCGAAGCGCCGTGGTATGTGGACCAACGGGAAACGCCCGCTCCCCAACCGAGGTGACAGACAACGTGTCGCGCAGTGTCGAAAGCGCAAAGAACTCGCTCGCGTCCTCAAGGCGCTCGAGTCCAACCTCGACCTCACGGATCTCAATACCAGCATCCTCGGCCGCGTCGAACGCGAGCTGTCGTGTGATCGACTCCAATATCCCGAGGGTGAGGGACGGCGTTTCGTAAATGGCGCGTCCGTCTTCTTCGACAACCCACCCGACCGAAAAACTCGGACCTTCAAGAACTCGACCCGATCGGCCAATCAACAACGCATCGTCGAACCCGTGGAGCTTCGCCTGGCGAATCGCTCCGAAATTGTTTCCATAGGAGAGCGTCTTGGCCCCGAGCAGCTCCCATTCGGCACCGTCGGAATGCCACGGCGCCGAGAGTGGATGCAGCGTCAGCACCAGTTCGCGGCTGGGCAACGGTTCGGATGCAACAACAACCCTCGCAGGGGTTTCGAAGGGGTCATCTCCAGCCGAGACCAACAGTCGGATCATGCACGAATCCATTCCCGATGCCGCCCGGTTGCACCACGCTTTCAATTCGTCTACCGGAGGAAGGTCAATGCCGAGCATCGCTGCGCTCTTCGCTAACCGTTCGAGATGCGGCACAAGCCGAAAGCACACGCCATCAAACACGCGCATCACTTCGAAAACTCCGTAGCCACGGATGAACCCAATGTCGGTGACCGGAATGGACGCCGTGGCCGGATCGACCATCTCCCCATCGATCTGCACGGTCGTGAATCCACTCATCTTGTGTCCCATGTTTCTCTGCTGGCGGTGGTATGTGGCGGCCGTGACCTGCCGCCGTCTTTGACGCCGACTCCACGTTCCATGTTGAGCCCGTCGCCGGTGAGCGACAACCTCGGTCCGCGCTTTGGAGCCGATCCGTTCGACTTTACGAGTCGAAGCACCCGCCACCGGTGGCCCGTCCACGGCTCGAGCAGTTCTAGCATCCGGGCGTCGTTACCGCGCTCTTCGCTGGCGAGATGCCACGCCACGGTGTTGGGCAGGTGGTAGTCGCCCACTGGCACGGCGTCGCTGTTTCCCATTGCGGTCGCCGTAATCATTGCGGTCGTCCATGGGCCGATGCCGCGAATTCGTTCGAGGCGAGCAGCGACCTGTTCGGGACTGCTCGCTGTGAGCTGGCCGAGCCTCGGCATCTCTCGGGCAGCCCGAAGGATAATCTCGGCCCGCTTGCGCTCGACTCCGCACGGATGCAGGTCGCTGTATCCCATATCGGCAACACGTTCGGGAGACGGCAAGATCCAGCCACCGCCAGGCCCTGGAGCCGGGTCACCGTAACGCTTTGCGATCTCGCGCCGAGATGCGTACGCGTTCTTGGCCTGCACCTTCTGTCCGAGGATTCCGCCGATGAGCGAGTCCCACAGCCGATCGGTGCGGCCGAGCAGGAACGGGCGTTTATTCCATGTGTCGGCGAGACGGCCGGGCGGCGGCGAGAAGCCGGAGATATCGTCGGCGGCGCCGAGCAGTTTCGGCGCTTGGGCAATCATCCAGTCGGCGCCCGGACCCCACGCCTGCGCATCGACGGTTGTCGGGCCGGTGCGGGTGAGGCGGAGCGACCCGAGCCCGTTTGGGGTTCGGGTGTTCCACGACGTTTCTCGCGGCCCGACCATGATTGGATCACGAGCGCCACGAACGGTCGAGGCGAGCTCGATCCAGTTCGGGATCTCGATCGTGTGCTTCACGTTCCGGACACTACCCGCAAAGATCCGAACACGACGGGTGCACCACGCGGTGAGCAACGGTTGGGGCCAGTGAAGAGCGAGTTTGCGCAAACCTTCCCAAATCACACGCAATGTGGCACTATTAACACCGTGGGTCCGGTCGTTGTTAACGCTTTGCGAAGCGTCCGTAGAGAATGGCATGAAGCGCCATGGTTCGTGCTGCTGATCGTCGCGATCGCAGCCGTCCTCGCTCAAATCACCTACGCCGGCGTCACCAACCTCTTCTAACGGCCGGAAAATCTGTGGTCCCCATCGGGGCCCTTCCCGCTCACCGACCACAAATTTTCCGCCGGCGGTTACGGGGTGGGCTACAAAACGCAAAGAGGCGGCACCTTTGCAGGTGCCGCCTCCAGCGTAAGCCTTCGTGGCTTCGAGTGCTTTCACCGCCTCAGGCGTAAAGCCTGCGTGGCGAATGAACGCTCCCCGAAGGGGAGGAAGTTCGTAGGAACCTGCTGCCAAGATCGCGGCTGAGCCGCTGGCAGCAAAAGGGTCCTACATCATGCCGCCCATACCGCCCATACCGCCCATGTCTGGCATGCCGCCGCCAGCGCCTTCAGGCTCTGGCTTGTCGACGACAAGTACCTCGGTGGTGAGCAGAAGCGCTGCGATAGACGCTGCGTTCTGGATTGCTGCACGGGTCACCTTGGCTGGGTCGATGACGCCAGCTGCGATGAGGTCGACGATCTCGCCAGTCGCTGCGTTGAGGCCCATGGAGCCTTCAGCTTCTTCGACCTTCTGGACCATGACTGCACCGTTCAGGCCAGCGTTCTCGGCAATCAGCTGAGCTGGTGCGTCGAGGCTTGCGAGAACGATCTTTGCGCCGGTGCGCTCGTCATCGGTGAGGCTCTTCTTGCGGGTGACGGTTTCGACAGCGGACTTGGCACGCACAAGTGCGGTACCGCCACCGGCGACAACGCCCTCTTCGATTGCTGCACGGGTTGCGGACAGCGCATCTTCGATGCGGTGCTTCTTTTCCTTGAGCTCGACCTCGGTGGCTGCGCCAACCTGGACGAGAGCAACGCCGCCGGCGAGCTTGGCAAGACGCTCTTGGAGCTTCTCGCGATCCCAATCCGAATCGGTGTCGTCAATCTCACGCTGGATCTGTGCAACACGTCCGGCAACTTCGTTGGAGTCACCAGCACCTTCAACGATGGTGGTGTTGTCCTTGGTGATGACGACCTTGCGGGCCTGACCGAGCATGTCGAGGGTTACACCGTCGAGCTTGAGGCCAACCTCTTCGGCAATGACCTGACCGCCGGTGAGGATTGCCATGTCGGTGAGCATTGCCTTGCGGCGCTCGCCAAAGCCAGGGGCTTTCACAGCGACCGAGTTGAACGTGCCGCGGATCTTGTTAACAACGAGGGTTGCAAGTGCTTCGCCGTCGACATCCTCGGAGAGAATGAGGAGCGGCTTGCCTGCCTGCATGACCTTTTCGAGGACAGGAAGGAGGTCCTGAACCGAGCTGATCTTGCTTTGGTTGAACAAGATGTAGCAGTCCTCAAGGATTGCTTCTTGGCGCTCTGCGTCGGTGACGAAGTATGGCGACAAGTAGCCCTTGTCGAACTGCATGCCCTCGACAAAGTCGAGGTCCATGCCGAAGGTGTTGGACTCTTCAACCGTGACAACGCCGTCTTTGCCGACCTTGTCGATTGCGTCGGCGATGATCTTGCCAACGGTTTCGTCAGCTGCCGAGATCGATGCAACCTGAGCAATCTTGCTCTTGGAGTCGTCGACCTGCACTGCCTGCTCGGCAATTGCGCCGACCGCGGCTGCAACAGCTGCTTCGATGCCGCGCTTGAGGCCCATTGGGTTGGCGCCAGCAGCGACGTTGCGGAGGCCTTCCTTTACGAGTGCCTGTGCGAGCACGGTTGCGGTGGTGGTTCCGTCACCGGCGACGTCGTTGGTCTTGGTAGCGACCTCTTTGACGAGCTGTGCGCCCATGTTCTCGTATGGATCTTCGAGCTCGATTTCACGAGCGATCGAAACACCATCGTTGGTGATGGTCGGTGCACCGAACTTCTTGTCGAGGACAACGTTACGGCCTTTGGGGCCAAGCGTTACCTTGACGGCGTCGGCAAGCTTATTTACGCCTGCCTCGAGGCCACGACGGGCTTCGTCATCAAACTTCAGAATTTTTGACATATGTAGGTTCCTTATTTCACGATCGCGAGAACGTCGCGAGCGTTGAGGATGAGCAGGTCTTCGCCAGCTGAGCTGATTTCGGTGCCGCCGTACTTGCTGTAGACGACGGTGTCGCCTTTTGCGACGTCCATTTGGATCAGTTCACCCGAGGTTTCGGAACGGCGTCCGGGACCAACGGCAAGGACTTCGCCCTGCTGGGGCTTCTCCTTGGCCGAATCGGGGATGACGAGACCACTTGCGGTGGTTTCTTCGGATTCTGCGGGCCGCACAACAATGCGGTCCTCAAGTGGTTGCAGGTTCATACCTTCGCCTCCATGGCGGTTAGCACTCTCAATAAGCGAGTGCTAACTCTACGGAACGGGTCCCGAGCTATGCAACGCCAGCGGTGAATTTTTGCGAAGACCGTGCAGCGGAACACCCACAGCGCCGAACGATGGCGTTCGACCCCACCGTTGCACCCCTAGTTGCGTGCCGCCTAGGCGCCGAGGAGTCCGCTTGGGGTTGCCACAGAAGCCGAAGGAAGCTCCCGTCGGTTTGCCGAGATTCGCATCGCAAGAAACCCGAGGCCAAGCGCCAACGTCGATCCGCCGAGAAAGCCGAACACGGCACGCCGAGCTGGCAACGGGCCGACCGGGTCGCTGAGCACAAACGGCTCGGTTACCAGCCGAGGGACAAGCTTCTCCTCACCGAAGATCGATCGCTGCACGATCGCCAGTCGAACCGAATCGACTGATGCCCGAATCGCAGCTTTCTCTTGAAGCAGCGCCGTCAACTCGACCGAGGCCCCAAAGCCCATCAACTCTTCGATCTCCGCTTCGACTATTGCCAACTCCTCAACAAGCTCAGCCTCAAGTAGCCGGTAGGCTTCCGCGGCGGGGTTCGGTTCCGACGCTGCCACCTCGGCTTGGGCGAGGTATCGACGAGTCACCGACTCGACTACCGAGAGTGCGACCACCGGGTCAGCGTCGACAAACTCGAATTGCAAAATCTGGGTGCCAGGGATCTGACCTGCTTGCCATTTCGCTTCGAAATGGTCAATAGCAATGTTGTGAGCAGCAGCGACGGGCTCCAACAAGGTCCGACTATTCACGCGCTCAGACTCGGTCTCGACCCAACTCGAGCCGGCGTACTGCACTTGCGAGCGCGCCCCAAAGACCTCTGGCCCTGCGTCAGCGAGCAGGTAGGTCAGCTGGGTACACATCAGGACGATTACGATTGCACCGAGCCCGATGGCGACGAGTAATGAAGGTTCGGGGCGGGTCCGAAAAACAGGCTCAAGGGGCTCCATGAGCCCAGTGTGCACAGCCACCGAACCTCGGTCGTCAAGGTTCGGTGAAGAGTATGTGAGAGTTCACAACAGTCCAGTACTGGACGAACGTCCAGCCGGCTCCTACGCTTCTTGACGTGTCAGAAGCTGCCCGAGCCACCGCGCAATCGATCGACGATCTCGAAGCGTTGATCGACCTCGATACCTATCCAATCCACCAACTCGACTCCCCGACCCGGTCGGACCTCGTCGCCGAGACTCGCACACAAATGGACGCTGTCGGCTGTTGTCGAATCTCCAACTTCATCCGCCCCGAAGCCGTGAATACCATGCTCGGTGAAGCGGAACGACTAACACCGGAAACGTTCTGGGCCGAGCAGGACCACAACCCATATGCTTCGCCGGAAGACCCAACACTCCCAGCAACACATCCTCGCAATACCCTCCAAAAGCGCATGAGCGGGTTTATCAACTCCGATCTGCTTGGCCCCGCCTCACCGCTTAATCGCATCTACGACTCCAACGTCATGACCCATTTCATCTGGCAATGTCTGGGAACACCCAAGCCGATCTACCAGTGGGCCGATCCGCTCGGACGCAACCCCTATGGCGTGATGCAGACCGACCACTACTTCCCGTGGCACTTCGACGGCAACGAGTTCACGGTCAGCATCCTCCTGCAGCGCCCCGACCAAGGTGGCGTCTTCGAATATGTACCCGACATCCGAAGTCCGGACGCCGAAAACTTCGAAAAGGTGCAGTACATCCTCGAAGGCGGCCGGGAAGGCGTGTTCGAACTCGACCTACAACCGGCCGATCTACAGCTATTCAAGGGCCGCTTCTCCCTGCACCGGGTCACTCGCATCGTCGGGCCGACCGCCCGCTACATCGCCCTGCCGACCTACGTGCACGACCCGTACCGTATGAACCGGCCACACCACGCAATCACTTACTACGGCCGGGCCACGCCGCTGCACTACGAACGCGAGATGGTGCTCGTCGACGGACTGGTCGACTGAGGTGTCAGAGCCACCCCGTGTAGCCGTCATCGGTCTCGGAAACATCGGCGGAGGTGTCGCCGCAAACCTGCTTCGAGCCGGCTACCCCGTGACCGTGGTTGATCTCGACAACGAAAAGGTCAACGCCCTCGTTGCGCTCGGCGGTGTGGCCAACTCCACGGCCGAAGCGGCCGCAGCCACCGCCGACATCGTGTTCACCTCGCTACCCGGACCCAAACACATCGCTGCCGTTGGACTAGGCGATGGCCGCAGCGCCGGCGTCATCGCGACGATGAAACCAGGCTCGATTTGGGTCGAGCTATCGACCAACGATCTCGAAACGGCGCGCCAGTTGTATCAACCAGCAGCCGAGGCCAGCGTCAGCATCGTCGACGCGCCGGTCTCGGGTGGCCCGGAGGGGGCACAGGCCGGCACGCTATCGATCTATGTAGGCGCCAACGATGCCGACTTCGACCGCATCCGACCGTTGCTCGACGTCATTGGTACGCACGTGACCCACCTGGGTCCCCGAGGCGCGGGGATCGTGGCAAAGATCGCCCAAGTCACGCTCTGCTACACACAGACCATCACGCTCATCGAAGCACTGCTGCTGGGCGTGAAGGGCGGCGTGCAACCCGAGGTCATGCTCGAACTGATTCAGAACAGCGCAGGAAGCAGTTATGTGGCCGAAACCTATGGTCCCGAAATCCTGACAGGCACCTACGACGCTTCGTTCCCGATCGGCCATGCGGCGAAAGACATGCGCCTGGCGATGAGCTTGGCGAACAGCGTCGGGGCCGACCTCGCGAACATGGCCCGAGTCGCCGAACTCTACGAACGAGCAGAAGCAACGTTCGGCGCCGCTGCGCCGCACTTACTCGTTGCACAGATGATCGAGCAGCAGAACAGCCTTATCCTGCACCGAAGAGCAGCGAACCAATCACCAGCCGACAATCCGGAGCCAACGTGACCAGCACGCACAACAAAGAAGTAACCAGCGACGACTTCGCCGCCGCAAACGCTGGGAGTTTCACCGGCGACGAATGGCAGGCCCGAGTCGACCTCGCTGCGCTGTACCGTCTGTCGGCTCACTTCGGCTACGACGACACCGTGTGGAACCACATCACCATGCGTGTGCCGGGCACCGACCACGACTTTTTTCTCAACAAATTCGGGCTCCTCTATAACGAGGTCACCGCGTCGAACCTCATCAAGGTCGACAGCGACGGCAATGTGCTCGAGGGGCCCGCCGACGTCAACACCGCAGGCTTTGTCATCCACTCGGCGATTCACAATGACTTTCCAAAATGGAAGGTCGTCTTCCACGCCCATGTTCCCGACATACTCGCAATCACCGCGTTAAAGGATGGGTTTCAACACATCGTCCAAGACACGTCGATGCTGTACGGCGAGGTTGGCTATCACGACTGGGAAGGATTGTCGCTCACGCTCGAAGAGCGCGAACGTCTGGCGGCAAACATGGAAGGCAACCGAATGCTCATCATGCGCAACCACGGATTTCTCGCCGTGGGTGAAACCGCCGGCGAGGCATTCATGGTGATGCACTATTTCGTCCGGGGTTGCCGGGCGCTGTTGGCAGCGAAGGCGACAGGGATGGAAATCGACCCGGGCCCGAAAGATATTTGGGAATTGTCCAAGCGGCAGTACGACCACTTTCCCCTTGGGGTCAATGAGTGGCCAGCGCTACTGCGAATGCTCGACCAACTCGACCCCGGATACAAGTCTTGAGCACAGTCGTTCGGCTCGACACGACGCTCGTCAACATTCCGTTTGCGAAGCCGCTCGGCACAGCGATTCACGCAATGACGTCTGCCGGATGTGTTCTGGTCGAGATCGAAACAGACGATGGTGTTGTGGGCCAAGGGTACGTCTTCGTGATCAACGGCGACCGGCTCGCAGCGTTCGACGAGACAATCCGAGGCTTCAGGCCCTTCGTGGTTGGCCGAAGCGTGCACGAAACCGAAGGCATCTGGCATTCGATCTGGCGGGCGATCAACCCCACGGGGCACAAGGGCATCACGATTTCGGCGCTATCGGCAATCGATGTTGCCTGCTGGGACGCAGCTTCGAAGCTGGCGGGCCTGCCTCTCTACCGCATGTTCGGCGCCTGCCGCGAGGAGATCGATACGTACGCGAGTTCAGGCCTTTGGCTCACTGCATCCGTCGAAGAACTCGTCACCGAGGCTCAGGCATACCTCAACCAAGGCTTCACCGCCATAAAGCTCCGGATTGGCAGCGATTCGCCTGACACCGACGTCGCCCGGGTTCGGGCGGTTCGCGAAGCGGTAGGAGACCAGATCAGTCTTCTGGTCGATGCCAACCAGAAGTTCACCACCAAAGAGGCGATACGGCTTGGACGTCGGCTCGAAGAGTTCGGCCTGGGCTGGATCGAGGAACCTGTCGCGGCAGGCGACCTTGCGGGGCAAGCCAGGGTCACTGCCGCACTAGATACGCCGGTCGCTTCAGGCGAGACCGAGTACACCCGGTTCGGTATGCAAGCGATGATCGACGCAACTTCGGCCGACATTTTAATGCCCGATCTCCAACGAATGGGCGGCTACAGCGAGTTCCGCAAGGCGGCCGCAGCCGCAGCCGCTAACCATGTGCCGGTTTCGAGCCACTTCTTTACCGAACACAGCCTTTCGCTAGCTGGCTCGCTCGATAACTGCATATCGGTCGAGCACATCGACTGGTTCGCTCCCCTCTTCAACGAGGACATCGAACTACGCGCTGGCAAGCTACAAATGCCCGATCGCCCAGGCACCGGCTTCACCATCAACCCGTCAGCGGCAGCCCACTTCGCCGCCAGCTAACCAAAGTAAGAACGCGGGGTCTGGGTGGGTTCAGTCGGTCATCGTGACAGGTGTTGAGTGTAGATGTCGTTTGAGGTCTTCCAGTTGAGGCTGCGTCTTGGTGTGGTGTTGAGTCGGGTTTCGATGGCTTGTAGTCGGTGTGTG
>CALKGG010000078.1 GCA_938084885.1 uncultured Acidimicrobiales bacterium
ATCTGACGCGCCGTTCGCTGACCAGATCGAACGAGTTCGTGCAGCTGGAACGGCGCAAGAAGGCCGTACGTGAGGCTTGGAAACGATAGTCGCATCGTGTGGAGGACCATGCCATTGCGCATCACGACCCAGAACGCGTAGTTGCCGCGCGGGAGGTCTCTCATCTCCGGGAAGAGCTCTGCCTCTGCACGTTCGAGAGCCACAAAGGCATCCGAGTCGGGACCTAACACCGCCGAGACATAGGTGTCTTGGGTCTGGTCAGCGTACGCAAGAACGCTCTCGCGTACAGCGGTTCGGCATTGTTCGCTTACCGTGCGCATCACGCCACCCGGTCCTTCCGTCGTGGCGAGGCAAAGGGGGAATCGGGACTGGTGGGGGCATGCACTGCGGAACCTTCTTTGGGAAAGGCAGCCCGCCGAGCTGCGGTGGTTTGAAAGCCGATCGAGAACCTCAAACGCTCTAGGCGTAAAAACTAGACCGAATCTTTGTATGCGTGCCTGAGCGTAATCCGACAGAGCGTCTGACGCATAGTCGGGGCATCTGAAGGCCAGCAGAATGGCCAGCGACTTGTGCGCGCCTTGGAGGGTCCTACGCAGCTTGTGCGCTGTCGAGGCGAGACAGCAGCACGTGTCTAGCGTCGTTGGCTTCGAGCGGCCTCCAGTACAGGTAACCCTGCGCCCGATCGCATCCGAGCGCTTGAAGCGCCTGAAGTTCGCTCTCGTTCTCAATGCCTTCAGCAACCGTGATTGCACCCAAGTCTTGGGCGAGGGTGATCATGTTCTTGACAATCACATGGTCACGTACGTCGAGCTCATCTCCAAGCGGGATAACGAAGCTCCGGTCGATCTTCAGCACGTCAAATTCGTAACGTCTCAGATAGCTGAGCGATGAGTAGCCGGTGCCAAAGTCATCGATCGACAAGCGAACGCCAAGCTGGCGAATTTGTCGAACGCGCTCGCTGATCAGGTCGGTGTCATCGATCAGAACCGACTCGGTGATTTCGATCGTCAGCCGGTTTGGTGGAATGCCGGTTGCAGTCAGGATGGAATCGATTCGCTCAATGATGTCCGGCTCGAGCAGCTGATGGCCCGACAAGTTCACGCTCACCGGGAAACCGTCGATGCCCTCGTTGGACCACGCGCGGAGTTGTTCGCATGCCGTTCGTATTGCCCACTCGCCAAGGTCGTTGATGAGGTTGGTCGACTCGGCAATCGGAATGAAAGTGGCGGGGCTAATCGGCCCCCGTTCGGGGTGAGTCCAGCGGGCGAGCGCTTCGAGCGCCACGATCTTGCCGGTCGACATCTCGACGATTGGTTGATAGGCAAGACGAAGCTCGTCGCGTTCGAGCGCCACGCGAAGATGGTCGCGAACAGTCGCACGCTCGGCGACTTTGGCGCCCATCTCCTCGTTGAAGATGACGACATTGCCACGATGACCTGCTTTGGCCGCGTCCAGCGCAGTCGATGCTCGGCGTATCATGCCCGCTGCGGTGACTTGGCCGTCGGCCTCGACGTAGAGGCCGGCAGACGCTTGGGTCGAGATTGTTTGTTCGTCGATGTGTAGTGGCCTATTGACCGCACAGAGGATGTTTGACAGTGCGTCCTGGGCATGTTGCTCGGAAAGTCCTGGGGCGAACAGGATGCCGAACTCGTCACCGTTGAGCCGAGCCACCGTGTCCTCGGCGTTGGTTGCTTGGCGGAACCTGAGCGCGATCTCGGCGAGCACGAGATCGCCGAGCTCGGTGCCGTAGCCTTCATTTATCAAACGGAAGTCGTCCACGTTGATGACTGCCACTGCGACGCTTTGTTCGTTGATCGATGAGAGCGTGAGGGCAGAGGCGACCTTGTCGATAAATGCTGCCCGGTTCGGAAGGAGGGTAAGCGGGTCATTGTTTGCCACATGGTGCATTTGGGACTCGAGCATTCGAGTCTCGGTGAGGTCGCTGATGTTGAGGACGATTCCTCGAATGTCTTCGACATGGCGCATGTCGGTGGCGGTGGCCGCGATGATGTGTGTGTCGAGTTGAGAGTCGAATGCCCGGCATTCGATGGTTGTTGGTCGGCTCGTGTCACCTTCGAGCCAGTCGGCGAAGGCTTTGGTGGCGGTGGGCCAGTCTGTCGAGTGTGTAAGCCACTGCAAGGAGTTTCCGAGGTACGAGTCGATCGGGTGACCGAGCATGCGTGCCATGGCATCGGAAACGAACATGACCGTGAGATCGTCGTCCAACAAAACAACGCCGGTCGATGAGTTCTGCACCAGGCAGCGCCAGCGCTTCTCGCTCGCAGCGATACGGTGGTTGAGTGTGTCTGCCCGAGTCCGCTCGGCGTTTGCCAGCTTGCAAACTGCGAGCGCGGTCAGGCCCATCGATAGTCCACTAGCGAGGGTCGTCCGCACTCTACTTTCCACACTAGCTTTATCGGAATGTGGCTTTACGAATAAAGATTGCTGTTAGTGATCCGACCAAATTTGGGGCCAGGCCTCGTCCTTGGAACTGACATACTCGACGGGCCGCGGCCACTCCACTCCAATAGCGGGGTCATCCCAACGAACTCCTCGCTCGCCGCCCGCAGAATACGGCCGGCTGACGTTGTAGAGCAGGACCGAGTCATCTGTGGTTATGAGAAAGCCATTCGCGAATTGTTCGGGAATGTACAACGCTTTCGCATTGTCTGCAGACAGTTCGACGCCAAACCAGCGTTGGTAGTTCGCTGACTCCGGGCGCATATCGATGATGCAGTTAAACACCGAACCGGCGATGCACCGAACCGTTTTTGCTTCTCCCTGTGGTGGATCCTGCCAGTGAAATCCTCTGAATGTGCCGGCGCGAAGCGTCTTGCTCATGTTGGTTTGGGCAATGACGGGGTTGAGGCCGTGCGCTACGAACTCGTCCTCGGCCCATGCCCGAGCAAAGAACCCGCGCTCGTCTTCGATCGGCTCGAGGTCAATCACATATGCGCCCGTAAGGGGTGTTTCGGTGAAGATCACTCACCAACTGTACGTCGCACGCGTCGGCGACGGTAAGACACGTTGGCTTCGAAGGTCAGTGGTGCGCTTCGAGGCCGTGCATCGAGCGCCATTGCTGGACGACGGTCTTTGACTCGTCCAGGTTTACCGACGTCAACGGGATTGGGTGATCTTGTACGACAGGAGCGGTCATTGTTGCGTACTCGACAAGGCCCACGGGCAAGAAACCCTTCGCGTTTTCGGACGTATCGATGTGGCCATATGCGCTAAAGCCGCCGATGCAATCGAGGGATTCGTTCTCAACGAGATCCTTCTTTGCGATTGCGACAACTTCGGCAACGTGGCGTTCGTCGATCGTGATCAACGGCTCGTTATCGAGCATCAGCTCAGCAATCGTCAACGGAATCTCAAGATGGACAAGGTGGTACGGCCGGAAGAAGAAATACTCGGGTCCAGGCCCCATCTTGTAGAAGCCCATGGCTTGGCTGTGCAGCTCGTGGTTGGGGTGAACCCCAATGATTCCGACGCCAGCGCCGAAGTCGCCGCCGAGGGTGAAGTCGACTCGTCCCGGACCAGAAAGAGCTGCCGGGATGTCGGTTGCAGCGGACGCAATCGTTGACTCGATTCCATGCATGCCGCGCACGTCCGGCACGGTGCCGGTGGCGTTTGCAACGACCGCCTGCTCGACTTGCATCTTGGTTCCATCGCCAAACGCGGTCGTCATGTGCGACGACGTCGTGTCTCGGGCGGCATACCCCGCGCCAGACTCAGGGTTCTGGTGCACGTTGAGGTGGCGCTTGCAGTTGAGCAAGACCGACACCTCGAAACCCATTGCTTCAACTTCTTGTTTGAGTCGGAACAGCACGCCTGGTTGGTCGCCGTCGGCGATCGTATAGATGACGTTGTTGGCGCGGGCACGCTCATGGAACAACCATCCAAGCAACGCATCGCACTCGGCGTTGAACGACACGACATGTTTGCCCGCATCGAGCATCGCGAGAATTGTCTCGGTGCCGTAGTCGAGGGCGCCGGTCACTTCGACGACAATGTCGATCGGAAGTTCAGTTATGAGCGACGCGTGGGTCGTGATCGCAGGAACACCCGAACGAATAGCGCCAGCCAGCTCAGCGACATCTTCGCTGACGACGATCGATGCTGCGTCGACGCCGAGCTGGGTCAACGCCGCAATTGCCCGGTCGGTGTTTCGGTTGACGACAATCGCTGGAGTCATACCTGGAGATTGCGCGATCGAGTGGATCACGCCAGTGCCCACATAGCCCGCGCCGACGACGGCGATGGGAGTGTTGCCCTTCTCCTCAGCGTGTCGACCGAGTCGTTGCCAAATACCCACTATTGTTCCTCGTCACTTCCGGCCGAGATCCCCACATTGCCCGCAGTCATCTCGGCATTTCCGGCCGAGATCCCCACATTGCCCGCAGTCATCTCGGCATTCCAGTCGTAGTCGAACTCGTCAAGCGCTTTGCCGTCGGCTTCGTCCGGCCGATGCACGATGTTCGACAAGTTCAGCACAAGCCCGCCATCGACGCCGCCCATGAACCCAAACCACGTGCCCGGCTCGATCGTCAACCGGCCATAGGTGTGATCAGGACCCAAATCGAACTCGTCGAAGGTTCCATTGGCTTCAACAACAAATCGCACGTGTCCAACCGGAACCACGACGTTTACCGTCATTTCGTTGTGCCGCTTCCAGCCTCGAACGCACAACGGATCAACACGCGAGAAATAGGCCTCGCCGAGACCCAAAAAGTCGGGCTCCTCGGCGTGAAGGGCCTTCATAACCTCGCCGCCGGACGTTTCGATCCGACGTAACCCGGTGATGTGCGCGGGCATCAGTCCTGCGCCCAGCTCAGCCCGCGATTCGCTGCTAACCCCGTGTAGTAGTCGAGCTGGCCGTCGGTGATTGTCTTGATGCCTTCAGCCCCATCCTGGTAGAAGCTGCGGAACCACTCCGCCGAAATCTTCATGGTTTCCTCGAAATTGAGCACCGGCGTCCACTGCAGGTAACTGAGCGCTTTGTCGCAGGTGAGCTTCAGCAGGCCTGCCTCGTGGAAGTGTGCCTGGCTCTCATCGATGGTCAAGTCGAGGCCAGGAAGATGCTCTTTGAGCGCGACCACGACGTCACGCACAGGGTTCACGGCCTCTGCTGGTGGACCAAAGTTGAAGGCCTCGTTGTGGAGTTCTGGGCGTTTAGCGAGTTCGGCGCCGAGGTGGAGGTAGCCACTAATTGGCTCTAGGACGTGCTGCCATGGGCGCGTTGCCTGCGGTCGACGAATGGTGACGTTCTCGCCGATCGACCATGCGCGGGCAACGTCGGGCACTAGCCGGTCAGCAGCCCAGTCGCCGCCGCCGACGACATTTCCGGCGCGGGTGACGCCAATGCGAACATTTCGTTCGTCATCTGGTTGGCCGAAGAACGAGCGGGTATGGCTGGAAATGATGATCTCGGCGGCCGCCTTCGACGCGGAGTACGGATCGGCTCCACCGAGGCGGTCGTCCTCGCGGTAGCCGTAATACGTTTCGACATTCTCGTAGCACTTGTCCGAAGTGATCATGACCGCCGTGCAGGTGTTTTCGAGGCGACGCAGTCCTTCGAGTACGTTGGCTGAACCAGTCATGTTGGTGGTGTAGGTGCCCACCGGGTCGTCATAGCTGGCCTTCACGAGCGCTTGGGCGGCCATGTGGAACACAAAGTCTGGCGCCTCTTCAGCGACAGCGGCAGGAACGGCCTCTTGATCTCGGATATCGAGCCAGTGGGTTTTCATTGCGGTTTCGAGACCGGCGGCCGCGAAATGTGCAGGGTCGGTGGGAACATTGTTCGATATCCCAACGACCTCGGCGCCCATCTGCTGGAGCCAAATAGTCATCCACGTGCCCTTGAATCCGGTGTGACCGGTAACGAGAACCTTCTTGTTTTCAAATGCGTTGTTGAACATCGCTGCCTTTGTTGTGTGTTCGCAAAACTGGGTCTTCGCAAAATGTGTGCAGTTTGAGGCTGACCATCCTCGCAGTCCAATCGGTCATTGGATACGAATCGTTGAGCAGGTTTCGGTCACGTTCTGACTTTCTTCAGTATGTGCGAACCACTGCCCTGCGTGCCGGTACACAGGGGGAGAAGTGTTCCATTCACCGAGGTCGCCCTAGTTTCTCGATGGCGGTCGGGGGCTTATCGAAGTTGGGTTGCTATCTTCGGGGTCGGTTACCTACATCCCCCTTTACGCTCATCCCCCTATATTCTGTTCCCCAACTCCGGAGGCCCCACAATGCCGTGGCCAGGCGATCGTGACACCCAAGTATTCGACCTCATCGAAGCCGAGCGAGAACGCCTCAATACGGGGCTCCAGCTCATTGCCTCGGAGAACTTCACGTCGCCAGCGGTAATGGAAGCTACTGGTTCTGTTCTGACGAACAAGTACTCCGAGGGATATCCGGGCAAGCGCTACTACGGCGGCAACCAGGTAGTTGATGATGTCGAGCAGATCGCTATCGATCGCATCAAAGAACTCTTTGGCGCAGATCACGCCAACGTGCAGCCCCATGCCGGGGCCAACGCAAACATGGCCGTCTTTCTCACAATGCTTGATCCGGGCGACACCGTGATGGGCATGAGCCTCGACCACGGTGGCCACCTCACCCATGGCTCGCCGGTCAATGCAAGCGGCAAGCTCTACAATTTTGTGAGCTACGAAGTCACCCACTCCGATGAGCGCATCGACATGGAACAACTCCGCGATCGCGCCCACGAGCACAAGCCGAAAATGATCATCGCTGGGGCAACGGCGTATCCGCGCATTATCGACCCTGCGCCCTTCCGGGAGATCGCCGACGAGGTCGGGGCGTTACTGATGTTCGACGCTGCCCACATTGCCGGGCTTATTGCGGGCGGCGTGCACCCAAACCCAATGCCATACGTCGACGTGATGACATTCACGACACACAAGACGCTGCGAGGCCCCCGCGGCGGCTGCATCCTGACCACCGAAGAGCACGCAAAAGCCATCGACAAATCCATCTTCCCAGGTCTTCAGGGGGGCCCGCTCGAGAACCACATCGGCGCAAAGGCTGTGGCCTTCCGCGAAGCGCTCATGCCCGAGTTCAAAGAGTATGCAGCCCAGATTGTGAAGAACGCGGCCGCCCTCGCCGAAGCCCTAGCGACTCGCGGTTTCCGGCTTGTCTCTGGCGGTACCGACAACCACCTGCTGTTGGTCGATCTTCAACCATTCGACGAGGAGCTGACGGGCAAGGAAGCGCAGATTGTTCTCGACGAGGCTGGCATCACGCTCAACAAGAACACGATCCCGAACGATCCGCGCTCGCCGTTCGTCACGAGCGGTGTCCGCATCGGAACGCCCGCCGTGACCACCCAAGGTATGGGTGAGGCCGAAATGGACACGATCGCCGATTTGATTAGCCGCACTCTCGAAAATCGTCATGATCCGGCTGTCGTTGCCGATATACGAAGTGAAGTGAAGGATTTGTGCGCGGGGTTCACCCCCTACCCGAATTCCTGAGCGCCCCTCTAGAGTGACCTGTGGCGGGGACGAGCCTCGCCGCAATGCTCCAATTGGCTACCAAAGCTGTGGAAGACTCGGTACGTAATGATGGCAACAATGGTTGACTTTCTTATCGTCGGCGCAGTCGCCGCGATCGTCACCCTTTTGTTGACCCCAGCCACAAGACGCCTCGCGGTCAAAGTCGGCGCTGTTGCACTGCCCGATGAGCGCAAGGTGCATACCGGAGAAACACCGAGCCTCGGTGGGCTCGCGATGCTCGGCGGAATCGGCGCTGGACTGCTCGCTGCATGGTTCATGGGATCATTCGATCCGGTCTTCCGTTCGTTTACCGATATTGCTGGGATCGTCATTGCTGCGGTCATCATCTTTGCAGTCGGCGCAACCGACGACATTCGCGATGTGTCGGCCCCGGCCAAGGTGGCGGGCATTGTTCTCGCTGGCGTGGTGCTTGCCTTGGCGGGTGTGTCGGTGCTGTGGCTGCGTGTGCCGTTTACCGGATTCATACAGCTCTCGCCTGACCTTTCGGTCGTGGTGACCGTGCTGTGGCTCCTCGTGATGTCAAATGCGGTGAACCTGATCGATGGCCTCGACGGGCTCGCCGGCGGTATCGTCGCTATTGCGTCGGGCACCTTTTTTGTCTACGCCTTTCAGCTGGGCCAAGACGGCGTCCTCTTCGATTCGAACCCCGGTGCCTTGCTTGCAATCATCACCGCTGGCGTGTGCCTCGGTTTCCTTCCGCACAACATGAACCCCGCCAAAACGTTTATGGGCGATGGTGGCGCACTTCTGCTCGGACTGATGCTCGCGGCCTCTACGGCAACGGTCGGCGGGCGTCTTGACCAGGTCGTGTCAGGGCAGGTGTTCTTCTTCTTTGCGCCGTTGGTGATTCCACTGCTTCTCCTCGGTGTTCCGCTCGCCGATCTCATCCTTGCCGTTGTACGCCGCGCGAGTCGCAAGGGCGTGGGGCTCGCCACCGCCGACAAAGAACACCTCCATCATCGGCTTATGCGGCTCGGTCATGGGCAACGGCGCACCGTCTTTATCTTGTGGCTATGGACTGCATTGTTGTGCGGAATGGTCCTGTATTCGACGCTCACTGGTTCGGGCGCGGCTGCGTTGCCGTTTGCCGGAGGGGCGCTGGCGCTTGCGTTGTACACCGTGTTTCACCCCGGCATTGGCCAGGACCGAGCCAGCGAGCAGCAACCCGCCAGCTAGGTGTGGTTGGCGTTTGCCAGAGCGCTGAACGGCGCGTCTTTGGGGGCGGAGTTTCGCTCCTAGCACGCGTCACGGCAGAAAACATCGCGGGTAGCCGCGCGGTGATGTGACAATCGTTATAGATTCCCTGTCGTCACGGGTTGTCAATTGGTACCCGTGCGCAACATACTTTGGGAAATGATTCACAAGCTCTTCATGAGCTTCTTGTTTTTGGGTAAGACGTGCACACCGACATGACCGCCAGCGGGGATGAAAACGAGGCTGCCAACACCGGCGCGCCCAACAGCCCTGCCCGCTCGGAAAAGTCTGCCGCAGGACATGTCATGCACGAAGCGGTATGGCGTGGCAACGGCGGCCTCGAAGTCGTGCTCATGCCCGTCCTCACCGGTTTCTTTGGCTGGGTGCTCGACGGCGCCATCGGCACGACCCCGATCTTTCTGATCATCTTCGCGATTTGTGGTTTCGCTGGCTCGGTCGCCAGCCAGTACTACCGCTACGCCGCTCAAATGAACGCGCTCCACGAGGCGCGAGTAGCAAAGCGCTCCGCTCAACAAGACCCGACAGCGCCGGCCTTTGGTCTCGTCGAAGCGGACGAACTTCCGTCGTATGTGCTTCCTTCAGAATTCACCGGCTCATCCAATGCCTTGATTTCGGAGGTCGTCGAGTGAGCCAGCAGCCGTACAACCCGCTGATGGAACGCATCGAGGGCCCCGCCCCGGTGATGGAAGTCATGCGTGACATCTTGAAGCGCGCCGCACTCATCGCCCCGGTCTTTATCGGCGTCGGAGCAGTGTTCTGGCAAACCGAAGGCGCAGCATCGGTTGCGTACGGCTTGGCCATTGTCGTTGTCAACTTTGTCCTCGCTGCAATGATGCTGGCCTACGCCGGACGGATCTCGCTCGCAATGATGGGCGGAGCAGCGCTCTTTGGTTTCCTCATGCGACTTGCGCTTATCTTCTTAGCGGTCATCGTCGTCCAAGGCGCCAGCTGGGTTGAAATGCTGCCGCTTGGTCTCACGCTGATCATTGCGCACCTCGGCATCCTTTTTTGGGAGATGCGCTACATCTCCGGCACGATGGCCTACCCGGGCATCAAACCAGCAAAGAATCTTTCCATTCATGAACCGGCACCATCGTCTGATGCGCCATCACCTGATAACGAACACACTGGAGCAGCCTGATGTTCATCTTCGCCGCAGAAGCTGAGGGAGGCGGGCTCGCGTTCCCGTCGCTGTCGAACCTCATCGAGTGGGCCCCGATCGTCGATGCCATTGGCCTCGACAAGATCGGCCTGACACACGTCCTTGGCCTCGCCATCCCAACGGTCTTGTTCCTGATTGCTCGGGGCCAAGACAGCCTCGTGCCAACCGGTGTTCGCAACTTCTGCGAAGGGCTCATCGAGTTCATCGAAAAGCAGATCATCACGCCGGCCATTGGACCTGACGGGATGTCCTTCCTTCCCTTGCTGCTCTCGTTCTTCGTCTTTGTTTTCTTCGGCAACATCACCGAGGTCATCCCCGGCTTCCAGATGCCAGCGAACGGCCGAATGGGTGGACCGCTCGTCGTCGCCTTGATCTCGTGGGCGGTCTTCAACTTTGTTGGGTTTAAAGCACAGGGCTTCACGTACCTCAAAGACATTGCATGGCCAAGCAGCGTGCCCGTTGCCATTCGGCCGCTGGTGGGCTTGATCGAGATTCTCTCGGTCTTCCTGCTCCGCCCCTTCAGCCACGCAGTGCGTCTCTTTGCAAACATGCTCGCCGGCCACATTCTTCTCGTCACCTTCTCGGTGCTGACAATTGCGGTCTTTGGCGCAGGCATCACGCTCGTGGCGTGGCCATTTGCTTTCGGCGGTCTGATTGCGTTCACTGCCTTTGAGATCTTCGTGTCCTTCATTCAGGCGTTCGTGTTTACGATCCTCGCAGCCGTGTACATCGGCGGATCCTTGCACCCCGCCCACTAAGCCAAACCGTTCGCTACGTCCCACAATTATCCATTCGCAAACACACTCGACGGGGCGAAAGTCCCACCGAACCAAAGAAAAAATTAGGAGCAACAAATGAGCATCGCAGCACAGATTCTTGCGCAGGTTGACCGCGATACAGCGGCTGCCGAGGGCGCTGGATTCGCATACGGCCTCGCCGCAATCGGTCCAGGCATCGGCATTGGCTACCTCGTGGGCCAAGCACTGCAAGCAATGGCACGCCAGCCAGAAGCTGCACCGCAGCTTCAAACCACCATGTTCCTCGGCGTTGCCTTCACCGAGGCAATCGCCCTCATTGGCTTCGTTGTCTTCATTCTCTTGAAGTTCGCTTGATTCGATTCCCGCAAGGGATTTCAGAATCCGAATGAACCAGAGAGGAGAAGACGTGAACATCCAGATCAGTATCGAAGGCCAACATCTGTTCTTCGCCGAAGAAGGCGAAGCGGAGGAAGGCGAAGCTGAAGAAGTACCGAATCCGGTTATTCCCGAGCTCAACCACATGGCGTGGGCGCTCGGAAGCTTCCTGATCCTGTGGGCACTCATGCACTTCGTGTTGTTGCCGCCACTGCTCAAGAAGCGCGAAGACCGTGAGCTCCAGCTCAAGGCCGGTCGCGATTCGGCAGATAAGGCCAAGGTGGCGCTGCGCGAAGCGCAGGCCGAGTACGACGCAGCAATCGCTGCTGCACGTGCCGACGCCGACGCAATCATCGAGGCTGCACGCACCGAAGCCGGTGAGTATCGCAGCACTGTGATGGCCGAGGCCACCGCTGCAGCAGCCGACGTCAAGAGCGAAGCATCCGGCGGGCTCGACGCCCAACGCGATGCCACTGTTGCGTCGATGCGGAGCGATGTTGGCGATATTGCTGTCGCTGCTGCATCGGCTGTACTCGAGAAGGACCTCGATCGTGCTGCACAGCAGAGCACAATCGACGCTTCACTCTCCGGGGGAGACTCATGAACCTGATATTTGCCGCAGAGGGACCAAACGGGGCGTGGCTACCAGCCGACATCCTCGAGTTCTACTGGTCCGCTGGTGCGTTTTTCATCGTGCTTGCACTCCTTCTTTGGAAGGTGCTGCCAATGGCCAAGGCCGGACTCGCCGCTCGCTCCGACGGCATCCGTGAAGACCTTGTTGCCGCGGATCGTGCACGAGTGGGCGCCGAAGCCGAACTGACCGAGCTTAAGTCAAAGCTGGGCGACGCCGAGGCAGAATCGGCCCGCATTACCGCCGAAGCGCACGAGACCGCAGCACGGCTGAAAGCCGAGATGATTGCTCGTGCCGACGCCGACGCTGAGGCCGCTCGTGCTCGGGCACACGAAGATGTTGGCTCGTCGACAGCGCAAGCCGCTGGCGATGTGCAGACGGTCGTGGCCGGGCAAGCAGTGCAAGCTGCCGAATCGGTCATCAAAGCAAACCTCGATGACCAGACCCATACCGATTTGATCGAACGCTACATCCAGCAGGTGAACGCCTCATGAGTCGAGCTGAACAGTACGCAAACGCCTTGCTGGCCCTCGGCAACGCCGAGGGAAACATGGCCGGCCTCGAGGCAGATGTTCACGCATTCGCTGCCGCCGTCGATGGGTCCCCAGAGCTTGCCGACAACCTCTCAGATTCGTCGATTCCTGCTGCGAACCGCCAGCAGGTCGTCGAAGATCTCCTGGAAGGTAAAGCAACTCGAGCATCAGCATCGGTCATCTCGATGATCGTTGGCGCAGGACGCGTCGGCGACCTGCCCGAGATTGCTCGTTCCTTGTCATCAAAGCTTGCTGGTAGTCGCGGATCGGCCCACGCTGAAGTTCGCTCCGCCGTACCGCTCACCGATGAACAAAAGCAGCGCCTCGAACAAGCACTGTCCGAGAAGATGGGTCGCCCCGTGACTGCACGAGTCACTGTCGACCCAACCGTCGTCGGTGGTCTGGTCACCCAGATTGACGACACCGTTATCGATGGCAGCGTCCGCAGCCGTCTCAACCAGATGCGCGAGAGCCTCGCCTAACAGCGGGCCCCAACAACAAAGAAGAACCCATGTCTGATCTCACCATCAACACCGAAGACATCACCGCAGCCCTAAAGAAGAACATCGAGAACCTCTCGACCAACATCAGCACGACCCAGGTGGGTCGAGTGCTCGAGGTCGGCGATGGTATCGCTCGCGTGTCGGGCCTCCCCGACGCTGCGGTCAATGAGATGCTCGAGTTCGACAATGGCGCTGTTGGTCTTGCACTCAACCTCGACGAAGAATCGATCGGTGCGGTGCTCCTCGGTTCGACCAACGGTATTGAGGAAGGCCAGCCGGTCAAGGCGACGGGCAACATCTTGTCGGTACCTGTCGGCGACGGCGTTCTCGGTCGCGTTGTTGACGCACTCGGCGAGCCAATCGACGGAAAGGGCCCGCTCTCAGGGACCGAATCACGTCGCATGGAGGTGCAAGCACCGGGAATCATCGGCCGTCAGCCAGTCGACACCCCAATGCAAACCGGCATCAAGGCCATTGACTCGCTCATCCCAATCGGCCGTGGCCAGCGAGAGCTGATCATTGGTGACCGTAAGACGGGCAAGACCACGATCGGCATCGACTGCATCTTGAACCAAAAGGGTCTGGGTGTGAAATGCATCTACGTCGCTATTGGTCAGAAGGCATCGACGGTCGCAACGATCGTTGCAGAGCTCGAAGAGAACGGCGCCATGGATTACACCGTGGTTGTTGTGGCCCCGGCATCGGACCCAGCGCCGTTCAAGTACATTGCGCCGTACGCAGGCTGCGCCATGGGCCAGCACTGGATGGACAACGGCGAGCACGCCCTCATCGTGTACGACGACCTCTCCAAGCAAGCAGAGGCCTACCGTCAAATGTCGCTTCTGCTCCGCCGCCCACCGGGCCGCGAGGCATACCCCGGCGACGTCTTCTACCTCCACAGCCGTCTCCTCGAGCGCTCAGCAAACCTTTCTGACGAACTCGGAGCGGGTTCGCTTACGGCGCTGCCCATCATCGAGACCAAAGCCGGCGACGTTTCCGCATACATCCCAACCAACGTGATTTCGATCACCGATGGCCAGATCTTCCTCCAGGACGATCTCTTCAAGTCGGGTACTCGTCCAGCCGTCGACGTTGGCATCTCGGTGTCTCGAGTCGGCTCGGCTGCACAGATCAAGGCCATGAAGACCGCCGTTGGCACGCTGAAGTCTGACCTTCAGCAGTTCCGCGAGCTCGAAGCATTCGCCTCGTTTGGTTCCGACCTCGATGCCGTGTCACAGGCTCAGCTCGATCGCGGCTATCGCCTCACGGAACTTCTCAAGCAGGGCATTAGCTCGCCAATGCCGGTCCAAGAACAAGTCGTTGTCCTTCTGGCCGGTACCCGCGGCTACTTGGACAATGTTCCAGTAACCGACGTACTTCGCTTTGAGTCTGAGCTCCTTGAGCACTTCAAGGCTCGTCATCAGGGTGTGCTCGACGACATTGTGTCGTCTGGCAAGATCGCCGACGAAGACGGCTTCGAACGTTTGATCAAAGAATTCGCCGATGGTTTCACAACCAGCGACGGTTCGGGCCCAACCCCAGACGCCGGCGACCCCGGCGATGCCAGCTCGGCGATTGTCGATGCAGACCACACCCTCCCAGAAGAAGAAATCACGGCCGACGAGGCCTGATCGGATCAGGTAGATGCCAGGAGCAAAAGAACGTGAACTGCGCCGCCGGATCGGCAGTGTGCAGTCCACTAAGAAGATCACACGAGCAATGGAACTCATTGCAGCTACCCGCGTGGTGAAGGCAATGAATCGTGCAAACGATGCAAAGCCATACGCCACGCAGGTCACCGGCGTGATCGAAAACCTCACCGCAGGCGGTGCCCAAGCGAGCCACCCCTTGCTCCGCAATGCCGAAAAGGTCGAACGGGTTGGCATCATTGCCATCACGTCTGATCGAGGCCTCGCAGGCTCGTACAATGCTGCGGTTATCAAGGCTGCCGAGCGTCAACTCGACGCCGCGCGCACCCAAGGCGCCGACTACTCGCTGATTCTTATTGGCAAGAAGGCGATCGACTACTTCTCGTTCAGGAATTACAAGATCGAAGCGCAGTACACGGGAATGTCCGACACTCCCACGTATGAGAACGCTCGTGAGGTGGCCAACACGGTCGTCGATTTGTTCTCAAAGGGCGAGGTCGATCGCGTCGAACTTGCCTACACCGAGTTTGTCACCATGGGGACCCAGAAGGTGACCGTGCGTCGGTACCTTCCGCTCGTCGCCATGGCGACTGTGGCAGCCGAAGGGTCCGGATCGGGTGAGGCCATTGCCGAGTTTGCGTTTGAACCGTCGCCAAGTGGTGTTCTCGAGTCGCTCCTCCCGCGTTATATGGAGTCCCGCCTTTATTCGGCAATGCTCGAGGCGGCAGCCTCAGAGCACGCCAACCGCCAACGTGCAATGAAGGCCGCGACCGACAATGCAGAAGATCTCATCATCAAGCTTTCACGTGAGATGAACCAAGCCCGCCAGGCATCTATCACCACCGAGATCATGGAGATCGTCGGCGGTGCCGAAGCCCTCGGTGGCGAAGCACAAGCAATCATGCAAACAATTCCCGAATACACGGAAGGTACAACGGTATGACCGTCACCGAACCAGAACTGAAGTCAGGCCGAGTAGTCGGTATCGCCGGCCCGGTTGTCGACGTGGAATTCCCACCAGGGAACCTTCCAGAAATCAACATGCAGCTCCAGCTTGACATCGACCTCGACGGTGAGGTCGTCAAGGTGCCGCTCGAAGTGGCCCAGCAGATTGGCGACGGCCGCGTCCGCGCTATTGCAATGAAGCCAACCGACGGTCTTACCCGTGGGGCTGAGGTCCGCAACACCGGTCACGGCATGCAAATGCCGGTCGGCGACGGAACCCTTGGCCACGTGTGGAACGTTATGGGCGAACCGCTCGACGTGCCTGCCTCTGAGGTCAACATCGACACGTACTGGGACATCCACCGTCCATCACCGGACTTCGACAAGCTCGAGCCATCGACGGTTATGTTCGAAACCGGCATCAAGGTCATCGACCTTCTCACCCCATACAAAGAGGGCGGCAAGATTGGCCTCTTCGGTGGCGCTGGTGTGGGTAAGACCGTGCTCATTCAGGAAATGATTACCCGTGTGGCATCGAACCACGGTGGTGTGTCGGTGTTTGCTGGCGTGGGCGAACGTACTCGTGAAGGAACCGACCTCTTCATCGAGATGGGTGAAGCAAAGATGGGTGCAGGCGAGGACGCAGATACCGTCCTCTCAAAGGCTGCCCTCGTGTTTGGCCAAATGGATGAACCGCCAGGCGTGCGTCTTCGTGTTGCACTCGGTGGGGTCACCATGGCTGAGTATTTCCGTGACGTGCAGAACCAGGACGTGTTGTTGTTCATCGACAACATCTTCCGGTTTGTTCAGGCCGGCTCTGAGGTATCAACGCTTCTTGGTCGTATGCCATCAGCTGTGGGCTACCAGCCAACACTTGCCGACGAAATGGGAACGCTCCAGGAGCGCATCACCTCGACGCAGGGTAAGTCGATTACTTCGCTTCAGGCCGTGTACGTGCCTGCCGACGATTACACCGACCCGGCACCGTTCACCTCGTTCACGCACTTCGACGGAACCACCGAGCTTTCTCGTGACATCGCGGCGCTTGGTATCTATCCCGCTGTGGATCCGCTCGCATCGACCTCGACAATTCTTCAGCCAGAGGTTGTCGGCGACCGTCACTACAACATTGCCCGCCAGGTCCAGGAAGTGCTCCAGCGTTACAAGGAACTCCAGGACATCATTGCGATTCTTGGTCTTGACGAGCTCACCGAGGAAGACCGCATCACGGTCGACCGTGCCCGTAAGGTGCAGAAGTTCCTTTCGCAGCCAATGTTTGTTGCTGAGGTCTTCACCGGCCAGCCCGGCGTGTTCACATCGCTCGAGGAAACAATCAACTCCTTTGAGGCGCTGCTGACCGGCGAACTCGATCATCTGCCAGAACAGGCGTTCTACATGGTTGGTGGCGCAGACGAAGCAATTCGTAAGGCTGCTGAACTTGAGGCCGACGCCTAATGCAGGTCGAGCTGGTTTCACCGGAACGGATCACCTTTTCAGGTGAGGCCGAGACGGTTCGCGTTCGCACGGTTGGTGGTGGAGAAATCCAGTTCCAACCGGGACACATGCCGTTCATTGGTGTGCTCCAGGTCAGCGCTGCCAAGGTCGTGAGCAGTGAGGGTGATCAGATCTTTGCTATCCATCAGGGCTTCGTGCAGGTGAGTGGCGACAAAGTCACGATCCTGTCCGACGTGTCTGAGCGCAAAGAAGACATCGATGTGCCGCGAGCTGAAGCCGCAAAGGCAAAGGCTGCAGCGGCATTCGAAGCTGATCCCGGTGATGGCGACGCTGCCTCTGCTCTGCGCCGTGCCCAGGTTCGTCTTGATGTCGCGTCCGGTGTGCTTCCAGCGTAAGTAGTGGGTCAGTCCGAACAGACCTCGCCAACTGCGCCCTTCTGATCCGAGATGTGCGCGTACTTGTTGCGGGTCGTGCTCGCTAGTGGCCGAGGGCTTCGATGACTTCCACTGCGGCTTCGGTTTTGTCTACGGGGACGAGAATGTGGTCGTGATAGAACCCTGCAATCACATTGCAAGGGATCCCAGCACGTCCTAACTGGCGGGAGAAGGCAGCGGTCAAGCCAACCGCTTCCAGCGCACTGTGAACGTCGATGGTCAACCAGGATGCAACAAAATCATGGGGCCATTGTTCGCGTGCAGCTCGCCTTGCTGTTGCAATGACCGTTGCTCCCTCGTCTTCCAAAATTACCGCAGCGATCTCCGGGCCGACGATCGGTGGCTCGATACCTGGGGGAAGGGTCACCACGACATAGTGGTCGGGTCTGACGCTCACGCTGATCGACTGGAGCATCGCGGCGAGATCGGTCTCCCCGCGGTTTTTCGTATCGTGAAGGTCGTCGTCGTGTTCCTCGATCATTCCCAGACGCTAACCGGATCGCGCGCTCGTTCGGCTATGTGGAAGGCGCAGGTGGCTCCGCAGCCCACCGGATGGTGAACTAGATTCAGTTCATGCCCGAAATCTCGATTGTTGGCGACGTTGTGGCTCAACTGGGGGAGTGCCCTCTTTGGCATCCTGACGAGCAGGTCCTCTACTGGGAAGATATCGAGGGTCGGGCAATTCACCGTTTCGATCCAGTGACCGAAACCACCGAGACCCGTCAGCTTCCCGGTCGGCCAGGATCGTTCGTGTTGACAGACACTCCGGGGCGACTCCTCGTCGCCATGGAGACCGATCTGCATTGGCTCGACTGGGAAGCCGGGACGCTCGACCATTTTGTTTCGGTCGAAGATCCCGCCAAAGCCAATCGCCTCAACGACGGTAGATGCGACCCGGCCGGACGCTTTATCGTCGGCACAATGCATCCTGATCCCGACGCCCGGCTAGTCACCGGGCACCTGTACTCGATCGATGGTGCAGGACAGGTTGACATGCTCGAAGATGACGTGGGCATCCCGAACAGCACCGTGTTCGATCCCGAACGTGGGCGAATGTATTGGGCCGACACATTTGCGGGCACGATCTGGCAATGGGACTACGACCTCGAAAGTGGACGCCGTTCCAACAAGTCAGTCTTTTTCGACTATCGAGCAAACGCTGATGTGCGCGGGCTTCCCGATGGGGCCTGTCTCGATGCCGATGGCTGCTTGTGGTCAGCGTCGGTGACCGGCTGGGCGCTCACCCGATTTACGCCAAACGGTACGGTCGACCGGCGCATCGAGCTGCCGGTATCGATGCCAACAATGCCGGCGTTTGGTGGCGTCGATCTATCAACGATCTATGTGACGAGTCTCGACGGCGGCCCAATCGATGCCAACCGCAGCGCTGGTGTTCCCGCTGGAACGTTGCTTTCGGTCGACGTCGATGTGCAGGGAGTGAAAGAGACCGTGTTCTCGGGTTCGTCCAACTAGCTGATCGTCAGTCCGGCGAGCGCAGGGTCGGGAGGAAATTCGTCAGCGGCGATGCGTTCGAGTGTGTCGACGAGAATCTGGCTGATGACGATGTTGCGGTACCACTTGCGGTTGGCGGGTACGACATACCAGGGGGCATCCGGTGTTGACGTTTCGGTCAGCATGTCGCCGAATGCGCCTTGATAGTCATCCCATAGCGTGCGCTCTTCGAGGTCGCCCATTTCGAACTTCCAGTGTTTTGCGGGGTCGTCGATGCGGGCTTGGAGACGTTCTCGTTGCTCGTCCTTGGAGATGTGCAGGAATATTTTGACGATTGTCGTTCCTTCGTCAGCGAGAAGCTGCTCGAAGTTTCGGATGTGCTCGTAGCGCTTTGCCCACACGGCTTCTTCGACGAGCTCGCGGACACGAACGACGAGCACGTCCTCGTAGTGGCTTCGGTTGAAGACCGTTATGTGGCCCTTGGCCGGCGCGTGCTTGTGCACGCGCCACAAGTAGTCGTGTGCGAGCTCCTCAGACGTTGGTTTCTTAAACGAGGCAACGTGGACACCTTGGGGGTTCGTGCGGTCAAAGACGGCGCGAATCGTGCCGTCCTTGCCGCCGGTGTCGGTCGCCTGAAGCACAAACAAGAGCCGTTCCTTGCCGTGCGCATACAAGTTCTCCTGTAGCTCCTCGACCCGGGCGTTGAGCGCCTTCATGATCGGCTTCGCCGAAGCTTTGTCATAGCCGCCATTCGCGTTCGGATCGATCGTCGCAATGCCCCCAAACAACGCTGGGTCGACTCGGTAGTGCTCAACGGGGACATGTTCAGGATTCTGCGCAGCCATGTGTGGAGGCTATGGGACGCCACGGCGCCAGGCGAACCCGGCGAGCATCTGGTGTTCGCTGCTCTCGGCGATAGTTGCGCAGCTGGCGACGTCACCGGCGTACGGGTCGCACGATCAAGTGACCTTCGGGTAAGTTGCAGGCATGCAGTTCGCTTTTACCGAAGAACAAGACCAGCTCCGTTCGTTTGTCCGTCAGTTTTTGGAGGAGAAGTCGAGCGAGGATGCGGTTCGTGAGTTGATGGAGACCGAGTCTGGTTATGACGTGGCGGTGTGGTCGCAGATG
>CALKGG010000079.1 GCA_938084885.1 uncultured Acidimicrobiales bacterium
GGCGAAACGATCGAGACCGACACGTGGTGCGTGGCAGGCACCGGGGCAGCCCAGGTCGCGCACGGTCAAGGCGTCGTGGTCGTGCTCCACCCATCGCCGTCGGGGCCAGATGTTGACGAACTCCACCAAGCGGTAGTGACCGGGGGAGTGGCCGAGATCGAATCGGTGAGATCTCCCCACGCGTGCGCGATCATCGACAGCCGAACCAACGAAGCTCACTTGTCCCGCGACTTCATGGGCTCACGACCTCTCTACTGGGGCCGCCATGGCCAGGCGTTGGCGGTTGCTTCGGACCCACTCGCGGTGCAGCTGCTGCTCGGCGTGAATCCAACACCGAATGAAACGAACGTCCACAGCTTCCTGAACCGAGTTCCACAAACGGTGTACGACACGTTCTACGAAGGCGTGTCGTCAGTCGCCCCAGATACGGTCCTGACGGTCGGGAGGCAAACCGTCGAGAGGGTTCGGCGCTTCGACGCTTTGCCTCCTGTCGATGACGACACGGCAAACAGCAGAGTCCGCTCCGCACTCCTCACCGCAGTCGAACGGGGTGTTGCCCAGGCCGAGACGGTGGCATGTAATGCCAGCGGCGGGTTGGACAGTGCAGTCGTTGCCGCGTCAGCTGCCGTTCTCGATCGCTGCGACGCGTTCATTACCCATCGAGTGCTCGACCTCGAAGACGACGAGACCGAAAGGGCCGCCGAACTTGCACAAATGCATCAGGTCCACCACGAGGTCATCAGGTTGAACCCGTCCGACACGGTCAGCCACATCACGAAAAACATTCGCGCCATCGGGCCCGTGCACGCAACGGCATGGCTTTCCGGGGCAACCGTCGAGCGGGCCGCGCAGCTTTCCGCCGATGTGATCCTTCCCGGCCACCCCGGCGACTACTGGCTCACGATGGCATCTGGCTCGCTTGGCCAGTCGCTTCGAGACCACGACCCTCGAGCGGCGTGGAAGTTTTTGCGCGAGTACCGCAACGACAGCGAAGCCTCGCTCGTCCGAACCGCCGGGATGGCAATCAAGCAAACTGCCAGAGGGCTGCTCATTGGCCCCTACGCGAACTACTGCCGCGAACTGTTTCGTTGCGATGCACCGCTGCAACTCACGATCCAATCCCTCGAGCGATTCGGTGCCCTGTTCGACGTTGCGGTCGAACTCCCACTCGCCGACCGTGACTACGTCGAAGCGGTCTTGGGCTCAACGGCAATGCAACGCAACCAACCCGGGAGGCCAAAGGCGATTCTCCGCGATGCATTCGTAGACGACCTTCCGGCCTCGTTTGTCGAGGACCCGATAAAGGCAAACTTCTTCAGGGTCCCCACGCTCGCGCTCAACGACGGACACGAGGGCGCTGACGCATATACCCGAGTGAAGGAACTCTTCGTCGAAGCATGGCGTGACGATCTTCGAGAACTGTCGGGGGTGGTCACATGACGGCGTTGCGAAACTCGCTCACATCACTGCGGTTGAGCCTGCGCCTTGTGTGGGCGGCCGATAAGCGAAGCATGACGCTGATCACCGCTGGCCAGGTCGTTGCCGCCATCGCCGCAGTAGTTTCCCTCGTTGGGCTTCGCGAGCTCGTTGCGCTGCTCGATGCCGGCGAGACCTCAGTGGCTCGCTTGGCATGGCCCGCCGCACTGCTTCTCGGAGCGACCGCGCTGACGTCCATCTTTGCGATCGTGATCGCCGAGGTGAGGCTCGTCGCAAACGACGCGGTCGAACGAATGACGTCGCTACGCGTGCTCGAAGCCGTCAACCGGGCAACGGCCGCCGACTTCGAAGACGCGGCCTTCCACGACCTTCTTCAGCGGGCCTCGCACCGAGCAAGCACCCGAGCATGGGCCGCGGTATGGGCCTCGATCACGATCGTCACCAGCTTCGTCACCGCCGCCGCAATCTCGACCGCACTTCTCGTCGTTGCGCCCATCGTGTTCTTCGTCGCCGTCGTTGCTGCAGCTCCCGGATTTCTCATCGCTCGACGCAACAGTCGGCTGCTCTACGAAGTGAACTACCAACGGACCAGCGACGACCGACGCCGCCTCACAATCGAAAGCTTGCTTCGGGGGCGCAGGTACGCTCCCGAAGTCCGAACGCTCGGAGCGAACAAACAACTCTTGGGCCGAGTCGAGCGCCTCTACGACGAACGGCTCGAGCGAAGCCGAGACGTTGCGAAGAAACGCACCCGTTCGGGCGTTCTTGCCGCTTTGGTTGGCGCCCTCCTTGCGAGTTCTGCACTGTTCGTGCTCGTCTTCCAACTCGCTTCTGGCGATCTTTCGCTCGCAAACGGCCTGACCGCGCTCGTGGCGCTCCAACAAGTCGGGGCGCGAGCCCGGTCGATCGCCGCGGCAGCGAGCGATCTCGACGAAGCCGGCCTCTACCTGCGGGACCATGACCAGTTCGTTCGTGAAGCAATGGCCAAGCCTGAGACTGTTGGAACCGAACTCCCCGTTGGCACGATCGTCGTTCGCGAAATGTCCTTTCGTTACTCGGGTGCGAATACCGAAGCGGTTACCAAGGTCGACCTTGAGATTGGCAGGGGCGAGTTCGTTGCCGTGGTTGGAGAGAACGGTTCGGGAAAGACCACACTGTCGAAAGTTGTCGCAGGTCTCTACGAGCCAACGAACGGGTCGGTCGAGTGGGCGGGGCAATCCGCCAGCGCTGCTGATCGTCTTGCCTCGACCCGTTGTGTATTTCAGGACTACGCCAGGTTCCCGTTGACGCTGCGCGAAAACATCACCCTCGGGCTCGACCCAGCCCCAGACAGCGAGACGTTCGAACAGATCATCGAGGCAGCCGGGCTAAAAGCGATCGTCGACAACCTTGCGAATGGCTCCGACACGCTCCTCGCTCGCGAGTTCGACGATGGGGTCGAATTGTCCGGCGGGCAGTGGCAACGCGTCGCCATCGCACGCGCGCTTGCCGTCGAGTCGAGCTTGCTCATCTTAGATGAGCCAAGCGCCGCCCTTGACCCCCGCCAAGAGCGCGATCTTGTCGATCGACTTCGCACCGCCGCAAAGGGCCGCTCGGTTCTCTTCATCTCGCATCGCTTCTCGACCGTTCGCGATGCAGACCGAATAGTGGTCATGAAAGAGGGCGAGATCGTCGAGGTCGGGCCCCACGAAGAGTTGATTGAAGCCAAAGGTCTCTACGCAGAATTATTCACCCTTCAAGCCGAGCGATATCTATGAGTGGTAACAACGAATTTCAACCACCAGAACCAGCTGAATGCTGGCCCGACGACCTCAAACTAGAGGCTGGCCCGGTAACTCCAGAGGGCGACGTCGTCTTTTCGTCAACCGGTGAACCATGGAGTGTCGCCCGACGACGGGAAGATGAAATCCTGCTCGAATGGTCCGACGTTCGCTTTGCGATCTCCACGAACCGCATCATCGTCGATGCAGAGCAACCACGGGCAATGGCCGACCTCTATTGGAACACCCTCATCGCAACGGCATTCGAACTGCGCGGCGTCACCTGCTTACACGGATTCGAGGTACAAAGCCCCGACGGAATGGGCATTGTCGTCGTTGGGCTGAGCGGCGCCGGAAAGACAACCACTGGCAAAGCACTCCTCGCTCGAGGCTGCACACTCGTCGCCGACGATCTCGTCGCACTCGATGTGGGCGGCCGGCCAACCAGTCGACCCTTCGTTCGCAGGGTTCTCAACCCGGGCGAGACAACCCCGACCGACATCGGCGGAAAGGTACGCGAACCCTACG
>CALKGG010000080.1 GCA_938084885.1 uncultured Acidimicrobiales bacterium
CGCCATTGGTTCTTCGTTAGGAATCTCACCTCGACCCGGCTTCGACGTAACACCCCGCTTTGTGATCCTGTTCTGCGCAACGGAGAGAGCCGCAACGATCCGCGTATGCTCGGAGCATGCCAGTTTTGCAACGAGCCAGTCTCGAGTTCGTCGACCACGCCGAGCTCGTCATCTCCTATGAGGTCGATCTTCCCGCGAACATCGACGAGGTCTGGACGGTCATTGCCGACAACAGCTCGTGGCCGGAGTGGTTCCACGGTTGCACCGCAATGTCGTCGTCACACAACCCATGGACCGCAGCGGGCCAATCCCGCACGATCAACGTCACCCCGTTCACGATTCGCGAATCGGCGGTAGCGATCGAGGCGCCCAACCTCTGGGCCATGCAGATCTCGAAGACCAACCTGCCAATGGCTACCCGCGCCTTGGAAATGCTCGAACTCGCCGACACCTCCCGGCACGGCGAAGAACGAACCCAAGTCAAATGGACTGGCGCCTTTGACCTGCCCATCTACCTGCGTCCCGCCAAGAAGATCGTGGAGTCGCTGTTCCTTCGGACGTGGGCGCCGAGCCTCGAGAACCTGCTCGACGCCATCGTTGCCCGCCGGTAACGAGGGCACGTGGGGTCTCTGTCGGGCCGAACAATTCGGCCAATGAAGGCCATACCCGGTGAACTTCCCGACGCCGATGGCAACTGGGCTTACGAGATTAAATGGGACGGTATGCGCATCGTTGCGTTCCTCGATGAAGACGGTGTGCGTCTCGCCAGTGCCAACAACAACAGCGCCACAATCACGTTCCCTGAACTCGAGGGTATGGCTGGGTTGCTGACGGGTTTTGACTCGATGGTCCTCGACGGAGAAGTCGTTGCCATGGGCCCAAACGGGCTCCCAAGCTTCTCGGCGCTTCAACATCGAATGCATGTTTCGGATCCGAGGGTCGCTCGAGAACGAGCACAAAACACCCCAGTCACGTTCAATATCTTCGACCTCGTCCACCTGAATGGCCACGACACCCAACGCCTGGCGTTGACGAATCGGCGCAAGCTTCTCGAGCAGATCGTCGACCAGCCCGGTAGCCATTGGCGGCTCACTGGACACTCGCTCGACAACCCTGTCGAGATGCTGAACGAGATCACCGCCAAAGGGATGGAGGGCATCATCGCCAAACGCCTCGACTCGACCTACGTCGAAGGAAGTCGTTCGAAGGCTTGGCTCAAGATCAAGCCAACGCTGCGCCAAGAATTCGTCGTTGGTGGCTGGGCCGAAGGCCGCGACGGAAACACTGGCGGACTTGGTTCACTGCTCCTCGGGGTCATGGAAGAATCTGAGAACGGCAACAGCCGACTCGTGCCGTGTGGTAGCGCCGGAAGCGGTCTCGATGACGTGGCCCGCGCATGGTGGAAGACACAACTCGTCAACGATCGAATCGACGAGTCGCCGTTCAGTGCGCCAATCGTCGACCACGGGCGGACGTTCCATTGGGCAAGGCCGGGCTATGTCGTCGAAGTTGCCTTCGGCGAATGGACCAACGATGGTCGACTTAGATTTCCCGTCTATCTCGGCCGCAGAACTGACAAAGACCCCAAAGACGTCGTCCGTGAGTTAGGCGGTCTTCGCGATTAGTACGGCGCAGGGGGCCTTGTGAGCAATGTCTTCGGCGATCGAACCGAGTACTCGACTGATGCCCTGCACGTGGCGGTTGCCAATGAGGATGAGGTCAGCGCCGACAGCTTGGGCTTCGTTCACCATGACCTGTGCGGGAGCTCCCGCAATGACTGCCGTCGAGATCTCGAGGTGGTTGAGCTTGGAGGCAATGTTGATGAGCTGGTCCTTTGCGATCTCAGAGTCGCTAAGGAAAAGCTTGTCGGAGGACTCGCCGATCTCGTGAACGTTGTCCTTCTTGCTTACCGCAGAGACAAGGTGCAGTGATGCGCCGATCGCGGTTGCGAGGTCCGCTGCCTCTTCGACAGCGCGAAGCGCACGTTCGGAACCGTCGTATCCGGTGATGATCTTCTTGTACATGTCAGCCTTTCGGATGCCATCGTGTTGGGGGGCTGGTTGTGCATCCGTCGATCAAAAGAGTACGCGGCTACTCGCCGTTAGGTGCCCGAGGCGGACGCAACAGGGGTCACATTGTGACCAGCGCACAGCGATTGTGACGGTGGGCGTACGTGGTGGTCACGGCAAGGTTGCCAGCGCATGAACAGCTGGAGACGGGATGGTTTCACGGTGCTCGGTTAGGGTGCGAGAATGGACTTTGATCTCGAACAGACCGACCGGCTCCTGCTCACGACCAAGCAGATTCGCAAGCGCATGGATATGTCTCGGCCGGTTCCGCGAGAGACGATCCTCGAGTGCATCGACATTGCAAGCCGCGCCCCAATGGGGTCGAACGTCGAGCGAAACAAGTGGCTGATCGTCGAGGACCCGGATCGTAAGTCTCAGATCGCCGACCTCTATCGCAAGAATGCCGAGGTGTATTTTGCGCTCGGCCGCACCATGGAGACCGATGCGCGTGGTGAGCGTGTGGCCAATTCGGCCCAGTACCTTTCGGACAACATGCACAACGTGCCCACGATGGTGATTCCGCTTCGGCTCGACCGCGTGGAGAATGCAAGCTCGGGCGAACAATCCGGCTGGTATGGCTCGGTGCTTCCCGGCGTGTGGAGCCTCCAACTTGCCTTGCGGTCACGAGGCATTGGGTCGTGTTGGACCACGCTGCACCTCGGTTCTGAGGCCGAGGTGGGGGAGCTCCTCGGAATTCCAGACACGGTCACACAGGTATGCATGCTGCCCATTGGCTATTACACCGGGGAGTCGTTTTCGGTTACTGCGCGGAGACCCGCTGCCGAGATCACCTTCATCGATCGATGGGGCAACACGGCATCCTCCCTTTCCTAGCCATCGAGACACGTGAAGCGTCCATCACCTGCGACGCCTGCGAGAGTGGTTGCGTGGCGGTTTCTCGCAAGTACGGATAACCGGTCCGCCGGTATGTACGGACGAAAAAGACGGCCCGCTTCGACACGTGTTGGCAGGGTGGCAGCGTCGGCGTCACTACGTTCTCTTCATGTCCGAAAGTGTCTTCCCACACGCACGCCCGTACCCCGTGAACCTTCGCCTCGATGGCAAACCCGTACTGTGTGTCGGTGCGGGAAATGTCGCCGTCCGCAAGGTCGAACAGCTGCTCGAATCTGGCGCGCACGTCACTGCAATTGGCCCACACGTGCACCCGAAGCTGGTCGCCCTGCAATCTGACGGATCGCCGACACATGTCTCCCCAACGCATCCTGGGACGCTCACGATCGCTGCACGGACATACGTGCGCGGCGAAGTCGCTGGATATTCACTCGTGATCACATGCACCAATGACGACGCGGTCAACCGTCAGGTACATCGAGACGGCAAGGCAGCGCGAGTGTGGGTCAACTCAGCCGACGATCCAGAGAACTGCGAGTTCACACTGGCGTCGGTCGTGCGCAGTGGCGATCTTCAACTTGCGATCTCGACGGAGGGTCGGTCGCCTGCCCTCGCAATGCATTTGCGTCGCCGTTTTGCCCGTGAGTTCGACAACTCATGGGCACAGCTGCTCGATATTCTTTCTGACGTTCGTGATGAAGCCCGTCACCAGCTCGGCACGAGCGAGGTGTCTGGATGGCAGGACGCACTAGACGACGGATTGATCGAGCTCGTCGCCGCGGGAAATCACGAACTTGCTCGCCACCGGCTGCGCACCTACCTGGGACTTACGCCGAGCGGGGACCACCACGACATTCGGGAGGCGTCATGACTGTCCACCTCGTCGGCGCAGGTCCTGGAAGTGCCGATTTGTTGACCCTTCGCGCTGCTCGCCTGCTCGGCCGGGCCGACGTCGTGGTCTATGACCGTCTTATCGGCGCCGAAGTCTTCGACATGATTGCCCCGTGGGCCGAGCTGGTCGATGTTGGGAAGGACCCCAATGGGAAGAGCGTGACCCAGGTCGAGATCAACCGAATTCTCGTCGAGATGGGCGCTTCCCATGACTGCGTTATCCGGCTCAAAGGGGGCGATCCATACGTCTTTGGTCGCGGGGGAGAAGAGGCGATTGCGCTCGCGGCAGCAGGGATCCCGTGCGTGGTTGTTCCAGGCATTACATCGGCGATCGCCGGACCCGCCGCTGCGGGCATACCCGTCACGCACCGGGGCACGTCGAGCGGGTTCACGGTCGTCACGGGATTTCAGAACCCGAACAACACCCAACGGCTCGACTGGGATGCGGTCGCGAAACTCGGCACGACCCTCGTCATCCTCATGGGCGCATCGCGCGCGGCGACGATTCGGGCACGACTTCGCGACGGAGGCGCCCCCTTGGACACGCCGGTGGCGGTAATCACCCGGGCCACGATGCCGCAACAACAGTGTGTCCGTTTGACTCTCGCCGAGCTCGGCAATGACGACGTTGTGAACCCGTCGATCATCGTCGTTGGCCCAGCCGCCGCCCTCGAACTCGCCGCTGTCGAACTCGGCACGACACATGACGAACCCCCGATCCTGATCGCAAATACACCGCTTTCAAGCATGCAAGAAAAGGGAGAGCTGCCATGGCAGTGATCGATACAACGCAGAAGCAACCGCTGGTCGACCTTCGACCAGGAGAAGTCACCAATCCCGACATCGCCGCCGACATCGAGAAATTCGAATCGATGCTCGCCGGATACCTCGCAGATGAGGTGGAAGAAGATGTCTTTCGGGTCTTCCGGTTGACCAACGGCATCTACGGCCAACGTCAAGGCGGACGCAATCAGATGATCCGGGTGCGGATGCCCTACGGCGCAATCACCGCCGACCAGCTCGACATGCTCGGCTTCGTCGCACAGCACTACTCGCGACAGTGGGGCCATATCACCACACGCCAGAACATCCAGATGCACTTCGTGCAACTCGAGAAGATCCCCGAGGTAATGAAACATCTTGGCTCGGTCGGTCTCAGCACCCGAGAGGCGTGCGGCGACACCATCCGCAACGTGCAAGGCTGCCATCTTGCCGGTGCCTGCCCCTATGAGGTGCTTGACATCAGCGCCTGGGCTGAAGCGGCAAACGACTACTTCATACGAAACCCACTCGGTCAACGTCTTCCCCGGAAGTTCAAGATCAATTTCTCTGGGTGCGAGACCGACTGCGGTCAGGCGCTGTTTAACGATGCTGGCGTCGTGGCGGTGACGAGAACCCTCGCTGACGGCACGATCGAGGCGGGGTTCCGTGTCTTTGTCGCGGGCGGCCTCGGAGCGAACCCGCATGCGGCGTTGGCAATCGAGGAGTTCACGGCCAAGGAAGACCTGCTACCCACGATCGAGGCGATCCTCCGGGTCTTTGAACAGACCGGCAATCGCAACAACAAGCTCCGGGCTCGAATGAAGTGGGTTGTCGAGACGCTCGGATGGGAAGAGACACAGAAGCGAATTCTCGCCAGTCGACGACTGCTTCCGGCCTCATCGACGTGGCCCGGAGGCATACCGGAAGCTGTCCTACGGGCTGGCGATGCGCCGGCCGGTAGGGGAACCGGACCAGTGAGCGCGATTGGGCAGGGGATACATGTGGCGTTCGGCGCAAAGACGACGTTTGACCGCTGGGAAGTGGCCAACGTTGTTCGCGGCGCTGCCAACGGAACCGTCTCGGCGTACGCATGGTGCCGTCTTGGAGACATCACTGTCGAGCAGTTCCACGGCATGGCTTCGATCGTCCGTGACTTCGACATCGAGGTCCGCGCAACGAATCGACAGAACTTCATTCTTCGAGGGTTACGAGACGATCAGCTGGCCGACCTTCACGCCCGGCTCAGCGTGCTCGACATGGCCCAGCCAGGCGCCGAGCTCGTCCGCGATGTGTTGTCGTGCCCGGGCGCTGACACATGTGGCCTCGCCGTGACCCAGTCACGGGGGCTGGCGTCGGCCATTGGAGAGGAGCTCGAGGCTGCGGGACTTGCCGAGGTCGCAGGAGTCCGCATCAACATCAGCGGATGCACGAACTCCTGTGGACATCACCACACCGGCGACATTGGTTTCTTCGGTGTCGAGCGGCGGGCTCATGGCCAAAGTGCTCCGGGCTACCAAATGCTGCTCGGTGGACACGTTGGACATGAGAAGGCCGAGTTTGGCGAGAAAGCTCTGCGCCTTCCAGCAAAGGCCGCACCTCACGCTGCCGTTCGGGTTTTGCAACGTTTCGAAGACGAACGCAAGGCAGGCGAACCATTTCCATCGTGGCTTTCCCGTGTGGGCGGAGCGAGTGAAGTTGCCAAGGGCCTCGCCGACCTCGGGGTGTTTCCAACGCCGGCGGAAGCTCCCGACTACTACGTCGATTTTGGCGAGACCGGGCCGTATGTGAAAGATGTGGGTGTCTCAGAATGCGCGACATAACCCCTGTTGCCGCAACCACAACGAATACAGACAAAGGTGGTTATTTGTCTGGTTTGTTTCGATAGGCTCAATCCTCGTGACCTTTATGTTGGATCGAACAAGCCCGCTACCGCTCTGGGCGCAACTCGAAGCCGAACTGCGGCGCCGCCTCGACGCGGGCGAATTTGATGACGGATTCCCGACCGACGCCCAGTTGGTCAATCGCTACGAGGTGAGCCGGCACACGGTGCGAGAGGCGATTCGCCACCTCAACAAGACCGGCGTGCTTCGGCGAGAGCGCGGTCGAGGGACCGTTGTGAATCGGGCCGAGTTCGAACAACCGCTCGGCGGCCTCTACAGCCTGTTCGCCTCGATCGAGGCTGCAGGAGTAGAACAGACAAGCGTGGTCCTCGAACTCGGGACCCAAGCCGACGCAACTGCGGCGAGTCACCTCGGTGTCGCCGAAGATGAAGAACTCTTCTACCTCGAGAGAATCCGTTGCGCCGGCGATGCGCCGTTGGCTGTCGATCGGGCGTGGATGCCCCTCGACCTCGCTGGACCTCTGCTCGACGCGGACTTCACCCATACCGCGCTCTACGACGAACTCGAACGTATTGGTGGCGCACGACCGAACAAGGGGTGGGAGCGGTTGACCCCGGTCTTGCCGAGTTTTGGCGACCGTGACCGCCTACAGCTGTCGCGAAATGATGCGGCGTTCTTCCTCGAACGACTTGGCCAACACGACGATCGCGTCATCGAATGGCGCACGACCACGATCCGTGGCGATCGGTATCGATTTGTTGCGGATTGGTCAACATCGGCGATGACGGGCCTGCCGTTTACCGCGCGTCCATAGCCCAAAAATCCCGGCGTAGACGCATCAGCGGGAAATTTGTCGCGACGATTTTTCGTTGATGTTTCAACGAATAGGGCACCGGAGTGACTCAGGACACCCCTCTCGGTGGTGCAATGCGCACGGAACGTGCGTACCGTTTCGTGTCGTGTTGAATAGTTACGATTCTGTTACGCCAAAACGACGTCCTGTAATCCGCGTCACGTTAGCGACACTTTCGGTGCTCGCAATTTTTGGAGTATCCGCCAGCGCTGCATCCGTGAGCGAGGTCGAGGTCGCGGGGAACGCTAGCGCTGCAAGTGCGCTCACCCTCGGCGCCGCGATCTCATCGCCAATCGACAATCAGTCGAACAGCATCGAGTCCAACAGCATCGCCGCCGACATTGTCGGAGCCGACCGCTCAACAGACGGCACTCCCATCGACCTTGCAGCAATGGCCGAGGTCAATGCCGCAGCCCGAGCCCAAGCCGCAGAACTCGAATCGGTCGACGTCACCCCGGCCGACCTCGGCGCACTGATCGGCAGCGTCACGATCGACGATGCCGGAGTTGTTGGGTCCCTCGCCGAAGCCTTCGGCGCTCGTTCGAGCAGCGCAAACCTCTCCGCTGGCGCCATTGCATCAGATGCGACTGACGCCGATGTCGAGGTGCTCGGTGACAGCGTTGCCGCACAAGACGCAGCGACCCCGGACGACCGAGTTGACATTGATCTCATCTTCGAAGAGCGGGCGTCGGGTATTGCCGACCTCGAAGCACAAGCCTTGGCCGTGCAAGAGGCACAAGCCGCTGCCGACGCTGCCGACGCTGCAGCAGCGAACCTCAGCCTCGGCGAGCAAGCCGCCGTGCTCGCACAAGAACTCGGCACAGCCTCATCGGAAGCAGAAGCACAGGCTGCCTGGGACGCCGGCTATTTACTCGGCGGCGGCGCCAACCTCTCGGCCTTCCACAGCACCATCCTGCCGTGCGAGTCGGGTAGCCAAGC
>CALKGG010000081.1 GCA_938084885.1 uncultured Acidimicrobiales bacterium
TAACGGGCTTCGCCGAACCTTCCGAATGGACCCCGGTTGTCGACCAGGCGTACTCGTTCGACCCGGAGGTCACGCTTGCGATCTTGGCCGGGTTTGCCCACAATCGCCGCGTTCTCGTGCAGGGAGCCCACGGCACCGGAAAGTCCACCCATATCGAACAGGTCGCCGCCCGATTGAACTGGCCAGCGGTCCGAGTGAATCTCGACGGCCATATCAGCCGCATGGACCTCGTCGGTCGAGATGCAATCGTGGTTCGCGACGGCGTGCAAGTCACTGAGTTCGTCGAAGGAATGCTGCCGTGGGCGCTCCAAAACCCCGTCGCACTCATCTTCGATGAGTTCGATGCTGGCCGCCCCGACGTCATGTTCGTCATCCAGCGTGTATTGGAAAAGGACGGCCGCCTCACCCTTCTCGATCAAAACCGCGTCATCACGCCACACGAATCCTTCCGACTGTTCGCAACCGCGAACACCGTTGGCCTCGGCAACTTGACCGGCATCTACCACGGCACCCAACTGCTCAATCAGGCTCAGATCGACCGCTTCAACGTCGTCGCCACGCTCAACTATCTCGAACCGCAGAAGGAAGCCACGATCGTTTTGGCCCAAGTTCCCGGTGCCGATGTTGCCATGGTCGACAAGATGGTTGCCGTTGCGGGCCTGACCCGCGATGGCTTCGCCGCCGGCGACCTGTCGACGGTCATGTCGCCCCGCACCGTCATCTCGTGGGCTGAAAACCTCGGCATCTTCGGTGACGCTGCCACCGCCTTCCGACTGGCCTTCGTCAACAAATGCGACGACGCCGAACAGGCCCTCGTCGCCGAATACTTCCAGCGCGCCTTCGATACCGAACTCAGCTGAACGAAGTGAGCACCGCAGAAACTCGCCGCCAAGACCGCAACGGTGCTGCGGTCATACGTGCCCTTGGACAATCGCCCACAGCCGAATATCGGGCCCGCCAGCTACACGTTGGCGAACGACCCGTTGGCGTCTCGACCCCCTACCTGCAGCCCGGCCTCGACGACTCGGGGTCGATCTCGCCCGACGAGCTCATTGCACGCGGCGTGTTCGACGCCATTGGGTTGCGGTTGCGGTTCTCAAACCCCGAGATCCACGCACGGCACGAACCCGACGACCTCGTGGCGCGAATCGTGTTCGACATGGCCGAACAACTTCGATGTGAATCGCTCGTGCCCGCCTCGCTACCGGGAGTCAAACACAACACCCAAGTCGCATTCGAGACGTGGGGCCGCTCGGAACGATTGTCGTCCACAGCAATTGGCTTGTTGCTGTTCACTGTGATGCATGTCGTGAGGTCGCGGTTGGTCGCGCCAATCAATGATGAACTCATCGAAGATCAGATCGAAAGCACACGATTTACCCTCGCGACAGAGATCGGCGGCGACGTTCGGGCTATGTCGCACACCACGACAGATCAAGAAGCCTTCGCTGCACACGCTCGGTCATTGGCATTGACGATCGCCGCAATGGTGAACGAGTCGACCGAAACTGCCAGCGAAGCCAGCACAGCGGCCGCTGCGCTGTTCGTGCCGCCCGAATGGGGCGATGTCGACCCCGACGACGGCGACGTGTTGATCGGCGGCGTCACGACCCCGAACGAACACGTCGACCCCGAAACGCTCGAGTCAGCTGGCGGCTACCGCGTCTTTACACGCGCGCACGACGTCGAACACAGTGGCCAACAGCTCTACCCCACCGAGAAGCTACGCGAGCTCCGCGGCGTTCTCGATGATCAGATTGCGGCACAGTCGGTGAGTCCATTCACTCTGGCCCGACGCCTGCAGCGGTTGTTCATCGGCCTCGAACGAGACGGGTGGCGCAGCGGTGAGCACGAAGGGGTCCTCGACGGCTCCCGGCTCGGCCAAGTCATTGCGAACCCAATGAACCATGCGGTCTTCCGCCAAGAGCGCTTCCGTCCAGTGGCTCCGGCGGCCGTGTCGTTCCTCATCGACAACTCGGGTTCGATGAAACGCCAGCGCCATCAGACAGTGACGGTGCTGGTCGACACGCTGGCACGGGCACTCGATCTTGCCGGGGCAACGAGCGAGATACTCGGCTTCACGACGAACGCATGGAACGGCGGCGAGCCGTTGCGAGAGTGGCGCCGAGCCGGCCAGCCAACGACCCCCGGTCGCCTCGCAGAGGCCAGCCACATCGTCTACAAGGATGCCGACACGTCATGGAAGCGGAGCCGTCTCTCGGTCGCGGCCATGATGAAGACGCAGCACTTCCGTGAGGGCATCGACGGCGAGGCCATCGTGTGGGCCTACAAGCGGCTTCTCGCACGGCCCGAACCCAAGAAGTTTCTGATCATCTTTGGCGATGGCGCGCCAATGGAGGCCGCCACATTGAACGCCAATGGCGAGGGGTATCTCGAGACACATCTTCGTCGGGTCACCCAACACATCGAGCGGGAACGCACGGTGCAGCTCGGTGCGGTCACGATCGATCAATCGGTCGACATGATCTTCACCAACAGCGTGCACATGGATCTGTCGGGAACTCTGACACTCGGCGAATACGGTCTACTAGAGCGGCTGTTCTCCCACCGGTAAGCCCGCCAGGGCGGAGCCGATACTCACATACGGCCGAGGAGGTCGTCCTTTTTGGCTTGGAACTCTTCGTTCGTGATGGCGCCGCGAATACGTAGCTCGTCGAGCTTTGCGATCTGGTCAGGAATCGATTGGCTTTGGCCACCGCCCGACGCAGCGCTTGCTTGACCCATTCGCTCAAGACGACGATTCTCGTAGCTTTCCTTCTGGTTATAGATCTCGGCCTGGACCAGGTTTGGCTTACGAATATTCGTGAACGTTTGACGGCCGCCTTCGCCTGCGCTTTCGATCCCCAAGTTTCCCGAACCCGCGACACGTTCGAACGCGGTTTGTTCGAAGAACACCGTGTTAATCCGGTCGAGGGGGATCTCGATGCCGTTCTTGGCAAACACACCCCGCCGCGAAATCACTCGCTCGGTCGTCACCACAAACTCGGTCGTGCTCCACTCGGCATACCGCTTGGCGAACATGGCGAGCACCACAAGCACCAACAGCCCAACAATGATCTGGCCAATGGTCCACACCGTGCCGTCGCCTCCGAGCCCAACGAGGGCGAGCCCGCCGAAGACAACGAGAGCGAGCAGCGCGCTGATTGGAACCATCGTCCACCAATGCGGATGCATATCGACGACCACTTGCTCGTCATCGCTCAGAAGGTCAGGTGAAAATCCCACGCTGCAGATGCTAGCAATGGGGACGGCACGAATGGGACGGCAGCGGTAGCTAATGCGTCTAGCAGTTCGTGCCTAGGATGGCCCGGCACGCGTCGATGGCGACATCGATCCAATGCGTACCTAAGGAGAACCGACATGAATCCGCTGCAACCCGTACCGTCAACGCTCGTCGATACTCGGCTCGCTCTTCACCGTCTCTCTGCGTACGTGATTGCTCCAGTTCGACATCAGGCGACTGGCCGCTTCGGCCTGCGGGCTACGCCGAACGGATTTGGCACGCCCGAATTCGATGGTCGTCGCATTCGGGTGGAGGCAACAACGCTGATCGATGAACGTCCCGACGGCGAGCGGACCGCCGAGATCACGTCACTTACCGACGCGGCGGTCTTTCTCGACACGACGATCGACACCGACACCGCCGCAGAGCACGACACTCCAGGCGCGGGTGATGTGGATGCTGCGCTCGACGTCGACCCGGCGAGTTCGCTGTGGTTGGGGTCGTGGTTTGCGATGGCCTTCGATGCGCTTGGTCAGGTTCGCGGTGACGACGCGTCGGTCGATGCGTCAGAGCCACAGCTCTGGCCTGGGCATTTCGATCCGGCGATCGAGATCGGCGACGACAACCATCGCGGCAGTTATGGGGCGTCGCCTGGAGACGATGGGATTGACGAGCCATACCTGTACCTCAGTATCTGGTGGCCCGATCGCATCGCCGTCGACGCAACCGACCCGGCGTGGAATGCCACGGCCTTTACCGGCGCAGTGTTACCAGTATCGGCGTTTCCTGCCACCGAGGATCCTGTCGAGGTTGCGGCCCGGTTTTGGCGAGATGCCCGAGACCGCCTGGCCTAATCCCAGCTGAGGAACGCCCTGAGCGAAACCCTCAAGACATTGTCAGTGCACCTCGGTAGAGTCAGCGCAGTGAAGAATGCTGGATCCGCCCAAATACTCGCTGGTCTTAACACCGAGCAGCACGCTGCAGTCACAAGCGATGCCCAGCAGCTCGTCATTCGTGCTGGAGCGGGGTCGGGAAAGACGAGGGTGCTCACGCGAAGAATTGCATACGGCGCTGCGAACGACCTGCTCGACCCGCGCCGTGTCCTCGCCCTCACCTTTACGCGCAAAGCCGCTGGAGAACTCAACCATCGCCTCCGCCAGTTGGGGTTGCGACACTCCGCAGCGGCGGGCACGTTCCATGCAATTGCGTTGACACAACTGCGCCGCAAGTGGGAACAAACCGGCACCGCTGCTCCCACGTTGCTCGATCGCAAGTTCGGGTTTGTGGCCCGCCTCGTGCCGCGCGTCAACGATCGCACCACGCCACTCGACCTCGTTGCCGAAATCGAGTGGGCGAAGGCTCGTCGCATCCAGCCCGACCGGTATAGCGAGGCCGCCCGCGACCACGACCGCAAGCCGCCACTTGAACCCGATCAGGTCGCGCACATCTACGAGCAGTATGAGGAGGCCAAGGCCAAGCGCAACCTCATCGACTTCGATGACATCTTGATTCTCTGCGGGCGCATGCTCCAACGAGACCGCAACGCTGCCGAAGCATTTCGTTGGTCGTTTCGTCACATCTTCGTCGACGAGTTCCAGGATGTGAACCCGCTGCAGTTTGCGTTGCTCAAGGTGTTTGTTGGCCCGGACCCCAACCTTTGTGTCGTCGGCGACTCTCGACAGGCCATCTATGCCTGGAATGGCGCCGACAGCTCCTACCTCGACGACTTCAACGAGCACTTCCCAGACGCTCAGGTCGTGTCCCTTCGCCAGAACTATCGCTCCACCCCCGAGATCCTGCGTTGCGCGTCGGCGGTGCTTCCGGCTCACGATTCGCTCGAACCAACACTGCCGTCGGGGCCTGCTCCAACGATTGCGAGCCACCTCGACGACAAGGCAGAAGCCCGAGCTATTGCCCGGGCGTTGCGCAACAAACACGGTGGACGCACCAAATGGCGCAACATGGCTGTGCTGGTCCGCACCAACGCGCAGGTTGCACTTCTTGCCGAGGCGCTTTCCGATGCCGACGTTCCGGTTGCAGCCCGCGGCGAAGGCAAGCTGATCGAACGCCCAGAAGTGCTCGATGCCATCGATGCCATCCGGCGTTCTGGCCAGCCGCTGACCGAAGCGCTCGACGACCTCAGCGCACGAGTTGCCATGGGCAATGACGATGACAGCGATAGCGATCCTGTCGACTTCGCCGACCCGGAGGCGCCAACCGGGCCGGACGACGACGACGCCGAGAGCGGCCGTGAGAGCGAACGCCGTCAGCTACTCAATGCGTTCGTGCGCCTTGGGCGAGACCACCTAGCAATCGACCCCAACGCGACGCTCCAGTCGTTTATCGAAGCGCTCAAAACCGGAGCAAACGAAGCTGCAACTGCCAGCGGTGACCGGGTCGACGTCACCACCTTTCATCAAGCCAAGGGCCTCGAATGGGACGTTGTGCACGTTGCGGGGATGGAACGGGGACTGTCCCCGATTGGTCACGCAAAGACCCCCGACGCGGTGGCCGAAGAGCATCGGCTTATCTATGTGGCCCTCACCCGGGCCCGCCGTCACCTGCATTTGCATTGGGCGAACGAGCGGCGCTTCGGCGACCGCAAGTCGAACCGCAAACCATCGCCGATGCTCGACGACATTGGTGCAGCGGCCCGGGGCGACGATCCGCGTCGGGCCCGATCAACGAGCGCAAAGAAGGCTGCCAGCCTTCGCAAGGGAATGACGTCTCGAAACGGTGGGCCTCGGATGAAGGCCATTCAAGACGAATCAGACCCGGTCTTTCAGGCACTAAAGAAGTGGCGCCTAGCTATTGCACGGGCACATGACGTTCCGGCGTTCGTCGTCTTTAACGACAAGACCCTTCACGCCATTGCCCAGGGGCGTCCCGACGATAAGGAAAGCCTGCTCGATGTCAGTGGAGTGGGCCCCGCAAAGGCCGAGCAGTACGGTGACGATGTCTTGCGTCTTGTTGCCGAAGCCGTCTTGTTGCCGAATCCGTAGTGGAGACCTAGATCAGCCGAAGAGGCTGCCGAGAAGCTGATCGTGTTCTTGAGCGTGAATGCGAGCCGAGCCAGTGGAAGGACTTCCCGACTCGGGCCGCGAGAACCGCTGGATCTTGTGGGTGTCACCATGACGTTCGTAGAGGCGACCCTTCACGAAGTTCCAGGCACCCATGTTTTCAGGCTCCTCTTGGAGCCACACGATGCGACGGGCGTTCGGGTGGGAAGCAACCACTTCGGCGACCTGGTCGGCTGGCCAGGGGTAGAGCTGTTCGACCCGGGTGATAACGGCGTGAGCGCCGGTCTGATCGCGGCGAGCAAACGCATCGACGGCGACCTTGCCGGTAGCGAACACCAAGTCGGTGACCTCATCAGCAGCGGGCGGGTTCGGGTCTTCGAGCGTCTCGTGGAACTGGCCGTTGGTCAGCGACGACACGGGCGACCGGGTGGTCTTGGCTCGAAGCAGCGACTTGGGGGTGAACACGACGAGCGGGCTACGAACATCGCGTTTCATCTGACGACGCAGGAGGTGGAAGAACTGTCCGGCCGTGGTGACGTTGGCGATTTGCACGTTGTCCTCTGCTGCGAGCAGAAGGAACCGTTCTACTCGAGCCGACGAATGTTCGGGGCCTTGTCCCTCGTATCCATGCGGCAACAGGAGTACCAGACCGGAGTGTTCGTCCCACTTGTCCTTCGACGCCATGATGAACTGATCGATCACGATCTGGGCACCGTTGACGAAGTCGCCAAACTGTGCTTCCCACAATGTGAGAACATCGGGTCGTTCAACCGAGTAGCCGTACTCGAATCCGAGAGCGGCGTATTCGGAGAGTAGCGAGTCGTAGATCCACAGTTTCGAGTCGTTGACTGTGCCCGACAGCGGCACGAACTCGTCGCCGTTCTCGTAGTCGACGAGGGTCGAATGGCGGTGTGAGAAGGTGCCGCGACGCGAGTCCTGACCGGCGAGACGCACCGAGATTCCTTCATTGAGGAGCGTGCCGTATGCGAACGCTTCGCCGAGGGCCCAATCGACCTCGCCCGCTTCGTACATTGCATTGCGTGCAAGGAACTGGTTGGCAAGCTTTGGATGAATGGTGAAACCCTCGGGGGTCTCGCCGAGCGCAGAGTAGACCAAGTCGAGCGTGGACTTTTCGACCTTGGTGTCCGCTGGGGGCAGCACGCCGACGGCGGGTTCGGGCTGCGCAGCGACAATGTTTGGGTCACGTTCGACCGACCGGGTGTCGTCGAGCGCTTCTTGTAGGCGAGCTCGGAAGTCGTCGAGGGCCTGCTCGGCTTCTTCGACGGTCAGGTCGCCTCGTTTGATCAGCGCTTCGGTGTAAAGCATGCGCACCGAACGGCGAGCCTCGATTGCCTTGTACATGATTGGCTGGGTGTAGCTAGGGTCGTCGCCCTCGTTGTGTCCGTGACGCCGATAGCCAATCAGGTCGATCACGACGTCCTTCTTGAACTTCTCGCGATACTTGAACGCAAGCTCGGCAACTCGCACGCATGCCTCGGGGTCGTCGGCGTTGACATGGAAGATCGGCGCTTGAATGAGCTTTGCGACATCGGTCGAGTACTCGCTCGACCGGGCCGCGTGAGGGGCGGTGGTGAAGCCCAACTGGTTGTTGATAATGAGGTGGATGGTTCCACCAACCTTGTAGCCCCGGATCTGGCTGAGGTTGAGGGTTTCGGTCACGACTCCCTGGCCAGCAAATGCAGCATCGCCGTGGATGAGCAGCGAGAGCACCGGATAGCGGCGCTCGGGGTTGATCTCGGTCGTGTCCATCTTTGCCCGGGTCATGCCAATGACGACAGGGTCGACGGCCTCGAGATGCGACGGGTTCGCGGCCAACGTGACCGGAATCGAGTTTCCGCTGGTGGAAGTGAAGGTTCCCGTTTGGCCGAGGTGGTACTTCACATCGCCCGAGCCTTGGACGGCGTCGGCGGTAATTGCACCTTCGAACTCTTCGAACAGTTGGCTGTAATCCTTGCCGACGATGTTGACGAGCACGTTCAGCCGACCGCGGTGTGCCATACCGATCACGGCGTCGGTCATGCCAGCATCGGCGGCGTCGCTGAGTACCCGATCGAGTACGGGAATGGTGCTCTCTGCACCTTCAATACCGAACCGCTTTTGCCCAATGTATTTCGTGCCGAGGAACTTCTCGAGGGCCTCAGCGGCGTTCAGCCGGCCAAGGATATGACGCTGTTCGTCCTTGTCGATCTCAATGGTCTGACCTTCGACTTGTTCTTGGATCCACCGCTTCTCTTCGGGGTCGGCAATGTGGGTGTACTCGACGCCGGTCGTGCGCGCGTAGGCATCGCGCATGATTCCGAGGATGTCGCTCAGCTTCATTCGGCTGCGACCGTTTGAGGCCTGCGGCCCAAGGAGGGCTTCGACGTTGAACTCGCGTTCGAGGTCCCAGATGGTGAGGCCGTAGCTGGCCGGATCGAGTTCGGGATGCATTGAACGGTCCATGAGACCGAGCGGGTCGAGGTTGGCAATGAGATGTCCCCGCACCCGGTAGGCGTTGACGAGGGAATTGACCTTTACTTGACGTTCGACGAGCGAATCGGCATCGTCGACCGGGTTGATGTCTCGACGCCATCGCACGGCGTCGTACGGCACGCCCATGGTTTGGAGGACGCCCTCATAGAAGTCGTGTTCACCAACGAGAAGTTCGTTGATGGCCTTGAGGAACATGCCGCTCTCGGCGCCTTGGATGATGCGATGGTCATAGGTCGAGGTGACGGTGACGACCTTGGACACGCCAATTTCGGCGAGCTTGGCGGGATCGGCGGCGATGAACGCTGTCGGGTACGCAATCGAACCGAGCCCAACGATGACACCTTGGCCAGGCATGAGCCGAGGGACCGATTGCACCGTGCCGATGCCTCCGGGGTTGGTGAGGCTGACCGTGACGCCGCTGAAGTCGTCGAGGGTGAGTTTGCCGGTGCGGCCACGGCGAACGAGGTCGTCGTAGACATCGACGAATCCGGCGAAGTCGAGGTCTTGCGCGTTTGGGATGCACGGCACCATAAGGGTGCGCGAACCGTCTTTCTTTTCAACGTCGATCGCAATTCCGAGGCCGACGGCGTTGCGCCGGATGATATTTGGCTTTCCGTCGCTGCCTTCGACGTAGCCGTTGTTCATGGCGGGAACGAAGTCGGCGATTGCGCGCACGACGGCGTAGCCAATGATGTGCGTAAAGCTGACCTTGCCGCCGCGGGTGCGGCCGAGGTGGCCGTTAACGATTTTGCGATTGACCTCAAGGAGGCGGGCGGGCATGTCGCGGAAACTGGTCGCTGTGGGAACGTCGAGGCTGGCTTCCATGTTTTCGACGATCTTGGCCGACACGCCACGAAGCGGCTCGCTGCCGGCGGGCAGCGCTTGTTCGGCTGGTGGTGCCGGCACGGCGTGAGCCGAGGCGGGTGCCGCATGCACTGGAGGTGTTGCGGCTTCGGGACCAGATTGCGCGTTTGCAGAGGCCACCTCCTGTGCCGCGTGGGCGGGGGTGGCGTCGACGGTGGTCATGGCAACGCCGGATCCCGGTCGGTAGCCAACAAAGAACTCGCGCCAGCTCGCCGACACACTGTCGGGATTCTCGAGGAAATCCCGATACATCTCGTCGACGATCCATGAGTTTGCGCCGAGATCGGCACGCGAAGATGAAGTCACGAGGGACAGCCTAACTAGCCTCCTCCCCCGTCACCGGAATCAAGGCGGAGATGTTGGGAGCAATGCTGGTGAACCACTGACAACGTCATCCATGTGAGCGGTCCACCGAGGGAGATCGCCGCTCGACGAGATAGCTTTGCCCGATGCGTATCGTCACGTGGAACGTCAATTCTCTCGCCGTGCGAATGGAGCGAGTCACCGAATGGATCGAGCTCTTCTCCCCCGACGTGCTGTGTCTCCAAGAGACCAAACTGGGCAACGACGCGTTTGCCCATGACGTCTTCGAAGAGCTTGGCTACGAGAGCGCCCACCATGGCCAAGGACAGTGGAATGGGGTGGCGATCATCTCCAAGGTGGGGCTCGACGACGTGCGCCCAGACTTCGACGATGGCCGAGGCGAGCCCGACCCCGACGCCCGAATCCTTTGGGCTACGTGTGGCGGCGTGCGCATTGCGAGTTGTTATGTGCCCAATGGCCGTTCGCTCGACGACGATCACTACACCTACAAGCTCGATTGGCTCGATCGACTCGCCGCCGATCTCGATACCAACACCTCTCCCGCCGATGACCTATGCATCGTTGGCGACTTCAATATCGCGCCCGACGACCGCGATGTGTATGACCCGGCGGGCATGATCGATATGACGCACACTTCCCAAGCCGAGCGAGACAAGCTTGCGAACCTGGCCGACTGGGGCATCACCGACCTGTTTCGCCAGCATCATGACGAGGCGGGATTGTATTCGTGGTGGGACTACCGAAACGGCGATTTTCATAAGCGTCGAGGGATGCGCATCGATCTGTTGTTGGGTTCAGCGAGTGTGGCCGATCGCACGCACCGCACCTTTGTCGACCGGAACGCTCGAAAGGGCAAACAACCAAGTGACCATGCGCCAGTAGTTGCTGACCTCCGTTAACCTTGGCAGATGGGCCCCGCAATTTTTGACGTTCCTCGCGTTTGGCTCGTGGCCGACGAAAGCCAGCTGCCGCTGACGATCGGCATCATTTTGAGCCTTGGCGTCGGCGGCCAGTGGCTTGCCAACCGCCTCCGTATACCCGGCGTCTTGTTGCTCTTGACGGCAGGAATCTTGGTCGGGCCGGTCTTTAACGTCATCCACCCCGAGGAAGACTTCGGCAGCGAGGTGCTGTTCCCGGTCGTCGGCCTCGCGGTGGGCTTGTTGCTCTATGAGGGAGGGCTGGGCCTCAAGATCGACCGGTTGACCGAGGGCCGGTCGGTGATACTCCGGCTCGTCACCGTCGGCGCGCTTGTCACGTGGTTAATTGGGTGGGGCGCCACAGCTGTGCTGTTCGATGTGAGCACCAGCGCCGCAGCGCTCATCGGCGCGATTCTGGTCGTGTCGGGCCCAACCGTCGTGATCCCGCTATTGCACTTGGCGCGTCCACGTGAACCAACGGGTTCGATCCTTCGCTGGGAGGGCATCGTGATCGACCCAGTCGGAGCGACGCTGGCCATCGTGGTGCTCGATGCCACCTTGAACGATTCGAACATGGGCGCTGCCGCGTTCCAGATTGGATTGACGCTCGGCGCTGGTGCGGTTGCTGGTGCGGTCGTTGCCGGGCTCGCACTTTGGGCGTTGCACAAGCATTGGGTGCCCGACCACCTCCTGAACCCGACACTTTTGGCCGCAGCGGTCGTGTCGTATGCGGCCGCGAATTTTATTGCTCCTGAAGCGGGGTTGATGGCCACGACGATGTTGGGGCTGATCTTGGCGAATCAGCATTTGGTGCCAAACCATCAGCTCACGGCATTCAGCGAAGACGTCGGCCACCTCATCTTGGGCACGCTCTTCATTCTGCTTGGAGCGCTCGTGAACCTCGATGATCTGATCGGCGTGCTCCCCCGTGCACTAATTCTCATTGCCATCTTGGTGTTCGTTGCTCGACCAATCGCCGTCTGGATATCGACACTTGGTTCGGGCATGCGGCTAAACGATCGACAGTTTTTGGCCTGGATGGCGCCACGGGGCATCGTTGCGGCGTCGGTCGCGACGGTGTTTTCGAACACCCTGATCGAGGAAGGCGCCGAGCCTGTCCCTGAGCTCGTCCCCATCGTGTTCGCCACGGTCATCGTGACTGTTGCGCTCTACGGCTTGACCTCGACGTGGGTCGCACGAAAGACCCGTGTTGCCAAGATCGAGCCCAACGGCGTCGCCTTGGTTTCCAACAATCGGTTCGTTGTCGATCTCGCCGACCAACTCGCTTCGGCCGAGGTCCCCGTGCTCATCGTCTCGACGTCGACGACCGTTCAACGAGAGGCTTTTAGTCGAGGGCTTCTTGCCTATGACCGTCCGCTCGACAGCCATGATCTCGATCTCACGCTCGACGGCGTCGGGATCGAGAAGGCGGTCATCATCACCGACGACGAGAACTTCGCCGCCCTGGCTGCTCATCATCTCGCCGAGCACCTCGGCCGGGCGAACCTGTTCCAGGTCAAGCCCGACCTCGACGACGACGACTTTGAGTTGCGAGGCCGCAACGCCTTCGGCGCGCTCAGCTACTACGGCTTGTCCGCTGGCGCCCGGGCCGGTGGTTTCCGCAAAGTCAACGGCGCTGAGCTGGACGTCAACGACCGTGCCCTGTTCGCACTTGGCGAGAACCACACCTGCACGCTCGTGAGTGAAATGCCCGATCCCAACGCACAGGTCATCGCCGTTACTCCAGCGGTTGCGAAGAGCCGTCAGACCACTGACTCGAACGGCGATTTCGACGCCGAAGGCGGCACCGACCCGCGCCGATAATCCGCTTCGCGGGGCGGCGTTCTTTCGGGCTAGCCTCAACGCCATGAGTGCCCAGTACATCTACACGATGCACAAGTTGTCGAAGTTCATTCCGCCGGACAAGGACATCCTCAAAGAGGTCAGCCTGTCGTTCATTCCGGGCGCCAAGATCGGTGTTCTTGGCGCAAACGGCGCAGGAAAGTCGACCGTGTTACGAATCATGGCCGGCCTCGACGACGACTACACCGGCGAGGCCCGTCTGACCGACGGGTACACCGTTGGGCTGCTCGAGCAGGAGCCGCAGCTCGATGAGACAAAGAACGTTCACGACAACGTGATGGACGGCGTCGGCGAGATCGCTGCGCTCCTCACCGAATACGACGAGGTTCTGGCCGGATGGTCAGACCCCGATGCCGACTTCGAAAAGCTCGGCGATCGCCAAGCAACGCTCGAAAAGAAGATCGAAGCCGCGAATGCATGGGATCTCAAACGAACCGTTGAGATCGCAAGCGACGCGCTGCGCCTGCCGCCTGGCGATGCTGAAGTGACCAACCTCTCCGGCGGCGAACGTCGCCGCGTTGCCCTTGCTCGTTTGTTGCTGTCTCGCCCCGACCTGCTGCTCCTCGACGAACCAACCAACCACCTCGACGCCGAGTCGGTGGCCTGGCTCGAGCGCTTCCTCCAGGACTACGAGGGCACCGTCGTCGCTATTACCCACGACCGCTATTTCCTCGACAACGCCGCCCAGTGGATTCTCGAAATCGATCACGGTCGATGCTTCCCCTTTGAGGGCAACTACACCGCATGGCTCGAGAACAAACAGGAGCGTCTGAAGGAAGAGTCTCGCAGCGATGCGGTGCGCAAGAAGACCATCGCCCGCGAACTCGAATGGGTGCGCATGGCGCCAAAGGCTCGCCAGTCAAAGGGCAAGGCCCGGCTCGCTGCGTATGACAAGTTGGTCAACGAGCAAAAGGAAGCCGAGCAGCGCGCCGGCGAACTGCAGATCCAGATCCCGGCGAACAACCGCCTCGGCGACGTCGTTATCGAATTCGATGGCGTCTCGAAGGCTTTTGGCGAGAAGCTCCTGATCGACGACCTGTCGTTCACTCTGCCGCCTGCTGGCATCGTTGGGGTTATTGGCGCGAACGGCGCTGGTAAGACGACGCTGTTTAAGATGATCACCGGCGACGAAGCGCCCGATGAGGGCGAGATCAAGGTCGGCACGACGGTCGAACTGGGATACGTGGATCAAAGCCGCGACACTCTCGATCCGAACGCCACCGTGTTCGATGAGATCAGCGGTGGCCACGATTTCCTCTACCTCGGCAAGCGCGAAGTGAATTCGCGTTCGTATGTGGCGTCGTTCAACTTCCGCGGCGGCGACCAAACCAAGAAGGTCGGCGTGCTCTCGGGCGGCGAACGCAACCGTGTGCACCTATCGAAGGTGCTGAAGTCGGGGGCCAACTTGTTGATGCTCGATGAGCCAACAAACGATCTCGATGTCGAAACGCTCCAAGCGCTCGAAGCTGGCCTTGAGGAGTACCCGGGCTGTGCCGTGGTCATCTCTCACGATCGCTGGTTCCTCGACCGTGTCGCCACCCATATTCTTGCCTTCGAAGGCGAATCGCAGGTGCGTTGGTTTGAAGGTAACTTCAGCGACTACGAGGCGTTCCGGAAGAAGGAAATGGGCGACAAGGCAGGCCCAACACGCATCAAGTACAAGCCACTTGCCCGGTAGCGACGCCCGTTGGTGACTGCCTAGGCGCGAGCTGCGGCCATCACAATGTTGTCCTGGCCGCCGGGATTTCCATCGACTCCACGCAATGCGAGGCTCATCACCCCGTTGACAACGTCGAGTGGATCAAAGGCCGATTGCTTTGCGACCTCGTGGATGTGGCGAGTCTGCACCGAGGTTTCTTCGTGGCGATAGTGACAGCCGTCGATGCCATCGGTGTACATCAAGATGAGCTCGCCCGGTTGGGCGGCAAAGTGAAACTCGCCTCCGTGGCGTAGCGATCCACGTTGGCGAGCGCTAACGAAGCGATTGTCGTGGGGATTGAGGCGTTTTGGCGTCCGGTCTGGGCCGGTAACGGCGATCGTCGAGTCGCCCCACGACAGGCCGAAACCCTTCCCCGTTGCACGGTCATAGGCCGCTACCAAGAGCGTCGTTTCCGACTCGGTGCGCGCCGGGTCACCCTGCCGCAGAAATTCGATCATCTGTTGAAGGTGTTCGATGTTCTTTGGGCGAACCTTTGCCCAGATGTCGTGAAGCCGACGAATAAGCATGTGGCTCGACTCTGGCCCGTAGTGTGCGTCTGCGACCGCCATCCCAATCCAGTCGGATGCAACGATCATGCAGAGGGCGTCTTCGTTGTCGACGTCATAGTCGTACTTGAACTGTTTGCTCGGTGAGTCAGTGTCGGAGCCGACACTGATGCCAGCAGCGGCATCGGTACCGACACGGGTGGAACTGATGGTCCCGTATTTTCCATACTCCTCGCCGAGGAGGCGAAGGCGGCCAAGGCGCGAATCAGGCTCAGTCATGCGTGTGAGAGTGTAGATCGCAGGCCGCGGCATTGGTTAACCACCGGCTCGGACATACCAAGCTCGGTGGTCACGACGGCTAGTCGATGGGCTTGCCGAAGGGCTGCTTTGCCTCTTTGTAGCATTCGGCGTGGAAGTGCTCGACGCGAAGCCACTGGTTCTTTTCGTACACGTTGCAGATGACCTGCTGGTGACGCATCTTTGCCTGAAACTTGACTCGTTCGTCGCAGTGCATGCAGTCGACCTGACTGCCTGGTTCGACGAGTCGGGTCACCGCACGGCTTACCTTCTTGATCTTTACGGGTTTGCCAGTTGCTGCAGTCTTTGCCATAGCAACCAATCGGCTTTTCTCGGCCCGAATAAAGGTCCCGGCACCCAAATTGGGCACATCGGCCCACCAAATTTTCGGTCGCTCCACCGCGGGTCGTACCTTTTCCCGAAAAGGGGTCAGGACACGTTACGTTTCGCAATATTTGCGGGCTTAGGCCTTGAGCATCGAGAGGACCATTTCGGCCATCACTGCGGGAGCGCCCATGTCCGGGCTGAGCACCAGATCCGGATCGACGGGAGCTTCATACGGATCGGAGATCCCGGTGAAATTCTCGATCTTTCCCTCTCTGGCCAACTTGTACAGCCCCTTTGGGTCACGCTCCTCGGCGGTCTCCAACGGCGTATCCATGAAGACCTCAAAGAACGGCACATTGGCTGCCTTGTGAATCTCACGGGCACGCTCACGCCCCGCCCGATACGGGCTGACGAGAGGAACGAGCGCCACAACGCCAGCATCAGCGAACAGCCGAGCCACTTCGCTCACACGACGAACATTCTCATTTCGATCGTCGGTCGTGAAACCGAGATCAGCGTTGATGCCATGACGAAGGTTGTCACCGTCGAGCATGTAGGTCGGCTGCTTCTGTTCGACCAACAAACGCTCTACCTCGACAGCAACCGTCGACTTGCCCGACCCGGACAAACCAGTGAACCAAATGGTCGCACCGGAAAGTCCGAGATGGGCCCAGCGTTCTGACCGGTCGAAATGACCGGCATGCCAAACAACGTTCTCCGTCACGAGTTATCCGGCCGACTCGCCGAGAATCATGCCAGCAGCAACCGTGCTGTTCGTTGCCTCATCGATGAGCACGAAACTTCCGGTCTCCCGGTTGCGGCGATACTCGTCAACAAAGAGCGGCAACGTCGAACGGAAGCTGATCCGGCCAATCTCGTTCAACGAGATCTCGGTCGCTTCCTCGTCGCGGTGCAACGTATTGATGTCGAGTCGATAGTTGATGTCCTTGATCATCACGCGCCCAGCTCGGGTCGTGTGCTTGATCGAGTACTTCTTGCGAGGCGACAGCGACTGCGTCTCGTCCATCCAACAGACCATCGCGTCGATATCTTGCGAGACAATCGGCTGGTTGTTCGGACGACAAATCATGTCACCACGGCTGATATCGATCTCGTCGTTCAAACGAACCGTGACCGCCATCGGCGCAAACGCCTCGTCGACAGGACCCTCGAGAGTGTCGATCGACTTGATGGTGGACTCAAAACCGCTCGGCAGCACAACAACGTCGTCGCCAGGCTTCAAGACGCCACCGGCGACCGTTCCGGCATAACCCCGGTAGTCATGGTATTCATCGTTCATTGGACGAATGACGTACTGGACAGGGAAACGAACGTCGACCATGTTGCGGTCAGAGGCAGTGTGCAACGTCTCGAGATGACTCAACAGCGTTGGGCCGTCGTACCAGTCCATGTTCGTTGACTTGTCCACCACGTTGTCGCCTGCAAGTGCTGAAACCGGGATAAACGACAGGTCAGGGACGTCGAGGCGCATTGCAAACTCGCGGAACTCTTCGCGAACCTCGTCAAAGGTCTCCTCGGAGTAGTCGACCAAGTCCATCTTGTTCACACAAACCACAATGTGAGGAATGCGCAACAGCGATGCAATGAAGCTGTGGCGACGGCTCTGCTCGATGACGCCGTTACGTGCGTCGATCAAGATGAGTGCGACGTCGGCTGTCGACGCACCGGTGACCATGTTGCGGGTGTACTGAATGTGACCGGGAGTATCGGCGATGATGAACTTGCGCTTCGGCGTTGCGAAGTAGCGGTAGGCCACATCGATCGTGATGCCCTGCTCGCGTTCAGCGCGGAGGCCGTCGGTGAGTAGCGACAAGTCCATCTCCATGCCACGCTTCTCCGAAGCTTTGGCGGTGGACTCGAGTTGGTCCTCGAAAATTGCTTTTGAATCATAGAGAAGGCGGCCGATGAGCGTCGACTTGCCGTCATCTACAGAGCCTGCCGTAGCGAAGCGAAGAATCTCTGACATTAGAAGTAGCCCTCTTTCTTACGGTCTTCCATTGCGGCCTCTGACGAACGATCGTCAGCTCGGGTTGCGCCACGTTCGGTCTTGCGGGTGGCTGCCACCTCGGCAATGATTTTCTCGACGGTGTCGGCGTCGGACTCGACTGCACCGGTAATGGTCATGTCGCCGACGGTGCGGTACCGGACGGTCTCTTCGAAATACTCTTCGCCGTCCATAAGGTCGACCCATTCGCTCTTTGCGAGGAGCATGCCGTCGCGTTCGAACACGGTGCGCTGGTGCGAGAAGTAGATCTCTGGGATAGCGACATCGTCGTGGGCGATGTACTGCCAGATGTCGAGCTCGGTCCAGTTCGAGATTGGGAAGACACGGATGTGCTCGCCCATCTTGATACGACCGTTGTAAAGGCTCCAGAGCTCAGGGCGCTGGGCCTTAGGATCCCACTGACCAAAGTCGTCACGGAACGAGTAGACGCGCTCTTTCGCACGAGCCTTCTCCTCATCACGACGGGCTCCGCCGAACAGTGCGTCAAACTTATGCGTTTCAATGGCATCGAGCAGCGTCGGAATCTGCTGACGATTTCGCGAAGCACGGGGGCCGGTCTCGTCGGTGGCGATGCCGCTATCGACCGCGTCCTGCACCGATGCAACGATCAGTTTGATACCAAGCTCTTCGGAGCGGCGATCGCGAAAGTTGATCACCTCGGGGAAGTTGTGACCGGTATCGATGTGCAACATCGGGAACGGGATCTTCGCCGGATGAAACGCCTTCTCTGCGAGGCGAAGCATCACGATCGAATCCTTACCCCCAGAGAACATTAGGGCTGGATTTTCGAACTCTGCGGCGACCTCACGCATAATGTGAATGGACTCCGCTTCGAGTTCCCTCAAATGGGACAGCTCGTAAGACATGATGTGCGCTTACTCCTCTACAGCGTTTCTTCAGTAAGTGCATCGGCATGCCGACACATATCCTGAGCGCTCAATGTTGATCTCTATCAAATTCCGCCGAACCGAAAGTGTAGATCGCAACCTCCCATGAAATCTGTGACTCCTGACGACCATCTCGAAGCCGCCCGCATCGCCACCGCAGCGGGTGATCTTTTGCTCTCCATTCGCGACGAAATGGCAGCTCGCGGCGCTGACTCGAAAGAAATGAAGGACGAGGGCGACCGTTTGTCGCACGAATTCATCATGGAGGAACTCCGTCGGGTCCGGCCCGACGACGCAATCCTCTCCGAAGAAGGCAAGGACGGACACGAACGTTTGTCAGCTGACCGCACCTGGATTGTCGATCCCGTCGACGGCACTCGCGAGTTCTCCGAACCGCCGCGCACCGATTGGGCTGTCCACGTTGCGATGGTGATCAACGGCGAACCAGTCGTTGGAGCAGTGGCCTTACCGGGCCTCGGTATCACCTTGTCCACTGCTGACCCCGTTCAGATGCCAGAGACCGGCGCTACTCCCCCACGCATGATCGTGAGCCGCAGCCGTCCACCGGCAGCAGCGCTCGCCGTCGCCGAACAGCTCGGAGCCGAACTCGTCGAGATGGGTTCCGCTGGAGCAAAGGCCATGTCGGTCGTGCGCGGTGAATCAGAAATGTATGCCCACTCCGGCGGCCAATACGAATGGGATTCGTGCGCGCCGGTGGCCGTTGCCCTCGCAGCAGGGCTTCATTGCAGTCGCATCGACGGCAGCCCGCTGACCTACAACCACGAAGACCCGTACCTGCCCGATCTGCTTATCTGTCGCCCCGAGCACAAAGATGCTGCCCTAGCGGCGCTCGCCGATGTCGAGCACTGAATCGCGTCTAGCAAGATCCACAGTGGCTCGCCGGCAACACGGGCATTGCGGTGTGAACTGCGCATGGGTGGCGATGTTCGGGTTGTGATCAGCACAAGCTTTTTCGATTCGGGCTGTTTGCCTCATGAAACGAACTTTTCAGGAACCGACACTACAAAGACGCAATCAATGTGACCGCGGGCATACGATAGCGGCGTGATCAACGGCGATCACGAATTACATCAAGGCGATCAACGGCGATCGCTCGAGGTGACACAACATGCCTACTAGACGATCCACCGACGGAACTGCAGGAGAGCGCCTGTTCGAAACAGCGCTCGAACAGTTCGATGCTGCTGCTGATTTGGTTGCACTTCCCGAGCGGACACGATCAATACTTCGAACACCGAAGAACGAGATCATCGTCAACTTCCCCGTCGAGATGGACAGCGGAGAGATTCGTATCTTCCGTGGTTATCGGGTCCAGCACAACGACATCCTCGGCCCGTACAAGGGCGGCCTCCGGTTCGCTCCCTACGTCGACCTTGGTGAAGTGAAAGCTCTCGCCATGTGGATGACGTGGAAGACCTCGCTGTCGGGCGTGCCATTCGGCGGCGCCAAAGGCGGCATCTCCTTCGATCCACGCGAACACAGTCGCGGAGAGAACGAACGCATCGTCCGTCGTTTCACTCACGCACTCGGCGCAAATATTGGTCCCGAGTACGACATCCCCGCACCCGATGTTGGTTCCAACGCCCAGTCGATGGTGTGGATGATGGACACCTACCTGAACGCTGGCTCGAGCACCGATCGGCAGAACACTCGCCGAGTCGTCACCGGCAAAACCATCGAAACCGGTGGATCGCTCGGCCGTGACAAGGCAACTGGTCAAGGCGCTGCGTTCGTCTTGGCTCACCACTACGAACAAATCAACCGAGATCTCCGAGGGCAAACGTGTGCGATCCAAGGCTTCGGTAACGTCGGCGAGCATAGCGCTCGAGCAATGGCACGCATGGGTGTCAAGATGACCCATGTCGCCGATCACACCGGCGCAATCGCGAACACGGCAGGAATCGATCCCGAGGCGCTCTGGCGCCATACCCACGAAGCGGGTGGCGTTGCTGGCTTTGACGATGCCGAAGTGATCGATGTCGAAGAGTTCTTCGCAGCCGATGTGGACATCCTCGTACCCGCCGCAATCGAAAACCAAATCACCGAGGCACGTGCCCCCCACGTGCGGGCGTCGGTGATTCTCGAAGGCGCAAACGGCCCAACGAGCGTCGAAGGCGAACGCATCCTTATCGACCGAGGCATCGAAATACTTCCCGATGTCCTCGCCAACGCCGGTGGTGTGATCGTCAGCTACTTCGAATGGCTCCAAAACAAGATGAGTTCGAAGTGGCGACTGAACGAAGTTGACGACGAACTCCGCCGATATCTCTGGGAAGCCGCCGACGGTATCGAAGCCGAAAAGAAGCGACTTGCGTGCACCCGCCGAGAAGCCGCATACGCGGTTGCGCTAAAGCGCATCGGCACGGTCTTCGATCAGCGTGGGATCTGGCCGTAAAGCCAACAGCTCGGCTGGCGTTAACGTGACACGTGGGGTCAGACCCCGAAGCACACTTTCGCTGGCTTAGAGCCAGGCAGAAAGTTCTTCTTTACGGAGTTGCCAGTCTTCGCTAGTGATGGCGTAGCGCAAGTGATCTTCCCACGTGCCATTGATCTCGAGGTAACGCTCCGCCATCCCCTCGAGACGCAAACCGAGCTTTTCGACAACACGACGTGACGGCTTGTTGCGCGGAATGATCGCAATCTGCAAACGGTGCAGGCGAAGCTCCTCAAAGGCAAAGCGCATTGCTACCACAAGCGCCTCGGGGGTGTACTCGCGTCCAGCGAAACGCTGGTCGATCCAGTAGCCCACGTACGCATTCTGGAATGGCCCCCGCTGGATTGCGGACACGTTCATCTCACCAACAAGCTGATTTTGGACGAACACACCAAAGCCATACCCTGTCCCCAACTGACGTTCGCGTTGACGGGCGGCGCAGCGAGAGGCGAACGCCTGACGATTCTTGACCACGTCGGGTTGGCCCGAGATGCGTGCCGGCTCCCACTTGGTGAGCCACTCTTCGTTCACCGTCCGGACCTCGCGCCACTGCCCAAAGTCATCGGCGATCAGTGATCGCAGCACGAGGCGTCGTCCAACGAGGGGAACCGAGCCCGGTTCTGGAGCGGACGAAATCATGGCATCTGCGACAGGACAAGCCCATCGAGAATGTCGGCTTCAGAGACGAGAATGTCTTCGGCTCCGAAGTATCGGACGATCCGAGTAAGGATGCACATGCCGCCAACGATCGTGTCGACACGGCCTTCATCGAGCCCGGGGTTGAACTTGCGATCCTCGCGAGATTCGGTCACCAGCGTGCGATACACGTCCTCGACTGCCTCACGAGTCAGACGGAAATGGTGGATCTGGTCTCGGTCGTACTCGGCGAGGCCAATCTCGACTGCCGCCGCCGTCGAAACCGTGCCAGCGAGCCCGACCAGTTGACGAGCAGCCATTGCCATGGGCACCTCACGGGCCACATCGTCCAGATGCGTTTCGGCAACGGACAAACACGCAACCAATTCTTCTGGCCGTGGCGGGTCACTCTCGACGTATTTCTCGGTGAAGCGAACACTTCCCATATCGGTCGAAATGCCTCCCTCCATCCGAGAGCTACCAACCGCGAACTCTGTTGAGCCGCCGCCGATGTCGAACACCAGGAACGGACCGTCGGCGGGGTCGAGCTCGGCGGTTGCTCCAAGAAATGACAGCTCGGCCTCTTCCTCTCCTGAGATGAGCTCAGGTCGAACGCCGACGGTGTTTTCGGACACGTCGAAGAACGCGTCGCGGTTCTCGGCGTCCCGCGCCGCCGATGTTGCGGTCATACGGACTCCGGCGAGCTCGTAGTCGTCCATGATCGAGGAATATCGAACGAGCGCTTCGCGGACACGTTCGATGCCTTCGTCTGAGAGCCTGCCCGTGGCATCGACACCTCGACCAAGGCCGGTGATCGTCATCTCCCGCTCGAAGGTTGTGGCTCCGTCGCCGATGATCAGACGGGTCGAATTGGTACCGCAATCAATACCGGCATAGATCGGTTTGGACATATGCCGCCAAGTCTAGGGGATCTCGTGTGGCGACCTTTGGTCGATCGATCCAACCCCGAAGCGTCGAGGCTGGAACCGCTAGCGTTTGCTTGGCCACGAGGCGGAGTCGACCTCGTGGAGATGGTCAGCAACCCATTGCCCAACAGGATCATCGCCGCCCGCGAGATGGTAGCCATAGTGCGCGTGCAGACACTTCACGCCGTTACGGGTGCCACCAACCCCTCCGGTCGGCACGTGCGTTGGCGTCGTGGCGATCGTCGCGAGGATTGCATCGCGTTCGGCGCGGTACCTGTCGTGGGTGGCGTTCACTGCGTCAAGACCGACGTCGGCCTCGGATCGACGCACACCTTTCATGGCCTCCAAACGCCCAACCAACATCGACTCGCGCTCGCCGCAGAGCCAATACAAGGTCGGCATTGGCCGTCCGTCGACGAGCACCGGGTGGTTCTTCAACACGACCGGACGGCCATCACCGTCGCGTGCAACCACCTCGAACGCGCCCATAGGTTCGCGACCGAGTAGCTCACGAACCACAAGACGGTCGGCGTAGCGCTGCCGGACATCGCCGAGACTTTCGATCGTGTCGACGTCGGTGGGGTCGCCCGCACTCGGCACCTCGGTAACCCTGTCCAACGATGCAGCAATGAGCTCGCGCGCTCCGGCGTCGCCAGTTTGTGGCAACTCGGACCACACTGAGGAATCGAGCCGAGCCGGAGGGCGACGCTTCGCTCCGAACGTCGCGACCGCGAGTGGGGTGTCTGTAGCCGAGCGCACGCCTGCCCACGTGCGCGCTCCAACGAGCGGCTGGTCGGCGACGCCGATCACCATCGATGAGAATCCGTTCTCGGCGGCAAAGGTGGCCGCAGCGTGCACCGATTGGCTTTGGCCATCAGCCCAATTCGGGCTCGCAATGACGTGTACGCCTTCGGGAATGAGATCGGCAAAGTCGTCGTCGCCAACGACCACCGCAACGGCATCGAATCCGGCATCCAACACGGCGTCGAGCGAGTGAGACAGCACGGCCTTGTTTCCAACAATCGCCCGAAGCTTGTGCTGCTCACCAGCAAAACGTGTGCCCGCTCCCGCAGCCAACAGCACGCCAAGCGAGCGGGAATCGAACGGATCGTTGCTGTTTGCTTTCGTGGATTCGTTGGCCATGGTCTCGATCGTGAGGAGGGAAGCAGCGGACAAGGTGGATAAGGTCGGTCGAATGGACCAGCCAGATCTGACGTTTTCTCCGCCAGCATTTCGGGCCATCGTGTTGATGGCCGACGCCGTGCAGGTTACCGATGGAAAGCTCTTCATTCTCGGTGGGGGCCTCGGACTTATTGGACCAAAGCCCCAAACCATCTCGGTCGCGATTCGAATTGGCGTCCCATGGGACCTTGCGAACGTCAAACACGAGTGGCAACTGGCGCTGACCGACGAGGATGGCCGTCCGGTCCTGATCGCCGAGAAGCCTGTCGGCATCAACGGCCAGTTCGAAGCAGGACGTCCGCCCGGGCTAGCACCAGGTAGCGAACTTTGGGTGTCGCTCGGGGTCAACTTTGGCCCCCTCCCGCTCGAACGCGGGAAGCGCTTTACCTGGACGCTCTCGGTAAACGGGACGACGTCGGAACATTGGACGGCCAACTTCTCGGTTCGTCCGTAAGCACCAGCTGGTTAGGTCCGGTGGATAGCGCCGTGGGTGTTGGTGAGCGCCGGAACATCTCTACCGGTCCGTAACGCAATGATCTCGGCGACGATCGAAATTGCTGTTTCTTCGGGGGTCCTCCCGCCGAGGTCGATTCCGATCGGCGAGCGGAGACGAGCCAACTCGTCGTTGGTCAACCCTGCATCGATCAACCGCTTCGTGCGATCGTCATGGGTGCGTCGAGATCCCATCACCCCGATGTACCCAACGTTGGTCGCGAGCGCCGAGGTGATTGCAGGAATATCGAACTTTGCGTCGTGGGTGAGCACTGCCACGGCGTCGCGTTCTCCAAGTTGGTCTCCAACCTCCTCGAGGAGGCGGTTTGGCCAGTCGACGGCGACAACATCGGCGCGCGGGAAACGCTTTTTCGTAGCGAACATCGGCCTCGCGTCGCAGACCGTTACCCGGTAGCCCAAGAATTTCGCCACATTGGTGAGCGCTGCGGTGAAATCGACCGCACCAAAGATCAGCATCTGTGGGGGCGGTGCAAAGCTCTCGATAAACACCGACACTTCGTCGCTCCGGGCTTGGCCCTGTGGGCCGTAGCGGCGAATGCCGGTTCGTCCCGCGGCGAGCTCGCCAAGCATGTCTCGTCCAACGACTCGGTCGAGGTCGACGTCACCGAGCGATCCGAGCGTTTCGGGATCGGTCGACGAAATCGATGTGCTGACCAGCAACTTTGCTCCGAGGTGCGGGCCTTCGATCACGGTGGCAAGAGCGACCGGCGTCTCTGCACCGATCAGGTCGCGCAACCGGGCGAACAGCGGCGTGGCAATCTCAGAATCTGCAGTCACAACTACCAGTCCAGCGGTTCGATGAAGAGGTGGATTGTTCCGCCGCACGTGAGTCCCACGGCGAACGCTTCATCGTCGGAGTACCCGAACGTGACGGTTCGGCGATCTCCCGTTTCGATGATCTCAAGTGCCTCGGTAACGACCGCACCTTCGACGCATCCACCCGATACCGATCCAGCGACCTCGCCGTCCTCGTTGACCGCCATTGCCGCGCCAGGCAGCCGTGGCCCTGACCCATCGAGGTCGACGACCCGAGCAACAGCAATGGCCTTGCCCTGTCGCTGCCATCGATCGAGATCGTTCAACAGTTCCTTCATAGCTCCCCCTGCCCCGTGCGGTTACCCAGCCCTGGAACACCCCTAACGGTAGCAAGCAACGTCACGCGCCGACCGCTTCGGACAGTGCGGTCAACGAGTCCAAGCAATGCCCTTCGAGGAACGTGTCAATGTGGGGCATCGCTGCGGCCATACCCCGGGCGATTGGCTCGTAGCCCGGCGTCACCTTCAACGGGTTCACCCACACGACACGATGGGCAGTTCGAGACAAGCGCTCCATCTCCTCAGACATCTGCTCTGGCTCACCGCGATCCCAACCATCGGAGAGGATCACCACGATCGACCCTCGGGCCATCCCTCGCACGCCCCAGACGTCGTTGAACTCTTTGATGCCGTCGCCGAGCCGGGTCCCTCCCGACCAGTCGGCGACCTGCTCGGTGGCCGCCGCAACCGCCTCGTCAACATCGTGACTGTTCAGTTGGCGGGTCATTCGCGTGAGCCGGGTACCCAAACCAAAGACTTCGACACGTCCGCGCCCAACGACCGCAGCGTGCGCGAAGCGAATGAGCACCCGAGCGTACGCTTCCATCGAACCGCTGACGTCGAGCAACAGAATGAGCCGACGAGTCCGGGTTCCGGTCGTCGTCCGACTCAACTGCAGCGGCTCTCCCCCAGTTTTCATCGCTGCTCGAACCGTGCGCCGGAGGTCGTTGCGGTCACCTCCGGGCGAGGCCACTCGACGGCGAGAGGCTCGCACCGCCGGCTGTAGCTTCATTCGGTTCATCACTTTTTGCGCTTCGTACATTTCTTCGCGGGTGAACTCGGCGAAGTCTTTTTGGTTGAGTGTCTCCGACGCGCTGTACCGCAGCGCCATGACCTCGTCGTCGCTGCTCTCCCCGTCTCCCTCGCCTGTGCCGTCGTCGGTGCCGAGGGTCGCCGATTCGGGTTCGTCCTCGAAGCGAACCTTAAAGCCGGTGCCGTTGCGATGAAAGTACGCAAGAAACATAGCGTCATACATTGCAATGTCTTCGGGGCGGGTCACCATCGTCGACCGACCCGCCCAATACACATCGTGTCCATTGCCCATGCTCACAGCAATGAGCGCTTGGGTGAACAGCAGCGATGAACTGATCGGCACGGTCAGGCCACCGGTTCGAAGGCAATGGACAAAGCCGGTTGCCAGCCGTTCAAGCTCGGGCATCTTTGCGATCGGTGCGGCTTGGGAACTCTCGTCCACGTTGCTCGCCGGACCGGACATACCCGAGATCGGCAACGAGAAATCGTCGTTGCTCATAACGACGAGTCAGGCGCCCAACGCAATTTCGATCACGCTTTCAATTCCCGCACGCCGAGCCCGCTCTTGATCTTCGCGGTACTTCAGCAGCGTGCCAAGCGTGGCATCGACCGACTCGGCGGTCAGCGTTGTTTCAGCTAGCAGGTGCAGCGCGTTGGCCCAGTCGAGCGTTTCGGCAATACCTGGAGGCTTGTACATGCCCATGTCACGGAACTGCCCGGTGGCCGACGCGACTTGACGGGCGAGCGCCGCTGGAACCTTCGGCGCCTTCCGCTCGATGATCTGCACCTCACGCTCAAAGTCGGGATGTTCAACCCAGTGATAGAGCGCTCGACGCTTCAGCGCGTCGTGCACATCTCGGGTTCTGTTCGAGGTAATGATGACCATCGGCGGCTGTTCGGCACGAAACGCTCCGAGTTCGGGCACCGTCACCGAATAGTCGCTAAGCGCCTCAAGAAGGAACGCTTCAAACTCGTCGTCGGCCCGATCTACCTCGTCGATTAGCAGGACGGGTGGCACGTCCGAACGGTGATCGATTGCCTGAAGGAGCGGCCGCCGGATGAGAAATCGGTCGGTGAACAGCTCGTCTTCGAGGTCGTCTGCCGCGGCATCGGCGGCAATTCCGGTCGCTTCGGCAGTTCGTAGATGCAGCAGCTGACGTGTGTAGTTCCACTCGTAGAGCGCCTGGGAGACGTCGATTCCCTCGTAGCACTGCAACCGAATCAGTTCAGCACCGGTAGCTGCGGCAATGACCTTTGCGACTTCGGTCTTGCCAACGCCGGCGTCTCCCTCGAGCAGCAGCGGCCGTTCGAGCTCGGCGGCGAGAAAAATCGACGTCGCGAGGCCCCGGTCGGCGAGGTACTGGTGTTCGTCGAGGCGCAGTAGGACAGCATCGACCGATGACAACTCACTGCGCCCCATTGCAGACCCCCTTCATTGCTGATCAGTTACCCGGAGCAATTATGAGGTAGTTCTCTTCTTCGGGGCGGACCAGGCCGAACTCTCGCGCTTCGAGCTCGATTTCGGCATCGCTTCCGAGACGCGCAATACGGGCCTCGAGTTCGGCGTTTTGTGCCCGAAGGTCGGCGAGTTCCTGTTCGGCATTTCGGAGTTCATCTCGTTGCTCGATGTAGCTTCCCGTCGGGAAGACGCCGAAGACGAACACGGCCAGGATGACAAGCCCGAGCACCACTCGACCAACGACCTTCGTTGCTCCGCGGATTATCCGGTGACCGTTACTGGTTGGCTCGACCTCGCGTTGACGACGCTGGCGACCCGGCCGGGCGCGACCGCGCACTTTGTCGTGATCTTGCGGTGTTCGCCGACGCGGCCCGGGGGCTGGTCGTGGTGTTGTCCCGCGCGCCACACGGCGCTGTGTTGTCACTGCCCTGCGAGCGCTGCGCGGCCAGGGTAGACGGCCGCGTCACCGAGCTCGGCTTCGATACGGATGAGCTGGTTGTACTTAGCCACACGATCAGAGCGTGCCGGTGCACCGGTCTTGATCTGGCCGCAGTTCGTTGCGACGGCCAGGTCGGCAATCGTCGAGTCCTCGGTTTCGCCCGAGCGATGCGACATGACTGACGTGTATGCGTTCGAGGTGGCAAGGCCGACGGCGTCGAGCGTTTCGGTGAGCGACCCAATCTGATTGACCTTCACGAGAATCGAGTTGGCAATGCCTTCGTCGATACCGCGTTGCAGGCGGGTCACGTTCGTGACGAACAGGTCGTCGCCAACGAGTTGGATCTTGCCTGCGACCGAGTCAGTCAGTTCTTTCCAACCGTCCCAGTCTTGTTCGTCAAGGCCGTCTTCGATCGACACGATTGGGTACTTGTTGGCGAGTTCTGCGAGATAGCCGGCCATCTCCGAGGGGGTCAAGCTGCGACCCTCACCTGCGAGCTCGTACTTGCCGTCTTTGAAGAACTCGGACGCGGCCACGTCCATCGTGAGCGAAATATCTTCGCCTGGAGTAAACCCGGCCTTTTCGATGGCTTCCATCAACAACTGGAGTGCCTCTTCGTTGGAGCCAAGGTTTGGGGCGAAACCACCCTCGTCGCCAATGGCGGTCGACAGTCCACGGTCGTGGAGCACGCCCTTTAGAACGTGGTAGGTCTGCACGCCCCAGCGCAAACCTTCCGAGAACGACTCGGCGCCAATGGGCATGAGCATGAACTCTTGGAGATCGATGTTGTTGTCGGCGTGCTCGCCGCCGTTCAGCACGTTCATCATTGGAACGGGAAGGGTGTGCGCGTTTGGCCCGCCAACGTAGCGGTAGAGCGGCAAGCCAACCTCGGCCGCTGCTGCGTGCGCTGAGGCAAGTGAGATACCGAGGATCGCGTTTGCGCCACAGCGACCCTTGTTGTCGGTGCCATCGGCGGCGTTCATTGCGGCGTCGATCTCTCGCTGCGAGGTGACATCGAGCCCGACAACCGCATCGGCGAGATCGGTGTTCGCGAAGCCAACGGCGGTCAGCACGCCCTTGCCCATATACCGGTCGCCACCATCACGAAGCTCGACGGCCTCGAATTGGCCGGTCGATGCGCCGCTCGGCACCATGGCGCGTCCGGTTGCTCCAGATTCGGTCGTCACGGTGACTTCGACCGTCGGGTTTCCACGACTATCGATGACCTCAAGACCGACGACCGATTCAATATTGGACACGTTTGCACTCCTTTGGCGCGAAAGCTCGCGGCATTCTGCTGTACCGACACGTAAAACTACACGGTGAAAAGCGCTCAGGTATCGATCTAGGCGATGAGAGTCAACAATTTTAGGAATACCGCTCTCGGGCGGCTTCTGCGAGGTCATGGATGGTGAAGTATCCGCCTTCGCTCGCGACTCGGGCAGCCTCGACCAACGAAAACAGCACGTCGGCCAAGCTGTCCTCGAGGTCAAAGGCAGCATCATCGACCCCGTTGCGTAGGGCATCGATCGCATCGATCGCCGCGCCCATCGTTGTCGGAAGCGATTCGCGCAGCGACCAAAGCGAGTGCTCTTGGTCGTGCCGCGTTTCCATCCGCAAGCCACGAACCAGTTCATCGAGTCGGGCAAAAGCTGCCCCGAGAGGTTCGTCGAGACGTGGTATCCACAGCGAGGTGAGATGGTCGGGTTCGGCGGTGTGTCGCAGCTCATCCCACTGAACCTTGGAAACTTGTTCGTCCTTAGTTCCAAGCCCCCGAAGGATCGTGACGGTGTCGGGGGCGGTGTCGTCGAGCACCGAGATCACGTCTTCGAGCACCTCACCGGAATGAACCTGGGTAACGAGCAGTGGTCCCACGAGTCCCGTTCCTTGTGTTGCCAACGAGCGTGCATCGATGATCGTGACTGCCTCGGCCATTGGGTCGATACCGAGGGCGTTCCAGCACAAATCGGTGAATGCCATCGCCGGGCGGATATCGAGGTCGACCTCCCCGGTAACAACGTCGTCGTGGACCCGAAGCAACTCAACAGTGCGCTCGGCGACCATTGGAGATCCAGGCACCGCATAGACAACAGCACCGTGCGTGTTCGCCAGCTCGATCAATGCGTCGACAACGGCCCGATACACCTCGTCGAACGAGTCGAGCGACTCGTAGAGCGGATCGAATGAGCCGGCTGCGATGACGTCAACCGCAGCGGGGTGGCGTTCCGTGCGAAGCCACACCGGAGCGTCGCCACCGAGAAGATCAACCGTCTCCTGTGTCAGATACTCAGGGCCCGCCGGTCCAAGGCCAACAACGTTGATTCGTCCCACGGACAGACTCCGAAACTAGGGAGCGACGATGACGAACGACTCGTCGTCCCATGAGCCAAGTCGAGACTCAACGGCAAAGCCCTCGGTAAACTCTTCGAGAAGCGCGGCGCCATCGATCTCCTCGCCACGAGCATCAACAAGTTCATTCGCGACCAACATGTTCAGCAGCGCAAAGAACTCCGGCGACTCGAATTCGAGAAAACCAAGCTGTAGCGGCTCGGGGGACAAGCCGGGGAGGATGACCGGCGTTTCTGCGTTGGTGATCGTGTCTCGTTGCGACTGCCACAGTGCGTCGTCGATACCGCCGCCTTCGGTTTCGAAGTAGTCGACGATCGCCGCGCCCCGAAGCACTTCGGTACCGACGGCGCGAATGAGCTCTGCGGGCAGCGTCCGTATCTCGGTGTCGGGCTCGACACCGCCGGCCAGCGAGATGAGCAGGCTTTGCAACTCTTGTCGACTTAGCGAATCGTCACCGGCGATAAGTGCGTCGCGCTGAGCACCATTGCACGCAGTGAGCAGCATCACGAGGAGGACAAAAAGAGCGAGTCGACGATTCACAGTCGGAGTTTACTCGTCGTCGACGGGCAGTCGCGTTTCAACGGCCCGAGCCCTCGCCTATTCCGCAGGCAGCAGATCTTCTAGCGCCGTCACAATGTTCTGGGCAATGTTGCCCTTCTTCATGGCGAGCTGCAGGAAACCGCCGTCGGCAGGTTTGTACACCGAATGCTTGTAGATCCGGTCGAGGCGAATCTGCTTCGAGGTTGGCAGCTCAATCGGCGACATCCGAACCACAAAGTCGGGGCCACCAAATCCGGGCCCCTTGCCCACCGTCAGCTCGGTAATACCAATTCGTAAACATGCCGCTCGCACCCGCGCAACATCGAGAAGATTCTCGGCTGGCTCGGGTACTGGGCCGTAACGGTCGATCCATTCGGCGCTGATGTCGGTAACTTGATCAGCGGTCTTGACCGCGGCCAGGCGACGGTACGCCTCGAGCCGCTGGTCTTCGGTTTCCATGTAGCTGTCGGGCAAAAAGGCCTTGACTGGTAACTCGACTGAAAGTTCGTCGACCTCATCGACCGTCTCACCCTTCAGCTCGCTCACTGCTTCGGTCACCATCTGGCAGTACAGATCGTAACCAACAGCTGCGATATGGCCGGATTGTCCCGTGCCGAGCAGATTGCCCGCTCCTCGAATTTCGAGGTCTCGCATCGCAATTTTGAACCCAGATCCGAGCTCGGTCGCTTCGCCGATCGTCTTCAACCGTTCGTACGCCTGCTCGGTCAGTGACTTGTCAGGCGGCACCATGAGATAGGCATACGCCCGTTGACCGGAACGTCCAACACGCCCACGCAATTGGTGCATCTGTCCAAGGCCGAGAAGGTCGGCGCGATCGACAACGAGCGTGTTGACCGACGGCATGTCAATGCCCGTCTCGATGATCGTCGTGCAGACGAGCACGTCATACTCGCCTTCCCAGAAGTCAAACACGACCTGTTCGAGGCTGGCCTCGTCCATCTGTCCATGCGCGATCGCTACACGAGCCTCGGGGACCATCTCGCGCACCTTCGCTGCAGTGTGATCGATATCGAGCACACGATTGTGCACGAAAAAGACTTGGCCTTCACGAAGAAGCTCCCGCCGGATCGCCTCGGTAATTGCCCGGTCGCTCTGCTCGCCGACATAGGTAAGGATGGGCTGGCGTTCAGAAGGCGCGGTTGAAAGCAAGGTCATGTCCCGAATGCCGGTGAGGCTCATCTCGAGCGTTCTCGGCACCGGAGTCGCCGTCAGGGTGAGGACGTCAACGTCGGTTCGCAACGTCTTGATCTTCTCTTTGTGCTTGACTCCAAACCGTTGCTCTTCGTCGACGACGAGAAGCCCGAGGTCCTTGAACTTGAGGTCTTGGTTGAGCATCCGATGCGTGCCGATCAGGATGTCGACCTTGCCCTCGTTCGTCTCCTCGATGATCTTTCGAGCTTGCGCCGTGGTCAGGAAGCGGCTGAGCACCTCGACGCGCAACGGGAAGCTGGCAAAACGGTCCGAGAACGTCTGATGATGCTGTTGGGCAAGAAGCGTCGTCGGCACGAGCACGGCGACCTGTTTGTTGTCTTGGACGGCCTTGAACGCAGCGCGAATCGCGACCTCGGTCTTGCCGAACCCAACATCGCCAACGACGAGGCGGTCCATTGGATACGGCCGCTCCATGTCGGCCTTGACGTCGGCAATTGCTACGAGCTGGTCAGGGGTTTCTTCGTAGGGGAACGAGTCTTCGAGCTCACGCTGGAACGGTGTGTCCGGCGCGAACGCGTGGCCTTCGGCGTTGACCCGCTTTTGGTACAAGACAACGAGTTCTTGTGCGATCTCGCTGACTTCGGATCGAACCTTCGCCTTTGCTTTGGACCAGTCGCTACCGCCCATCTTTGACAGCGTTGGGCTGTCACCGCCGGTGTAGTGACGGACCGACGCAATCTGGTCTGTCGGGATGTAGAGCTTGTCGTCGCCGCGATAGGCAAGCAGCAAGTAGTCGCGTTCAACCCCGCCGATCGCACGGGTCACCATGCCGGTGAATCGGGCGACGCCATGCTGGTGGTGGACCACATAGTCGCCGGGTGCAAGATCGTCGAAGGTGTCTTGGGAGGTAGTGGCTCGTTTGCGAGCCTTACGATGTGTGCGACGACGACCAGTCAGATCGGATTCGCTCATCACAGCGAGCTTTGACGAGGTGAACACCGCCCCTCGTTCGAGTGGGGCAACGACGATCCCTGATGTTCCAGCGTCGACGTCGGCGAGCGAGTCGAGCACCGGCAGATGGATACCATGGTCGGCGAGTAGGACAGCCAACCGGGGAGCTGTACCCGTACCGTCGGCACCGATCACAATCTGGAAGCCGTCGCGTGTGAGTTGATGGAGTTGGTTGACGAGCGGCGGCGGATCACCGAGTGGGGTTTCCCATCCAGTCGCCGCAACCACAGCAACGTCGGGCCCCTCGGGCGCAGTGGTCATGGTCCACACGGGACACTCGCTGTGTTGCAAGATCCGGTCGAACGGGACATGAAGCCGCGGGAACTCTTCGTTCGTATCGGCGTCGTCGTCGATTGCACCCCACGTCCGTGCGAGCGTCGTTGCGAGATCGGCCTCTTCACTAGCAATGTCGGCGGCCCGATCGCGCAATCGGCGAGGCTCGACAAGCACGACAAGTGCATCGGAATCGATGTGATCAATCAGGACCGAATCGCGGGTTGTTAGCCACGGGAGCCACGATTCCATCCCGTCGAAGAACTCACCGTCGGACAAGCGCTCCCAATGTTCGCGTCCCCACGGTTCGGACGCGACGAGCGTTCGGGCTCGTTCTGCGATTGTTGCAGACGCAACGACTTCCCGAGCAGCATGGATAACGACCTCGGAGCGGGTGACGGTCGAGCGTTGATCATTGACGCCGAACTCGCTCAGTCGGTCGACTTCGTCGCCCCACAGGTCGATGCGGATCGGCGCGTCTGCGGTACTTGGGAACACATCGACAATGGAGCCTCGGACGGCGAAATGTCCACGCGATTCCACCTGTGATTCCCGGCGGTACCCCGCATCGACAAGCATCCGCGACAGGTCGGCCAGGTCGATTTGGTCCCCAACACCAACAATAATCGGTTCGAGCTCGTCGACGCCGGGGCCCAGCCGTTGGACGAGCGACCGTGCACTGGCGACAACCACTTGAGGTGCCCGGGCCGGATCTTGCAATCGCCACAGCACTTCGAGGCGACGCCCCATGGTTTCGACGTTTGGGCTGATCCGCTCGAACGGCAGCGTCTCCCATGCGGGGAACAGCGCAACGGCGTCGTCACCGAGATAGGTCGAAAGGTCGGTCCGCAGGCGTTCGGCTTCGGTCGAGGTCGGGACGCACACCACAACGGGCACTCGTTCGCTCTGGTCGGCAATCGCTGCCAGCGAAAGGGCTCTGGCCGCCTCGGGCACGGCAACGAGCGCGCTTCGCTTCCCAAGCGACCGAATGATGCCGGGGTCATCGGCGAGTCCGGCGACGAGCGCCTTGAGTGGCGGAGCGGTCAGGTCGGTGACCGCCGACGTATCAGCCACGGTTGAAATCGTTCATGATGGCCTCGGTGTCCTCACGGAGCAGGCGTTCGACGACGTCTGCGGCCTTTTCAACCTCGATATCGAGGTCGATGCGTTCGGCTTTGCCAGGTTGGCGAAGCACATAGTCCGACACCGATTGGCTGCCGGGAGGTCGGCCAATGCCGATGCGAACCCGAAGGAAATCTTGGGTGTGGGTGTGGCGTTTGATGGATTTGAGTCCGTTGTGTCCAGCAAGCCCTCCCCCGACCTTCAGCTTCGATGTGCCGACCTCGAGGTCGAGCTCGTCGTGGATGATTACCATCTCGGAAGGGTTCTCGATGCCGTAGCGGGCCGCGAGGTCTCGGACGCTGCGACCCGAGTGATTCATGAACGTCTGGGGGAACGCGATGGCCATGCGAAATTCGCCGAATCGGAGTTCGGCACTCAGGGCAGCCTGCCGGCCGGGTTTGAGCTTTTCGCCATGGCGCGCGGCAAGAACATCGATCACATCAGCGCCGACGTTGTGTCGGGTCCCGTCGTACTTGTCGCCGGGGTTCCCCAGGCCGACCACAAGGAGGTCGGCCGGGGTCCCGGAACGTTCTGTTGATTTCTTGCGGCCAAACATGGTGTCCTGCCCAAATGGTGGCAGCTAGGCCAAGCCCAGCTGGCCGAGCGTGAGCTAGGCGTCGTCGCCTTCGCCAGCGTCGTCTCCGCCCTCGGCTGCTGCGCCCTCTTCGCCCTCGGCTGCCTCGGCAGCGTCATCGGCGCGCATTGCTTCGATGGTCGAGCGGGTGACAACTGCACTTGCGACGGTTTCGTCAGCGTCGGCAGCAGCGCGGACGCCGTCTGGAAGTTCGATGTCGCCGACGGTGATCGTCGATCCGACTTCGAGTTCGGAGATATCGGCGGTGACTTCGGTCGGGATGGCATCGGGACGAGACAGGATCGCGAGCGAGAACATGGTCTGGTCGACCATGCCCGACACCTGGGTGACTTCGCGGGCTTCGCCAACGAGCACGAGTGGAACCTCGACCTCGACCTCGACGTTTGCGTCGAGACGGATGAAGTCGACGTGGATAACGTCACGGCGAGTTGGGTGACGCTGGATGTCTTTGACAATAGAGAGCTGCTCTTTGCCATCGACGTCGATGGTAAGCAGGGCGTTGACGCCTGCCTCGGTGGTGAGCGCTTTGCGCAGCGCCGGCCATTCGACTGCGACGGACACGGATTCCTCGCCGAGGCCGTAGATCACTCCGGGGACAAGGCCCTCAGCGCGGAGCCGACGGCTCGATCGAGTTCCGGTCGTGCGACCGGTGTGTGCTTTGAGAAGTAGCTCGCTCATGGCGCCATCCTTCGTCTAGTAGGTTGTGAACCCCGTAAGGCTACAAGTGCTCGCCAAGACTTCCGCCGTCGCGGAACGATTCTGGAACCGAGCCGCTGACGCTACATCTGGTTGTTGCCGTCGAAGATCTCTGAGACGGTCGTGTCCATAAAGACCGCTTGGATGGCCCGAGCCAGGATCGAGCCAATCGAGAGCACGACGAGCTTGTCGAATCGCTTCTCGGGTCCGAGCGGCAACGTGTCGGTAACGATGACCTTCTCGATCGACGAGTTCTTGAGGCGGTCGACGGCTGGGCCCGAAAGGACCGGATGTGTCGTGGCTGCAAAGACCGACTTCGCACCCTTTTCGACGAGCTGCTCGGCTGCAGCGCAGATCGTGCCGCCGGTATCGATCATGTCGTCGATCAGCACACACGTCTTGCCTGCGACGTCGCCAACGACATCTTTGGCTTCGACCACGTTCTTCTTGTCGGCAACGCGACGCTTGTGCACGATGGCGAGCGATGCCCCGAGCTGGTTGGCGTAGCGTTCGGCGACCTTGACTCGTCCAGCGTCGGGCGAGACAACAACGAGGTCTTCTGTGCCGAGAGCCTTGAGGTAGTCGACGAGAACCGGCATTGCAGTGAGATGGTCGACGGGGCCATCGAAGAACCCCTGAATCTGTCCGGAGTGCAGGTCGATGCTGACAAGGCGGCTGGCACCGGCGGCCTTGAACATGTTGGCGATGAGCTTCGCGGTGATGGGCTCGCGGCCCGCGGCTTTGCGATCTTGTCGGCCGTAGCCGTAGAAGGGCGCAACCACGGTGATGCGCTTTGCCGATGCACGCTTCGCGGCGTCGACCATCACGAGATGTTCGATCAACGAATCGTTGATCGAACCGTCTTCCCAAGCCGAGTGCGTGTTCAAGATGAACACATCGGACCCTCGCACCGACGTCGAAAAACGGCAATGGATTTCGCCGTTCGCGAACTCGGCAATGTTCGATTCGCCCAGTTCGATACCGAGCTCGGCGGCGACAGACTCGGCTAGTTCTCTGCTCGTCCGGCCGGCAAATAGCGCCAGCTTCTTTTGTGTTACCTGCTCCATATGCCCTTCGACCTCCGGCTCACCTCGGGGGCGACCATACCGGGCGCGTCAGCTCAACTCTGAACCGAGGATTGAAAAGGGTGTCACATCAGCATGGGCGGGGACATCGAATCCTCGAACAACGCTGTGTGGGACCGTCGCACCTGGCCCGATCGTTGCGTCGATGAGGTGCGAGTTTGGGCCAATAACCACCCCGTCGGCAACAACGGTGTTCCCAACGAGCACAGACCCGGGCAGCACCCGCACGCCTTGTCCCAGTTGGACCGTGGCGTCGATCATTACCTGGCGGGGGTCAGGGAAGGAGACCCCTCGTTCGATCCAGGCCGAAACAATGCGGTCTCGGAGCTCAATTTCGACCGGACTCCGGTCGGCGATCGACGTGATTGACTCGGTCAGTTCTACGGGTTCGCGCACGTCGACTCGATGCCCGAGCTGTTGAAGTACGCCGGCGATCTCGCGAATCGGCACTCCCACTTCCCACGAATTTTCGGCGGCTCGGCGCATCGCTGGAATGAGTAGCACGGCACGAACGAGAAGCGCAGCGAAACCGCCGACGACGACGTCGTGGATCGACGTGATCTCACCGATGTTGTTTCGCGCAATGACGGTGTCGGTGCGAGTGCCCACTGCCGTAGCGAGCAGTGTTGCGTCGTTACCCGACCTGCGGTGGTCCATGATGAGCTGGCGGAGCGCACCTGATTGAATCTGCGGAGCCTCGGCGGGAAGGAGAAGTATCTGGGAGGTGTCGCTGAGGGCAAGACCAGGGTCGAGACGGCTCAGCGCGTCCAACACTGATTCGGTGAGGTCACCACGAGGCGTGACGACTTCGATCACCGCGTTGTCGGATCGGTCGATGAGCTCATCGCGATCATCGAGGCTGAGGTCGTGGGCAACGACACCAATTCGTCGGACGGATGCAGCGATTGCCGCGTCGGCGATCCAGCTAACGACGGCTTTGCCCGCAATGGGAGCAAGCGGGTTGCCGACCTCGGATGCGACCTTGACGCCCAACCCCGGTTGGGTTGAGACAATCAACGCAGTGACCTGATTCGGTTCCATGCCCAACGTTGTATCAAATTGAGCGGCCGAGCAGTAGCTCAACCGTGCTGTCTATCGCAGCGCACCCGCGCTGTGTATCGCAGCGCACCCGCGCTGTGTATCTCTGACTTGCTGGCCGAGCAGGGATCGAACCTGCGACCTCCTGGACCAAAACCAGGCGTTCTACCAACTGAACTATCGGCCAATACCAACATCGTCATGCTATCGCCATCGCGGAAAAGGCCCGCTGATGCGGGCCAATCCACTCACGGCGCCACCGAGTGGGTGTGCACGACGAGCAGGCTATGTGTTGCGTCGAGCCCGCAGGCTATTAGCGTCCGCGCTGACGTTGCGCTCTCGTCCGCTTCAGCATCTTGCGGTGCTTGTGCTTACGCATGCGCTTACGGCGCTTCTTAATAAGTGATCCCATAACGGCTGGACGATAGCGGAATCCGACGTCTGGGCCGACCTCCGCGGGAGCCTTTGTGAGAAAAATTCTGGAATGCGTTGATTACTCAGTGGCGGCCGGGACGGTTCGAAGGACCGTGCCGGCCTCGGGAAACGCGCCTTCGACGAACCATGAACTGCCACTTCCGGCGAGGCGAGGGGTCAAACCCGTGGCGTTTCCGAGTTGCTCTTTGGCAATCGCCAACTCGGGAACCACGGCGAGGGCGGCGGGTTCGAGATCGTTGCCGCTCGCACTAGTTGGCCCGCCGAGCTCATCCCACTTTGCGTAGACGACCGGAGTTGGGCACGCAAGCTGCGGGGTCACGACGGTGAAGGCGAGGTCTTCGAAGTCGAGCTGCTCGACCTGCTCGCCAATGCCGCGCACTCGTGCTCGGCCGCCGACGAGACAAAAGGCCACATCGGCGCCAATGCCGGCAGCGGCTTCGACATCATCGAACCCGGCCCATCGCAAGATGGCCGCGGCGTCGGCAGAGCCTCCCCCGAGACCTGCTTGGGCGGGGATGCGTTTGCGAACCACCGCGCCCAGCTCGACCCCTGCGAGTGTTGCGGCCCTCGTCACAAGATTGTTGTTGGGATCGATGTCGAGGGGCACTCCCCCGTTGCGTTCGTCGATGAAGCTCACTCCCGAACCGCCACGGGTTACCGTGAGTTCATCGAAGAGATCGAGCGTGACCATCTCGGCATCGATGAGATGCAGCCCGTCGTTGCGCACGCCCGTCACCCGGAGAGATCTCGTGAGCTTGGCTGGTGCCAGAATCGTCGTCGATGTCACCCGTTCGAATCTACGACGCTTGCGAGGGTGATCCATTGGTCGAGACCAAGTTGTTCTGCTCGCAGCGTCGCGTCGACACCCGCAGCTGTGATTTGTTCTTCGGTGAGCAAACCAGACAGCGACCGTCGCAACATTTTTCGACGCTGCCCAAACCCGGCCTTGACCACGCGGGCAAGTTCCCCATGGGAGACCTCCGGGGCGACAGCGCGTCGCACGAAACGAACCACCGACGAATTAACCTTCGGCTTTGGCACAAAGACCGACGGCGGCACCGAGGCCACGACCTCACAGGTGCTGTGGAGCGCCGCCATCACCGACGGGATGCCATAGATCTTTGAACCCGGTCCGGCAGCGAAGCGATCCGCCACCTCGGCCTGCACCAACACCGTCACCGTCGTTACCTGCTCGACATCGGCGAGAATATCGAGCACCAGCGTCGTACCGACGTTGTAGGGCAGGTTCGAAACGACGTGCACGCCACCGTCCACCTCGGGGCCGCGATGCTCTGCAATGAGCGCGTCCCAGTCGAGCTTGAGCGCATCGGCGGTAATCACGGTGGCGGTGTTGCCGAGGATGTCGGCTGCGACCTTTGCCAAGCCCGTATCGATCTCGACGGCGACGACCATCGCTCCAGTTTCGACCAACGCAAGCGTCAACGATCCAAGACCGGGGCCGATCTCGACAACAAGATCCCCAGGACCGACCTGGGCCAGCTCAGCAATCCGACGGACCGTGTTGGGGTCGGCCACAAAGTTCTGGCCGAGCTCTCGTCTGGCGGCCAAACCGTGTTGGTCGAGCAGCTCGTGTATGTGCGTTCGGCTGTGGGTCACCGACCGAAGCTACAGCAGGTTCCGACCACAGATCGGCCATTGGTCCCAGCCGCGCATCGCAAAGAGGGTGTAGGCCATGATGTCCTGCCACGCTGGCTCGGCTTGTGCGGGATCGACCCCGACGAGATGCGGCTGATGAATACCAGCAACCCAATCCCATGTTTGCTGGGAGAACTGATAGGCCCCACGAAAAGTTCCGGTGTGGTTGATCGCTGCGTAGTTGTGTGTCGACTCGCAGAACCGCAGGGCATCCCACTGTTCGGCGGTTGGACCACCAGGCGGTGGCGGTACACGCCCGTTGACCTGAGCGGGGGCCGTTGGCGCGGCGCCCGCCTCGTCATCCTCTTCGACTTCTGGAGTTCCAACATCATTGTCGTCAACGAGTGCGTCGGCTGGATCTTGCGCCTCATCGCCACTCGAGTCTTCGGACTCGGCCGACTCGCCGTTCGTGACGTTCTCTACCGGACTGGCCTGGTCGCCCTCGGCGGGTGCGTCTTGCGCAACGTCGGTTTCGCCTGGGTCCCCATTCGAATCCGCCGAGTTATTGGTTCGTTCGACTTCGGTATCTTGGGCGGGAGCAGTGTCATTCTCTTCGCCGTTAGCGGCCGTAGCGTTTGTTTCAGGTTCGCCTGCGGGAAGGTCGAACGTTGGCAGGAGCGACAGGTTGGTGTTCGACGGAGCGGGCGGACGGACTTCGACGCGTCCATCGGCGATCGCCTCGCTGCGGGCCTTCCCCCACGTCACCGCACGAGACGAAAGTAACGTCACATCTGGGCGCACGGCTTGCTCGACGACCACAACTTCGACCGACGGTGGACTCGAATTGGCTGGGGCAACGCCAGGCGCGACAGCCGAAGCATCAGCTGACTCGGCAACCTCGTCGGCCGCGGCAGTTTCGATGCCCTCGACCGATGCTGGAGTATCAATAGCGAGAAACGGAATCGCAAGAGCTGCCACAATGCCCGCCAAGGCAACACGCCATCTCTCATTCACCTTTGGTCGATTCAGAATCTGACTCTTTCACTGGCCTATACGAGCAGGCACGAGAAAGCCAGAGGCCCGACTCCACGCGCACCAGCGACCCTAGGGAAACCCCATCGACTGTGCAACCCCACTCGCGCCAATCTTTACGCGTCGTGATATCGGGCTATGAGGAAAGAGCGTAGAACGTTATTGCCCGTTGGGTTGTGGCGTGTGCCACCGCTGCTGGTTCGATCCCGTGCAGCTCCGCGACCGCAGCGCCGACGTGCACGACGTTCGCTGGCTGGTTCTTTTTGCCGCGGTGCGGCACCGGCGCAAGGTAGGGAGAATCGGTTTCGACCATCAACATGTCAAGCGGAGTACAGCGGACCGCGTCTTGCAGATCGGTGGCGTTCTTGAACGTCACGATCCCGCTAACCGAAATGACAATGCCGCGGTCAAGACCGGCCCGGGCATCGTCGGGGCCCCCGGTAAAGCAGTGAAACACCGTCCGTGCGGGCACCCCTTCGGCGTCGAGGATGTCGAAGGTGTCAGCCCACGCATCGCGAGTGTGGATGATGAGCGGTAGGTCGTGTTGGTTAGCCAACGCAATGTGTTGGGCGAACACGTCCTTTTGCACGTCTCGAGGAGAGTGGTCGTAGTGATAGTCGAGACCAGCTTCGCCGACGCCAACGACCTTGTCGGCGAACAGCAACGCTTCGATTCCGTCCATGCCGTCGGTCGCGTCGTGGGGGTGCACGCCGACCGTGGCGAACACGCCGTCATGGCGAGAAGCAACCGCGATGGCTTCCACAGAACGCTCGTGGGTGACGCCGACGGTCACCATCTTCGAGACGCCTGCGGCTCGAGCCGACTCGACCCAGACGTCGCCGTCGTGCCCCGGCGGAATGTGACAGTGGTTGTCGATCCATTCGAGCGAAGTGTCGCTGCTCACGGTTAGCCCTTGAGCCGCGGGAACAGCGGATCGCCAGTGGTGAGCGCAACGCCACCTGCGTACTGCCCCCAAGTCGCAGCATCGGGGAGCCGCTGATCGTCGACATTGCCGGTCATGCCAATACGTTCCCACGCGAGCTGCGCAGCGACCGGGATCGCAGGGGACGCCAAGATCGACACGATACGAATTGCCTCGAGCGAATCGCCCATGACCCGATCGACGTCGGCTCCTGGTTCCATCTTCCACGGCTCTTTCGCCGCGAGATATTCGTTGGTTTCACGAATGAGGCGCCAGGTGGCGTCGAGAGCGATCGGCGGCTGGGCGCGTGCCCATGCTTCGGTGGTCGCAGTGAACGCCTTTTCAGCTTCTGCCTTTAGTGGCGAGTCGCCATCACAGCTCGGAGCGAGGTCTCCGCATTTCTTTCCAGTCACGGTGATCACTCGTTGGACGAGGTTGCCGAACTGGTTGGCTAAGTCCGAGTTGTAGCGGACGATCATCTGCTCGTAGCTAAAGTCGCCGTCGGGTCCAAAGGATGGGTCTCGAAGGAAGTGGTAGCGAACGCCGTCGACGCCAAAGGGTACGAAGGCCTGTTCGTCGTCACCCTCGATGAGCTGCTTTGGCGTGACGCCGTTGAGTTTCGATTTCGACATTTTCTCGCCGCCGATGAGGAGCCACCCGTGCACATAGAACTTGGGAAGATCGGTGATTCCGGCAGCGAGCAACATCGCAGGCCAAAACACGCAGTGAAAACGGATGATGTCCTTACCAATCATGTGGTGTGCAGCCGGCCAGTACGTGCCAAACCGGTCTTCGTCCGCGCCATAGCCAACCGCTGTTGCGTAGTTGATCAGCGCGTCGTACCAGACATAAAAGACGTGCTTGTCATCCCACGGAACCGGCACACCCCAATTGATCGAGGTGCGAGAAATGCTGATGTCTCGCACTTCTTGGCGCAGCAAGCCGAGCACTTCGTTGCGGTAGCCGTCGGGACGAACCTGATCACTGTGCTGTTCGTAGTGTTCGAGCAGCTGATCGGCGAATGCGCTGAGCTTGAAGAAGTAGTTGTCCTCACTCATGTGCTCGGCGGGGCGTTCATGCACCTTGCAGTTGCCGTCGTCGAGCTCGTCCTCGGTGTAGTAGGCCTCGCACCCAACGCAGTACAGGCCCTCAAAGGTGTCTGAGTAGATGTAGCCGTTGTCGTATGCCTTTTGCATCAACGTCTGAACCGCGAGGTGGTGGCGCTCTTCGGTTGTTCGAATGAAGTCATCGTTGCTTATGTTGAGCTGCTCCCACGCTTCGCGGAATCGGACGCTGGTCGAATCGGCCTGCTCCAACGGCGTGACGCCGTTCTCTTCAGCGGTGCGCTGAATCTTGAGCCCGTGTTCGTCGGTGCCGGTGAGGAACATCGTGTCGTCCCCCATCAACCGATGCCACCGGGCAAACGCATCGGCGTTGATCGTGGTGTACGCATGGCCAATGTGGGGCGCGTCGTTGACGTAGTAGATCGGCGTGGTGATATAGAAGGTGCTCACGACCTGATCCTATGTCGCCGGCGCCGCTGTCCCGACGAACTGGGCCACAACGCGACGTGTCGCTGCTGCAACTCGAGAGCGACACCCTCAACCGAATCCATTCTCAAGATGCTGAGAACTCGCCGCCATTTTCCGCGGCCTGGTGTATGCGTTCGATAATCTTGCCTTCGACTTCCGACAGGAACTCCAGATCGCAGCGATACATCGCCACATGGTTCTCGCTGCGATGAACCGCATACGAAGGGTCTCCGTCGGCAATCCGGGACTCAATGTGGCGTACTGCGCCCTCAAGCCAACGTTCGAGCTGCGGAACGAGGTCCTGCCAATCGAACGACGATCCGTATTCATGGATGATCACCTCGAGACGGCTGAGCGGATCAATGGCCGTTGACCAGCCATCCGATTGTCGCCGGTCGGGCGCTGACAAAGGACCGAACCGGTACGCAAGGTAGGCAATGTCGCGCATGCGGAGTCCGGGGCCAACGCGATCAAAATCGATCATTGCGACCGGCTCACCATGTCGAAACACCAGGTTGTACGGGGCGAAGTCGTGATGACATATGACCTCCGCAGGCTTCGAAGGGTCAGCGGGGTTCGGCCACGTTAGGTCCTCGTCCAAAAGTGGCAGCGAAACATCGTGGAAGGAGCGCAACATCCTTGTCGCCGAGCGCAGAGCCAATAGCGAAGTGAACCGATCATCGAGCGGATAGTGGCCCACGACACCGGGCACGTACGAGAGCACTTCGCGTCCCTCATTATCGATACCAAGGAAACGCGGACTGTGTGGATATCCCTCAGACTCGAGTACGTCGAGCAACCGGTGGACAGCGAACGCGGCCTCGACAGGCTCCCGACGCACCGTATCGCCCTTCCGAACCACAACATTCGAATATCCGCCAGCCAACCGAGACGCACCCACAGGTGCCTTCGGCTCCCAAAACCGTCTGTCGTCGTTCACGCGGCACCCCTTCAGTCACCGGCAGGTCGTACTTCACACCTCAACGTCACCGGGGTCTTTTCTACCAACAACTCACGCCGGCACGTCGTAGCCCAACAACAGATACTCGGAGCACTCGCCCATCTGTGCTGCTTAGGCGGTCGCGACTTCGCGAAGCTCGGGCCAACCGTCATTGTTTGCCACTGCGAGCTCGAGATCGGCGGCACTGGCAACCGCCGCTGCTGTTGTCGGGGCGGCGGCTTGGAGGCGGTCGATCTTGTCAAGGTTGCGCTGCAGCACGTTCGTGCGCGTTCCAGCGAGCGCTTCGAAGGAGTTCATTGCCTGGTTCATGTGCTTGCCGTGCCTATCGATGGCGTCGGAGTACTTGAGCCATTCTTTGCGAAAGCCGGTCAGGCACTCGAGGATCTCGGTGCTCTGACGTTCGAGCATGAAGTTGTCCATTGCCTGGCGAACCACCTGCAGCACCGCAACGAGGGTGCTAGGCCCGCAGAGGACGATCTTTGACGCCATGGCGATGTCCATGAGATCGGCATCGTTTTCTTGAACGAAGGCAAAGATGCTCTCGTTTGGAATCAGCAACACGACGGTGTCGACCGAGTTCGCTTCCTCGTGATACTTGCGATCGGCCAACTCTTTGACTCGGGCGCGAGCGTCCTTGCTGAATTGCTTACGGAGCCCGTCAGCTGCGACCTCGTTCGTTCCTTCTGCTTCGAGGAACGCCAGGTAGTTGTCGGCCGGGAACTTGACGTCCATGTGCAGCACCATGTCGCGAGGCATCAGAAACGTGAAGTCTGGACGGCCACCGGACTCGATCCCCTTTTGCACCCGATAATTCACTCCTTCTTTCATGCCAGCGTGAATGAGCACATCCTGGGCCATCCGTTCGCCCCAGTTGCCACGCTTCTTTGAGCTCCCCAGCGCGTCGCGCAAACTGCCCGCTGTCAGTTGAAGCTGACCCGTCGCCTTTGCCGTCTCTTGGATCTGGTTGATGAGCATGCCGTGCTGTCCAGCCGTCTTTTCCTGCAACTCGGCCATCATCTTTTCGATCCGCTTCATCTCGCCGCGCAACTCGTGATTCTGCTTTTCGATGATCGACGTGCTCGCCTCATACTTCTGGTGCCCAAGGGCCATGTTCTTCTCGAGCTTCTCGGTGCCAAGGGCCATGTTCTTCTCAAGGTTTTCTGTGCCAGCACGCAGGCGCGCATCGAGCTTGGCGTCCGCCACCTCGCCCACTCGAGACATCGCAATGTCGACCGCCGCATGCATCGTTGTTTCACGGTCGCGCTCGAGCACGTCGGCGGTGGCAGCACGCTCAGCGAGTGTGACCTTCAACGCGGATTGCACCGCCGAATCAAGTGCTGCGTCACGAGCAGCCTCGGCGGTGGCCGTGGCTGTTCGATTCAGCAGCCAATAGACCGCAGCAAAGCCAATTGCCACGACGACAGCGAACAGGGTGAACAGGATGAGGATGGGGAGAAGTTCCATGAACGAGACTTTAAACGCGGGGTGTGACATTGGATTTAGCGCCCAGCTGACTGGGGCATACGCGCGTGTTTCGGGCACAATCTCTTGGTGACAGAAGGCAGAGGAAAACGCAGCGGCGACCACAACGGGAGCGCCGAGGAATCAGGTCGCACCATCGGCGGGACACTGTCGATCGCCCTCGTGGCGGCGACCTCGGGGCTGGTGCTCGTCCTCGAGATCCTGGCCGGACGACTGTTGGCCCCCTACATTGGAGTTTCGCTCGACACCTTCACCGGCATCATCGGCACGATCCTCGCCGGTATCGCTGCTGGTGCGGCAATCGGCGGCAGTCTTGCTGACAAGCACGACCCGGTCCGCCTCATTGCCCGGGCGTTGTTCTTTGGCGGCGCGCTCACTTGGCTATCGATACCAATTGCCACAGCCCTCGGGCCAAATCTCGGATCGGGGCCACCGGCGATCGTGACCCTCACCGCCGCCGCGTTTTTTCTTCCCGCAATGGTGCTCAGCGGCATTGGCCCTATGGTCACCAAGCTCGAGCTCGGCTCGCTCGAAGAAACAGGCTCGGTCGTCGGAAGGCTTTCGGCGGCAAGCACGTTCGGGGCGCTACTCGGCACCTTCGGTACCGGGTTCATCCTCATCACGATCCTGCCAGTCCGCACGATCATCTTCGGCGTCGGCGCGCTCCTGGTGCTCTCGGGCGTTGGCCTGTTTATCTACACAAAGCAAGCACGGCCAGACCTTCCCGAGATCGCCGCAGTGCTCGTCGCTGCCTTGGCCAGCTTTTTCATCCCCTCTCCGTGTGATCAAACCACCGACTACTACTGCGTGCGAATCGTGGCCGACGCCCCCGATGACCCTGATGGACGCAGCGGTGGACGCAGCCTTTGGATAGATCGGCTTCGCCACGCACACGTCGATCTTGACGACCCGCTGTTCCTCGACATCCGATACATGCGGCTGTTCGCAGACGCGGTCGAAGCTCACCCTGCGGGTGAGCCGCTGCGAGTGCTACACGTGGGAGGTGGCGGCTTCGTCCTCCCCCGCTACATCAACGAAGTGCGGCCGGGCTCGGAGAACATCGTGCTCGAACTCGATGACGACCTCGTCCGTATCGCCGAAGAGTCACTGGGGCTGTCCCCAGACGACAATCTCGACATCCGTACCGGCGACGCCCGCCTCCACCTCGAAGACCTCGAGAGCGGCTCGTTCGACCTCATCGTCGGCGACGCCTACGGCGGTTCGTCGGTTCCGTGGCACCTCACGACAAGCGAGGTGATGGCCGAGTTCGACCGGCTGCTCGGGAGTAACGGCCTCTACATCATGAACGTGATCGACGGCGGCGAGAGCCGGTTTGCCCGGTCGCAACTGGCAACGGTCGGCGAACATTTCGAACAGCTCGCAGTGATCGAGCCCGAAGATGGCATCCCAGCGTTTGCGGTGAATCAGATTTTGCTGGCGTCGCACGTCGCAATCCCCGAGCTCGACATCGACCCAACCGATGGACGACTCGTCGATGGCGACGCGATCGACACCTACATTGGCGACGATGCCATCATTCTGACCGACGATTTCGCACCCGCCGATCAACTTCTCCCCTAGCCCAACCGCGCCAACACCAAACGACCGCACCAGCAACGGGGTCTTGGTGGGTTCAGGTGGTGACGGCAATGCGGGCTAATCGACAGCCGGACCGGCCACCCGATCTTCCCAGGTCTTTGGGAAACGCAGGTCGGTGAAGGTACCCGTTTGGCCTTCAGGACCATTGCCCTTACCCATCGTAATCGTGCCGTTGAGCTCGGTTGTCACAAAGGTCTGCACCAGCGTGAGGCCCAAGCCGCTCGCATCGGCGAAATCGAAGTCCTCCGGCGGGCCCTGGCCGTTGTCAGACACGGTCACCACAAGCTCGTCATCGTTACTCTCGAATGCAACGGTCACCACTCGCCCACCCTCGGGGCGAACATGATCGGGAAACGCATGATCGACCACGTTCTGCAACAACTCGGTAAGTACAACAGCCAACGGCATTGAACGAATCAATGGCAGTCGACCAGCTTCGCCCTGCAACTCGAAACGAATTGGGCTGTCCGGGTCCTGCAGACCTTCCTCGATCAGGCGAATCAGCGGACGAGCAACATCTTCAAACGGGGCATCATCACCCGACGCATCGTCAGAGAAGTCATTCGCCAACGTCTCGTGGACAATCGCAATCGCAGCGATCCGGCGAACCGACTCGGCCAACGCAAACTTTCCCTCCTCGGACTGCACCCGTCGAGCCTGCAACCGAAGTAGCGACGAGATCGTCTGCAAATTGTTCTTCACCCGATGGTGAATCTCCCGGATCGTCGCGTCCTTCGACACCAGAAGCCGATCACGGCGCTTTAACTCCGATACGTCACGAAGCAGAATGAACCCGCCATCGATCTCACCATGACGCAGCAGCGGTAGACACCGAGTCGAGACCGTCACGTCGCGACGATCGACCTCTTGAACGACCGACGTCTTCATGGCAAAAGCCGTGCGCACAAACGAGTCGTCTAGACCCAACTCGTCGACCCTCGACCGGTTGGGATTTCGATGAATGCCGAGCCGATGCAAAGCCGACATTGCGTTCGGCGACTGGAAAATGATCCGGCGCTCCTCATCAATCACTAACAATCCATCGCCCACCCGTGGCGCCCCGTACTGCGGATCGTTCTTGCCCGGGAATGGAAACGAACCCTCAGCGATCATCTGCATCAACCGGTCCGACAGCGACAGATAGGTCTGCTCAAGCTTCAACAGATCACGGTTCGACAATCGCCGCTCACGGAGCACAACCCCAATGACCTCGCCGTCGCACACGAACGGCGCCGCCACAATGTCGGCTTTGCCATCAGGGAAATGCGGCCCGAGTGTTACTACGTCGGTTTGCAGCTGACCGCTACGAAACGCCGTGTCGACAAGTGGCCGATTCTCCGAACGATGACGATCGCCAACCGGATCGTGGGTATAGAGGGTTGGAGCAGTCGATGCCCGAACATTGCCAAGCACAACGTAGGTCTCTGGATCCTTTACCGTCGGCGCCAGCAGCAGCACGTCGCCCAAGGCCAGATCGGCTAGCAGGCCCCAACTGCGCATCAACCGCTGCACACGAGCGACTTGTTCCTTGTCGAATCCGGCGGCTTGACGAGCGAGATCGATCGGCGAGGTCATAGCTACGAACCCTACGTCAGGTTGCCAAGAGAGCCCGACACCCAGCCGAACAGGCGCGCCAACGCTCTAGGAGTCGTCGCCCCACAAGATGAGGCCAAGGTCGAGCAACGTGTCGGTAGACGTCGGCGAGTGCACATATCGCTCGACCGTCGCAACCGCATCTGCTGGCAAGCGATCGACGATCTCACGCTGCTGCACGGCCACTGCATGGCGTTCGAGCACATATTCAGCACCGGGTCCGGCCAGCTCGGTGCTGCGCTTGCTGAATGGGCTCTTCTCGTTGGCCAGCACCCGCCCAGCCACGTCCTTGACCCTTGCATTGGCAAACACCGCTGGTTCGACCCCGTTGATCACGACCGCATCGAACGCAAGCTCTCGCTCGGCCAAAGAATCAGCCAACGTTGCTAACCGCGCTTCAAGATCGGTCGATGGCGCCGCAACCCCAAGGAACACGGCGTCGTTGCTCGCAAACTTTTTGGCCACTGATGAGGTGCGGGTCACCATGCCCGGCACAACGCTGCTCATCAGCTGGAAAAACTCGACGACATCGGCAAAGAACTCGGCACCGAGGAGCCGATCGGCCAACGACGCAAAAGTCTTTGCAGCAGCGCTACTCATCAACGTGCCATCACCGCCCGTGAGCCACGAAAGCAACGGGCTACCAAAGAACTCAGCCACCCGCTCTGGGGCGTCGAAGAAATCGAGCGCGTTTTGCGACGGCGGAGTATCGACGATAATCAACGCGTACTGATTCGAATTGATTGCCTCTTCCAGCCAGCCAAGCGCCGCGTAATCGTTGCCATGGACGAACGTGTCAGCGATCTTTCGATACACCGGGTTGGCAAAGATTCGCTCGGCAACTTCGCTGCTCGCCTCCGCCCGAACCATGTCGTCCCACGCAGGTCCCGGGTCGAGCATCGCCGCATACAAATTCGATGGCGCACCATCGATGGGAACCTGCACGGCCTCGTTGCCGTCGATATCGATACCCAGCGCAGAGGCCAACCGGCGGGCCGGATCGATCGTCAGAACAAGCACATTGCCATCGACTCGCTGGCTCGCCGCAAGACCAAGGGCAGCGGACACGGTCGTCTTGCCCACGCCGCCGCTCCCGGCAACGACCACCAGCGAACGGTCTGCGATGACCTCGCGAATCACAGCGACATCTCGTCAGCCAACGCCTCGCGAACTTCTTTTAGCAACTCTGGCACCACCCCAAACTCGGGCACATGCAGAATCGGCACCCCATCGGGAAGTGTTGCCTGCAAGCGACCGTCGATCGCCGACGCCACATCAGCACGATCGAGACCGATCTGGATACCGTCCAACACGCCCGCAGCACCAATAGACAACCGTGACGGCGGATTGGCCAACACGTCATCGAGCTCAGCGCGCAGCGAACGTGCATACAGCTGAGGACGAGTACGGTTCACCACCACCGCACCAAGGCGCGCCGGCGTCGACTCGTGAAGCTTTGCAACAAACTCGATGGTCTCTGAAACCGGCACTTCCTCGGCCAACGTCACATTGATCACCGCAGTGACCTCAGGATTACTCAGCAAGGCCACCATCCAACCCGTCTCTCGGGCGAGCCGACCAACAGGAGCAATCGCCGCAACCCCCTCGGGCGCCGCTAGCTCACCAAGCAAATGACCGCTCGACGCTGCGTCGACCACCACAAGATCCCAATCACCAGACCGCGCCTCGTGGGCGTACTTGCCCACCAACAGCAATTCGGCAACACCGGGCGCAGCCGTCGCAACAAAGGAAAATGCCTTCGCGACCGGCCCCGCCACCGCGCCGAGCGGCCCCAACTGCAGGCGCACAAACTCGCTCAGCGATGCCTGAGACTCGATTTGGATGACGCTCAGATTTCGGCGGACTTCGATTGCGTCATGTTCGGGTACGACCCCGAACATGCCAGCAGCACCAGGGCTACCGTCAGCCGAGATCAGCAGTGTCCGTTGATTTCGAAACGCCGAAAGCTCGGCGAGAGCAGCGGCCACCAATGACTTTCCGGTGCCGCCTTTCCCCCCGACAATGAGCAGCCGGCGGTCGAGAATCGTCATAAGCCCGCAAGCTACCGATCAGCCAAAGCCGATGGGGCGGTTCGAATCCTCGCTGCCGATTTCTACGTACGCGATCTTCTCACCCGGAACACCGATCTGGCGACCCTTCTTGTCGGTGAGCCACAGCGTGTTTCCAGATGTTGTTGCCTGATCAACATCGGCCTTGACCGAATCAGCAGACGCACCATCTGCGAGTTCGAGAGCGATTTCTTTGGCGGTGTAAGTAACACCAATTCGGATGTCCACGGACGCTTCCTCTTCTTCAGTTTCTAGAACGATGATTACTTGACGATGGTTGCTTGACGATAGTGCGGTGCAGTACCCAGCTAGTTGAGCAGGTTCAGCTTCTTTGTGTAGCGACGCTTAGGCGCCAACTCCACATCGATCTTTTCGGCCATTGCCACAAACACCTGGCTTGCCTCGTTGTTCTCATCCATTGCCATCACTGGGCGTCCAGCATCGGAACCCTCGCGAAGCTCAGGCATCAGCGGTACCTGCCCAATGAGCGGCACGTCGAGACGATCGGCGAGCTCCTTGCCACCACCGGCACCAAACAAGTAGTACCGCTTGTCGTCATCGCCGGTGAAATGACTCATGTTCTCAATGACGCCATGCACCTTGAGGTTGACCTTTTGACCCATGAACGCCGCGCGCTGGGCCACACGCTGGGCTGCGGGCTGGGGGGTTGTCACCACATACAGCTCGGCACGAGGCAGAAACTGCGCAAGTGACAGCGAAATGTCGCCAGTGCCGGGCGGCAAATCGATGAGCAAATAGTCGGGCTCATCCCAGTAGACGTCGGTCAGGAACTGTTCGAGCGCCTTGTGGAGCATTGGGCCACGCCAGATGACCGGCTGGTCTTCTTCGGCGAAGAAGCCCATTGAGATGGCGTGCACACCGTGGGTCTCGGGCGGAACGAGCATGTCGTCAATCACGACCGGGGCATGCTCGATACCGAGCATGCGAGGGATCGAGAACCCCCACACGTCAGCGTCGATGATCGCAACCCGCTTATCACGTTTGGCGAGCGCAATGGCGAGGTTCGTGGTGACCGAGCTCTTTCCAACACCGCCCTTACCCGACGCAATCAGCATGACACGAGTGCGCGAGTCGGGATCGGCGAACGGAATGTCACGACCCTCGGCATGGCCGTGTGCGGGGTTGTTGCCTGCCGTCGATGCTGGATCGCCTTGCAACATCTCACGAACCTTGCCGCGCTCCTCGTCGGTCATCACCGTGAAATCGACCGACGGGCTGGCGACGCCGAGAGCGCTGAGCGCACCGGTGACCCGATCGGTGATCTCTTGTTTCAGCGGGCAACCCGCAACAGTCAGGGCGATCTGTACGTCGACGGCATCGCCGGCAATACCGACCGCTTTCACCATGCCAAGATCCACGATGCTGCGTCGCAACTCTGGATCTTCGACCGGCCGTAGGGCCTCGATTACCTGTTCTTCGGTGACGCTCATCGTCTCAGGCTATCGAGCGGGCGCGGCCTTGGACGGCCTGGACACGCCCTTTGCTCGCGTTGACCCCTTTGCCCGTCGAGCGAGAGGTGCATTCGGCTAGATCGGCCACCAGCTGGGTTGACCGCTGGTGTTCCACCAATCCTGGCCGCCGAAGCCAAACCACCAGATCGAACCGATTGCGCCTGCGAGCAAGAACGCACACGTGATCACGATGGTCCGCCGAGGGATTGCACCCTCCTCGTCGATACCCGGAGCCCTTTTGCGGATATAGCGGACCACACGGTTCGCCCATGCAAAGTCCTTTGACCACACGGTGAATCCAGCGAGGATCGCGACCACACCTGGGCCAGGAACGACCAGCATGATAATGCCGGCAACGATCAGCACGAACCCGAGGCCGATGCGACCAATCCGAGCCGCAGCCCGCTTCCACGCCTGCTCAGGGTTGTCTTCTCGCACGCCGGTGTCGTACTCGGCAAGGATCGCCGCGTCTTTGAAATCGACATCGCCATCGCCGTCCGCGTCGGTTAGTTCGCTCGCATCCTGAGAAGGTCCGTGAGTCACCAACTCAGACTACCGAACAGCGCCCCACCCAACATGGTCAGGTCAGCAATGAAAGAGGAACCCTCAGGCGACTTTGCGCCCGCTGACACGCTCTGCCCACTCGGTGAGCGTTGGGCGTGAACTCGACACCACCGTGAGCGCAGCCCACGCTTCCGATGCTGTATCGATCGGCTGGCCCGTCGACGGCGCAACCTCGGGTGCAGGTTCGATCACCGTTGGCAGACGGCTAAAGAGCTCGAGCACCTCATGAGCAAGCATTGGCTCGCCGAGCAAATACCCCTGAATCATGTCGCAACCATTGGCAATGAGCCAACGAAATTGGTGTTCGTTCTCGACGCCCTCAGCAACGGTGGTGAGCCCCATCGAACGCGCCAGCCACAACGCTGCCTCGGTCACTGGCTCGCCGCCGTCTTGATCGATTCGGTCGATGAAACTCTTATCGATCTTCAAAATATCGACCGGCAGATCGTGAAGAACCGCAAGCGACGATTGGCCAGTCCCGAAATCATCGAGCGCAATACCAATGCCGTGTTCGCGCAACCCATCGAGCGTCGAATTCACGAGCTCGTGATCGTCTGCAACCGCGGTCTCGGTGACCTCGAGGACGATCTCTTTACCCGCAAGGCCATGCCGCTTCGCAGCATCGACCACGTAGGCACCGAGACCATCGCCTTGAAATTGCTTGCGCGACACGTTGAGCCCCACACGAAACTCGCCGGTGATCAGCCCGGTCTTCTTCCACGACGCAAGCTCGCCAAAGGCCTCCTCGATAATCCACTCGCCGACCTCTTGGATCAGCTCAGTTTGTTCGAGGTAGGGCAAGAAGGCTTGAGGCGTTTGTACGGTGCCGTCCTCCTGGGTGAGCCGAAGCAACGCTTCGACGCCGGAGATTTGCCGGGTCTTTGTATCAAATACCGGCTGATACATGAGGAAGAACGCGTTGTTTTGCACGGCACGACGCACCACGACCTGACGGTCAAGCTCGTCGTCAGCAGCGTCGCGCAGCTGATTTTCGAAGACCTCGTGTCGAGCTTTGCCGTTGGCCTTTGCCGAGTACAACGCAATGTCGGCATCGCGGAAGGCTTGGTTTGCGTCCCCGTGCTGTTCGGATAGGTGCACCACACCAATGCTGGCGGTGGTGAAAAGGTCGAGCCCAGAGATGTTGAGCTGCGCTCGAACAGCCTCGGTCATCTCGCTGGCGATCGATTCGGCGCGCAACTGGTCGGCACCGGTGAGCAGCACAGCAAATTCGTCGCCGCCGAGACGCCCAAGGACGCCGTCGCCGGTGACCGAACTGAGGCGCTCGGCAATTTCGCAGAGCACAGCGTCTCCAGCCTGATGCCCGAGAGAATCGTTGATGACCTTGAAATAGTCGAGATCGAGCGCGAGCAGCGTCGCTGGAATCTTGTTCTGCAGCGCCTCGTCCACCTTGTCGACCAACACGCGGCGATTCACAAGACCGGTGAGCGGATCGTGCTTTGCGAGGTATTCGAGTTCGGCTTCACGCTCCCGGTCATCGGTGACGTCGGCGGCAGATCCAATGACCCGCACCATCTTGCCTTCTTCGTACAGACCGGTTCCGACCAGTTCGATCCACACGTTCTTTCGACCCTCGACATCGATGTTGATGAGTTCGTCAAACGAGTCAAAAGAGCCGTGAATGAGCCCGCCGAAAGCCGCCATGATTTGCTCAATCGTGGCGTCGTTGAGCACACCGAATGCTTCGGTCCGAGGGATTGGGTCGGCGGTGATGGGAAGGCCGAGCAGGTGACACATTCGGCTGGAGAACTCGAATGTGTCCGTCTCGATTGAGAAGTCCCAGATGCCGTCTCGAGATGCCTCGGCGGCAAGCTTGTAGCGCTGTTCGCTGCGAGCTAACGCCTCGACGACAAGCGCCGACTGCGTCACATCGTGGGAGAACCCCATCGTGCCAACGATTCGACCCGCGCGATCGCGAATCGGGTAACGAGACGAGTGGACGACCTTGCTCGTGCCGTCGGGATAGTGCTCCACTTCGGTCATGCCGACGATCGGCAGGCCAGAACGGATTACCTCTTCGTCGCCGTGAGCGAGAGGGTTCTCGTCCTTGTGCCCCACGATCATCTCTTCGGTTTTGCCAATCACATCGCGTGGATGAGAAAAGCCGAGGCCGCGAACATGGCTGCTGTTCGCCCGCAAAAACGCGGCATTTTCATCTTTGAAGTAGACCGAAATTGGGAGGCGTTCGAAAAGCTCTCGATACAACGCGGATTCGTCGACCTCACGACCGTACATCGAGAGTTCGGACTCGCAGTACAGACCACTGACACCAAGAGCACACTCGCCAGCGAGCTTCGCTACTCCTAGCAACACATATGGCGAATCTCCCATATTGAGGCGCATCCGCACGCGGCTGATGCCACCCTGTGCTTGCACGAGCTCGATGCACTGGCGAAAGTCGTGGCGATCTTCTTGGACAACGACGTCGAGAAGCGTGCGGCCCTCAACCTCAAGGCCAGCAGGAGCGATCGCAACATGTTTGATGAGCAGCGCATCGTCGGCCTGAAGATCGAGGTCCATTGCCGACAATGGCGCCTCACCGGATACAAAGGAGAAGCCGACGTCTGGGCGCGACGAATCGAGGTTCTCGCCTCCCGCGGTTGCTTCAATATCTGCCATCCTCCTCTAAGTCGGTCCGAACCCAGGCATTATTAAGCTCCGATCGAATCCAACAGTCGGCGCAGTCTCTCGCTGTTCGTGGTCAGGTGACGCCCGGTTGATTGTCGTCGACGTGCGTATCTTTGCCGGGTTGTGGGACGCCGTCGATATAGATGACCGACTGGGTTTGCGCCGCACGGATGCGTGGCCCGGGAGTGACGATCCCGGTGAGGTTTGCCGGGTCACATGCATTCACTTCGACACGCACTCCAGTGCGAGGCTCGCGGCGCATCCGGTCTAACCGTTCGGCCGCTTCGCTGGTGGCGTATTGTTCGCCGCTGAACCCACCAACGAACCGTCCGCCCAAGATCAGCCCGCGTGCTTCGAGCCGGCGCAACGCCCACAAGATTTCCCTCCAAGGGACGGACAGTTGTTCGCGCGCGGCGAGGCTGTGAAAGACCACACCCCACCGAGCGAGCAGTTGTTCGGCGACTGCTTCTGCCAACTCATCACGGTCGACATCGAGCGCAGCATCGCCATCGATCTCGCCCTCCATGAGGGTCCACCGGCCCTCTCCCCCCTGTCGAGAGGCCGTTCCGCGTCGAAGCCCCCGGCGTGGCCGACCTGGCTGCTGGTTTCGTTGTCGCACCTCGAACAACGAACGAACCGCATGAAAACTGTCCGCATGAATGTGACCTCGCCATACGAGCTCCCAAAGGCCCGACTCGACATCTTTCGCGGCGAGACCGGATTGCTCGATGAGCTCATAATGAAACCGAGCTCCACCAGCCGCCAGCAGCTGATAGATCAACCCAGCGGGCGATGAAGAAGAGTCGATGGCTTTGCTGGCCTCGGCGCTGCCACGCGATGCCAGCCGCAGCCAACCAATGTCGCCGCGAAGCGCCATCGTGATCGGTGTTGCGCGGGTCGTCGTGGGCTTCGACGACTCTCCCGAACCCAGCAAACGACCCCACGTGATATCGCCAGCGAGGCTGCGTTGATCGAGAACCTCCGGGCGAAAATCGGTCAACCGGTTCGAGAGCAGGGACGACTCCCACGACCCCGCAGCGCTATGCCAGCCTTGAAGCTGCGCCACGACCTCGGTCAGCCCATCAACCCCCGACTTCTGCGACCCCGGGGCCAAACACTGCCAATCGAACAGAAACGACATGAAGTCCTGGGCCGTCGCCGTTTCAATACGGGCACGTTTGCCCTTCTGGGAGAACCGGTGCATCCGAGCTAACAAGCGCCGAGACGACCACCATTGTCCCTTTTGGCTGTCGTTCGACGCGGTGGGGTTGTCGACACGAATCGCGAAACCTTCGTTCTCGAGGCCGATCAGGGTGAAGTCGACCGACGAGCGATCAACACCGAGCTGACGAGCCAGGTTCTCCGCCGTCGTCATGGCAACAACATCGAGGCGAGCGCGAAGCGCAGACATCAGCGCATGCTCACGGTCTTCGGCCGTGACCTCGACATCGGGCCACACATCGGGACGCAATGCAGCAGGCCAAGACAGATCGCTACGTACCGCCCACACCTCAGACGTCGCAAAACCGGCCGTCACCCGCCCCGCCGCAACGAGTTCATCAAACCACAGCCGCCATGGCTCAACCGCTGGTGAGACGACGAGCGCGTCGAGCAGCTCGAACAACTCGTCGGCGTTGCGTGGATCGGGGATGACCTGGTCGGAAACGGCTGCCACTGCTTCGTGGCTGATCGCACCAATCTCGGACAGATCGACCGGGAGTCCTCTGCGCAAGGGAACCGCACGGCTACGCCGATCGATTGCCTCTGCGTCGTCAAGAAACGTGAAGGCCTTCCCAACGAGCAATTCGTGACACAACGGTGACGGCTCGGTCGAATCGACCGTGACCACTTCGATCGTTCCCGACTCGAGACGCTGCACGAGTTCGCGAAGCCCGTCGAGGTCCATTGCCTCGCGCAATGTGTCTTCCATGGTTTGGCGAACAATGACATGGTCGGGCAGTTCAACCGGCCCCGACACGTTTTCTTGGCACGCTGCAGCCAACGGGAACAATGCGGCCATCACATCGTCGGCTTCCATCCGCTGAATCGGTGGCGGGTTTTTGCGCCCACCCTTCCAGCGCAACACCAGAAGCGAACGATTGAGGTTCCAGCGCCAACGACTGAGAAACATCGGCGATGGGGGAACTAAAACGGCGTTCGTGAGCGTGGCCTCAACCGACGCCGATTTCAAGAAACCGGCAACATCGGCGAGTGGGAAGCTGTGCTGCGGCCCGAGCGACAGACAGACCGCATCGTCTGAGGCTGCGGCCTGCAACTCGAAATCGAAGTTCTTGCAGAACTTCTTTCGCAACGCCAGCCCGAATGCGCGGTTCAGCCTCGCTCCATTGGGTGAATGCACGATGAGCTGCATGCCTCCGGTTTCGTCGAAGAAGCGCTCGATCACGAGCCGATCGCGTGTCGGCAGGGTCCCCAAGATGGCGAGGGATGCTGCGAGGTAGGCAACGACCTGTTCGCCAGGCTCGCGATCGATTCCCGCAGCCCCCATCAGCCATGTACAGGCACCGTGGGCGTCGCCCCGACGAAGGCGTTCCTCGATCTCTCGGCGAATCATGCATACCTCTTCGCTGAGCTCGACCGTGCGACCGGGTGCCTCGCCGAACCACACCGGAATGGTCGGGGGCATACCCTCGGCATCGACAACCCGGACGACGCCAGGTTCGATTCGTCGGATACGCCAGCTGTGTGTGCCGAGCGTGAAGATATCGCCCGGCATCGATTCGGTTGCCCAGTCCTCGTTGACCGATCCAATACACGTGTCGTCGGGGTCTAGGAGCACCCGATAGTCGCCGAGCTCGGGGATTGCACCGCCGCTTGTCAGGGCTGCCATTCGAGCACCGCGACGGCCACGAAGCTCGCCATTGACTTCGTCGTGATGAATCCAATGCGACCGGACGCCGCGGCCGGTCTGGACGCCGTTTGCTGCGACCTCGAGACATTGGTCAAAGTCGGTGCGTTCGAGGGTGCAATAGGGTCCGGCCCGGGTGACGAGCTCGAAGAGGTCATCGACGTCCCACTCTTCGGCCGAAACCTCAGCGACTAACTGTTGAATCAAAATGTCGAGTGGCGCCACGGGAGGTAGCAGCGCATCGAGCCGGCCGCCATGGACAGCGGTCAGGAGTGCACAACACTCGACGAGATCGTCACGGGTCTGGGGATACAACCGCCCCTTTGGTACGCCGTACCTGTTGTGGTTCGCTCGGCCGACACGCTGGAGAAACGTGGCGATATTGCGCGGCGACCCCAGCTGGCAGACAAGATCGACCGGGCCAACGTCAATACCAAGTTCGAGGGACGCGGTTGCGACAAGGGCCGTGAGGTCACCGGAGCGAAGCCGTTGTTCGACCAACAATCGTCGGTCCTTTGACAGGCTTCCGTGATGGGCAACAACGTTCGCTTCGGCATCTTCGTGCACGTCGGCCAGACGCTCGCCGAGCTCATGGCTTATCCGTTCGGCCATGCGCCGAGTGTTGACGAACACGATCGTCGTCGAATGGGCGAGTACAAGCTCGGCGATCTGATCGAGGATTTCGCCCATCTGTTCGGCGGGTGCAATCGCTTCCATCTCCGATGGCGGGATCACCAGGTCGAGATCGAGTTCACGTACGTGGCCACTGTCGACGATTGCACAATCGGGCGTTCCATCAGCACCTGTGCGTGACCCAACGAGCAGCTGCGCGACCGTCGAAATTGGTTTCTGGGTCGCCGACAAGCCCACGCGAACTGGCCGCGAGCCGGACGCGGTGCAGAGGTGTTCGAGCCGCTCAAGGGTGAGTGAGAGATGCGAGCCGCGCTTGTCCCGAGCAAGCGAGTGAATCTCGTCGATGATGATGGTGTCAATAGTGCTGAGCGCCGCCCGCGCCTTCGACGAAGTGCACATCAGGTACAACGATTCGGGGGTCGTCACGATGAACGCCGGCGGCTTCTTGACCATGGCGGCCCGGGCGCTCGTTGGGGTGTCGCCAGATCTGACCCCGACCCGAATCGCCGGTGCCGCCGTGCCCATGGCCTTTGCGATTGCGGCAATCTCGAGCAATGGCCGTTCAAGGTTCTCGGCAATGTCGTGTGCCAACGCTTTGAGCGGTGAAACATACACAACCCGGGCGATCCCGTCGGTGGCTTCGCCTCGATCGTGTGCCTTATAGAGCCGATCGATTGCCACGAGGAAGGCAGAGAGGGTCTTGCCCGAACCCGTCGGTGCAGCAACGAGCGTGTCTCGGCGGGCAGCGATGTGGGGCCAGGCCCCGGCCTGTGGTGGTGTGGGCCCGTCGGGGAACTGCTCGCCAAACCAGGCACGTACCGCCGGGTGAAAGTCGCCCATCTCGGGATGATCAAAGAGGCTCGGGCGATCGAGGACCTCGCCCGGCGGAACGGCACGAGCTATCGACAGATCGGTTGCAATGGTGGCCACGTCCGAACAGTAACCACGGGGTACGACATTGAATATCTAACCGGGCCGTCTGGGGTGGCGGCATTTGTCGATGGATGGAGCTGGGTCCACACTGGGGGCCATGACAGTTTTTCTTGTTCGTCACGCCTCGGCTTCGGGCCGAACGGCGTTGCCCGATGATCTTGACCGGACCCTCGATCCCACTGGATGGGAGCAAGCGAAAAGCATCATCGATCTCCTCGGAGAACGAGACATCACCGAAATCTACTCGTCCCGAGCAACTCGATGCGTCCAAACAGTCGAACCCCTCGCTGCGCACCTCGGTCTGTCCATACAGATCCATCCCGCACTCGTCGAAGGCCAAAGCGCCGAACCCGCAGTGCATGCGGCGCGGATGCTCGCAAAGGCCGAAACCACTGCGGTCTTTTGCAGCCACGGCGACATCATTCCTGACATGATCCAAACCCTCGCCCGCGAAGGCATGGTCATTGTTGGCCCCCGATCATGGGCAAAAGGCTCGACCTGGGAACTCACCACCAGAGGCGGCGACATCACCGAAGCCAGTTTCCTCGGGCCCTACTAGCTCGAGGCTATTCGGCTACCAATAGCGGCAAGCAACCCCACCCTCGACACGTCCGGTCGAGGAATGCTGAACGTCGGCTCGCCACCTGGTTCAGACGTCAGAACCTCATGGTGATGCTGGCTCGGCATCCCCAGGCTCAGCGAGCTCAGAAGTGTCAGCCTCTGCGACCCCATTGGGCACCGTGGTCGTTCTTGCGGGAACCTCGGGCACGGCAGCGACCGGCGCAACCAACTCATCGACCTCGGGCACCGCCGTGACCGGCACAACCGCATTGGTGGCCGGCGTTGTTTGTGTGCCCGTGGCGGGGTCGTCGGCGACGACCGACGTTAACTCGTCAGGTGCACCCGCTGTGTCGACGGGCTCCAGTACCACGGTGAGCGTTGGCACGGTCGTTGGAGCCACGGTCGTTGGAGCCACCGTGGTTGGAGCAACCGTCGTTGGAGCCACAGTCGTGGGAGCAACCGTCACTGGCGCCGCAGTTGTTGGAGTCACCGTCGTTGGGGCAACCGTCGTGGGAGCAACCGTCACTGGCGCCGCAGTTGTTGGAGTCGCGGTCACCGGAGCAACCGTCACTGGCGCCGCAGCCAAAGGAGCGACCGTTACGGGAACTGCTGTCGTCGCAAGCACAGCGGATGACAGCACCGCGGTCTGCGGCGCCTCGATCGGGACAGTCCCCACGTCGACAACTTGCCGAGCATGTTCCGCCTCCGAATCAGACATGGCCAGCGAAATGAACTGCGACGACGAATCGTCGCGGCCCGAAGGCCCGCCGACCACGGTGTTCGAGCCCGATTGCCCACATGCCGAAACAGTCAAGGCCACCGTGAGCACACCAGCCCAAAGACCCTTCCGGCGCAGCGACACCCCACCAATTCCAACCGCGGAACTTTCGACTACCTGCGAACGCGTCATGACCATCTGGCCTCCTCAACACCGAGTTTGGCAAGCCGAGGACTGTCGCTACATGTGCTATTCGCCCTACGAAATGGGTCGAATGTGTCCTATGAACGGTCTCCGGCAGCTGCCAGATCGGACAGCGTCGTCACCTCGTTCGGCCCCTTATCCAACCGGTACTGCTTTACCCGAGCAAAGCGAAGCGCAAGCCCGCCTGGATAGGTCGTCGATCGCTGCACCCCATCGATCGCGATCTCGACGACGAGCTCGGGGCGGACAAACACGGTAATCCCGACCTCCGATACCCTCCGCTCGAGCAGTTGGCTGGTTTGCCACTCGAGTAGCTCATTGGTCAGCCCCTTGAAGGTCTTGCCGACCATCACAAACTCGTCCACGGTACCGTCGCGTCGAGCACCCAAGTGCAGATTCGACAGCGTTCCCGTTCGCCGCCCGTGACCCCACTCGGCTCCAAGAACGACGAGATCAACGGTGTGCACAGGCTTGACCTTGCGCCACGTCTTGCCCCGACGCCCGGCCGTGTAGGGCGAATCAATGGCCTTCACCATGACCCCCTCGTGTCCCGCATCGAGCACCGACTCGCCAAACGCATCGGCCTCACCCGGATCGTCGGTGACAATGCCCGAAATCGCATGCGCCCCGACCACCTCGTCGAGATGAGTCAACCGGTCGGACAACGCTAGATCGATCACGTCGACACCGTCACGATGCAAGATGTCGAAGAAGGACACACCAAGTTCGACCCGCTCGCTGTTTCCACCGGACTGAAATGTCGACGCCGTGTCCTGAAACATCGCAGGCGACTCACCAGCGACCCCGATCAGCTCGCCATCGAGCACGAGCGAATCGGCCGTGAACGACAAGACCAACTCGCACACCCCAGGGAACCGATCGGTGACGTCATGGAGGTTCCTCGTGTACAACCAAACCTCGGAGCCAAGCCGATGCACCTGGAGTCGGATGCCATCGAGCTTTGCCTGCACCGAGGCCATACCCATCTCGGCGATCGCCTCCGAAATCGACGCCGACGTGGCAGCCAACATGGGTTGCACCGCTCGACCAACTTCCAACCCCACAGCATCGAGCGCGTCTCGACCGAACGCCAGCGCAATCTCGGCGGTGACCCCAAGATTGCCGTTCATCATGAGCGCACGTCGAACCAACCCAACAGGAACACTGGCCGCCTTGGCAATGGCGGTAACCATGACACCATCGAGCGCACCCTGGCGAAGACCTCCGGTCAGCACGGTTCTGAGGAACTGGCCTTCCAATGCCGTTGCGTGGCTCATCACTGCACCGAGCAAACGAGCTCGTTCGGCCTTCGACCCCGCACCGGTGACCGCTGCGATCACGCTCATAGCCTGATCGACATCACCCACGAGCAGTGAGGACGTCGAGCTTGACGCCACATCGAGATCTCGGAATGCAGCCCATCCCACGCCGATGCGACCCTGCCGAATCTCACCGGTGAGAAGCCCAACGACGATCGGCGCCTCCGCCGGAGATGTTGCGCTCAGCAACGCTGCGAGCAACGCGACCTTGTCATTGCGCGCCGAAGCACCAGCCACCTTCTCGGCAGTGGCGACGACTGCGGCAAATGTCAACGGCACCATTGCACGACTCTACGATCCACGAGCCTGCCCCGCTGCTATCGCAGTGCCCCGCTGCTATCGCAGTGCCTCACGCAAGCCGAACTGGTTCATCAACGAAACCATGTCGGCCGGAGGGTCGGGGATCAAATCAAACTGCTCGAGCTCGGCCCGCGCTTCATCAGGACGACCCAACCGATTAAACAAAAACGCCCGAAACACCCGGGCATCGGCGGTTTGTGGATCGGCATCAATCGCCCGGTCCAGCCAATCTTCCGCGTCGTCGAACAGGTCTTCCTCGCCAGACTCGGCAAGCAGCGCAAGGGTCCAACCATGCCAAGCCAGCGCATCGGCATTGTCCGGTTCGACTTCGAGCACCGAGTCGAACGAACGAAGCGCTTGGGTTGGATCTTCGAGTTGCACAAAAAGTTCACCGGCGAGCTGTGCCTCGGCCACACCAACCCCCTCGGCCGCAAGATCGACCAGATCGAGCGTCCCCGGCGTCGCCGACAACAACTCAGACATCCGAGCAATGCCAATGCGCTCGCGCACCTGGCGCTCGGCCACAAGCGACTGAGCAATCGCCGTGGGATTCGACTCGTCGAACGCTGCCAACTCAGCCGACGCCGTGACGTAATCCTCGGCGTCGAGAGCAACGATCGCCCGGAAAACACGCACATCGCCATAGTCGGGTTCGAAGGCAACCGCCTCGTCAAAGTCGGCCATGGCGGCCTCGACATTGCCGCTCTGATATTGCAACCAACCCCGATACGTGAACGCTTCCACATTCGTTGGACTTTCTTCGAGCACGTCACCATACAGCTCGATCGCGCGGTCAACGTTTCCGAGCCGGAACTCGTTGGCGGCATCGTTCAGCAACGACGCGCTACTCAACCGAATCTCGCCGCTCGCGGTGTCATTGGCACCGCGGGCACCGGAGAACTCGACCATCGCGAACGCCGCAAAACCGGCGAGCAACACCACCCCGAGCGACCACATGACCTTGCGACCAAGAGGCGACGACGCCCGCTTAACTCGCTTCACCGGAGCACCGTCAAGGACTCGAGTCAAGATTGCGGCCCGGGCGGTGTAGTCATTCTTGAGCGTTACATAGTCGAGCTCGTCAATATCGCCCGCAGCCAACTCAGAGTCGAGATCATCAAGCGACGCGAGCAGATGATCGCGCTCGACCTGCAGCCGCTCCCGCTCAGATTCATCGATCGTTGCCGACCCGGTCGCTGTGCGGCTGTGGGGTGCAGTCGTGGTCACGTCGACTTCCCCTTGCGGAGCTCCTCGACGAGCAGCACATCAGACGCCGACGGACCAACGAGTTCGATCGTTCTCCAACGCCGGAAGACCGCAAAGAGCGCCGCGAACCCAAACACCATGAGCACGACCGGAACAGTCCAAATAAGACCAACGATGCCACCCGAACTCGGACGAAGGTCGATTGATTCTCCGTATGCCGAGATCAGCGCATTCGTCACCTGCGCGTCAGAATCGCCGCCGTCGACACGGCGTTGAATGTCGCGGCGAATCTCGAGAGCGATCACCGCATTCGACTCGGCCACCGACTGGCCATCGCAGGTCGGGCATGCGAAATCCTCGGCGAGGGCACGTACTCGATCCTGGTTTGTGCGCGGAGGCCCGTCGACCTGGGTGGACACCACGAGGGCGCTCAACGCCGCGGCCAGCAGACACAACCAAATACACGTTCGCTTCGAGAACACCTACTGCCCTCCTGCCTGTGGCGCACCGGAAAGCCGGCCGATCTCCAATTCAATGTCATCTTGGGTAATGCCGCCGACGAACTTGGTTGTGACAATTCCGGTGGGAGCCACAAGGTACGTCTCGGGCACCGCCGCAACGCCGAAATTGATGGCATGCTCTCCCGTGTTTGCCGCCAACACGGGCCATTCGCCGCCGTTCTCAGCAAAGAACTCGATCACATTTTGCGACGGATCGGAGAACGCAATGCTCACCACCGACGCATCGCCCACATCACGATGGTCTTCGTCGAACGCAACCAGCTCTGGATGTTCAACAATGCACGGAATGCAGGTGGTGCTAAAGAAATTGACCACCACCCACCGACCTCGCTGGGACTGAATGTCGTAGACCGAACCATCGACGGTTTCACCGACGATCGGCGGGGTCAGCTCGCCAATAAGCGGGCTTGGGCCGAGGCCTTGCTGGCCATCACTCGTCGCCAACACGCCGATAAAGACGACCAACACAATACCGACCACGGTCGCCGAGATCAGCGCAAGGCGCGATGGACCACCATGGTCGATGAGTTCGATCGGTTCGGTCGACATCAGGCGGGAACCGGCGCTCCGGCCGGCGTGTCGCCACTCGAGGGATCTGCACGAGGGGCGTCGTCGTCTTCGCCGCTGTCACCAAACTCGTGCAATGCAGAGTCGCCGCTGTCATAGGCCGGTGCCGATGCTGCAGCCGTTGGTCGGCGGCGCTTTCCTGGCACGAGGGCGAGAGCTGTGCCGACGGCCATCAAGATCCCGCCGATCCACAGCCATTGGATGAGCGGTTGGATCGTGGCTCGGATGATGACCGTCTCATCGTCGGTCGGCACGACCGACAATTGGACATCGTCGATCAACGAACCGCGCGTCGCCGAAGAACCGAGAGTTCGTCCAGCGAACGGGAACACGGTAAGCGCCGGACGCTCGATGGATCCGTCGACGCTGATAAGGACTTGGTTGTCAATCCGGCCATCTGGCGAAACCACCGAGAGCCAGAGATATAAAAGACTTGAAAACTCCGCAAACGGAACAGCATCCGTTTTCCCTCCGCGCACGCGGGTTTTCCTTCGCGATTATGACGCCTGCTGTTTCGGTGCGACTCCGCCGATCAGGGCTGTGATTGCCTCGGCGGCGCGCCTGACTTTCGGTCCTGTCTCGGCCACGGAACGGTCCGTAAACCGCGCGGTCGGGCCGGAAACCGAAACCCCGGCAATGGCTTCGCCGAATGTGTTGTAGATCGGCGCGGCAACACAGCGCATGCCGGCATGGCGCTCCTCATCATCAAACGCCCACCCGCGCCGGCGGCTGGTTTCGAGGTCGGAGAACAGCGCATCAGGTGCGGTCAGAGTCTTGTCGGTGAACTCCTCAAGCCCTTGACGATGCAAGATTTTCTCGACCTCCTCAGTCGAGATTTCCGCCAGCAGAGCCTTGCCGATCCCAGACGCATGCATCGCGCTACGCGCCCCCGGCGGAAAGAAAGCTCGAATCGGATGAGGCGTTTCTACCTGACTCACAAACACAACATCACCGCCGTCACTGATCGCGAGGTTAGCCGTCTCGCCCGTCTCCTCCATCAGCGCATGCATCGTTTCGCGGCTGGCTTCGATCAGGTTGGTTCGCTGGGTAAAGGCGCTGCCAATCCGGAAGGCCTCAACCCCGATCATCCAATCCTGCGTTGCCTCGTCAAACTCGGCAAACCCGTGCTTTTGCAGCGTATTCAGCAACCGGTAAGCCGAAGAAGGCGGCATGCCGATCCGCAAGGACAGGTCAGTCAATGTCGCGCGGGATTCCTTGGCCAAGACACCTAACAGCGTCAGCCCCCTGTCAAGCGCCTGTACCGTCGCGCCTTGCGTGTCCGACGCCGACTTTGGCCGTCCGCGAGATCGCTTTTTCGTCTCTTCCATACCTGACGCTCCGAGTCGCTGATCACGCGGATATGTAGCTTTGCAGCCTTCACAATTTCCAGAATTAGTTTTCGAAAAAATCCAATAATCGAAAATGAAAAACTCTTTTTGTATATTTTTCTGAATATTAGATAATATATTTGTAAATGAAATATTATTTCAAAAAAATTGCAACCCTCAAAAACTTGGATAAAGTTGCCGCGACAACAGCAGCAATGGAGGGACGCGAGATGAACAATCAGAACCCGGTCTTTATTCCCGGACCGACAAACATCCCGGACCGCCTCCGCCATGCAATGGCAGTGCAGACGGCGGACCACCGCGCGCCCGATTTTGTCGACCTGCTCAAACCTGTCCTTGAGGATACGAAGAAAGTCTTCAAGACGACCACGGGATCGGTCATCACGTTTCCCGCCAGCGGCACGGGCGGTTGGGAAGCGGCAATCACGAACACGTTGTCAGCCGGTGATAAAGTTCTGATCGCTCGCTACGGCATGTTCTCCCATCGCTGGATCGATCTGTGTGAGCGACATAAACTCGACGTTGAGATCATCGAGTGCGAATGGGGCAGCGGTGCGCCCTCGGATCTGTTTGCCGAACGCCTGAGCGCAGATAAAACGCACGAGATCAAAGCGGTCCTCGTTACCCATAATGAGACCGCGACCGGCGTAAAAAGCGATATCGGTGCCGTGCGGTTTGCGATGGACGCGGCGGGCCACCCTGCTCTGCTGTTTGTTGATTGCGTCAGCTCGCTTGCGTCGATGGACTTCCGGATGGACGAATGGGGAGTCGATGTTGCGGTGTCCGGTTCGCAAAAAGGGTTCATGCTCGCGACGGGCATGGCGATACTCGGTGTCAGCGAGAAGGCGCTTGCAGTTGCGACCCAAGCCGATCTGCCCCGCACATTCTTTGATTTTCGCGATATGAGCGATGCGAATGCCAATGGTGGCTTTCCCTACACGCCGCCGCTGCAACTTTTCCACGGCATGCGTGCAAGCCTGGACATGCTGCTCGGCGAAGGCCTCGAAAATGTTTTTGCCCGCCACCACCGCATTGCCGAAGGCGTCCGCGCCGCCGTTGGCGGTTGGGGATTGTCGCTCTGCGCGAAATCACCGGACCTTTATTCGGATACCGTCAGCGCGATTTATGTTCCACAAGGCTTCGACAGCAACGCGCTCGTCAATCACGCCTTTGATACCTACGATGTATCTTTCGGTGTCGGTCTGGGAGAAATGTCGGGCAAAGCATTTCGCATCGGCCATCTCGGTTCGCTCTCCGACGTCATGGCCTTGTCCGGATTGGCGACAATCGAGATGGCGATGGCTGACCTCGGGTATCCCGTTGAGATCGGCTCGGGCGTCACCGCCGCGCAGGAATACTACCGCAAGACAACCGCCTTCAACCTGCAACAGGCCGCGTGAGGACTAAATGACCGAGATGTATATTCCGACATACGACGACGTTAAGGCCGCGCACGTACGCATCAAGCCTCACATCCACGAAACGCCGGTTCTGACCTCCGAGTACTTCAATGAGCTGACCGGAGCTGACCTGTTTTTCAAATGCGAGAACTTTCAAAAGGCGGGAGCCTTTAAAGTACGCGGAGCGTCAAACGCTGTCTTCGGCTTGAGCGACGAACAAGCGGCAAAGGGCGTCGCGACGCACTCCTCCGGGAACCACGGGCTGTCGCTCAGCTATGCGGCGGGACGGCGCGGCATTCCTGTATCGGTCGTGGTTCCGCGCACCGCACCGGAGGCAAAAAAAGAAGCCATGCGCGGATACGGCGCGACGGTCGTTGAATGCGAGCCCTCGACCACCTCCCGCGAGGCGGTCTTTGCCGATGTCGTCGCGAAAAGCGGTGCCGATTTTGTGCATCCATATAACGACCATCGCGTCATCGCCGGTCAGGCAACGTGCTCTAAGGAGTTCCTGCAGCAAACAGACGGCCTTGACGCAATCGTCGCGCCCATCGGCGGCGGCGGGATGATTTCGGGAACCTGCCTGACGCTGTCGAACATTGCGCCGGAGGTGAAAATCTACGCCGCCGAACCGAAGAACGCCGACGACGCTTATCGCTCGTTCAAGGCGGGTCACATTATCGCCGACGATGCACCCGA
>CALKGG010000082.1 GCA_938084885.1 uncultured Acidimicrobiales bacterium
ACCACGTCTTGGTCGACAGCAACACCGGGATATCTGTCAGGACGCTCACCAATGAAGATCAACAGCTCTTCGTCGACGTCGCGTGCGATTGGGATATCGTCAAAGTCGAGAAAGGACGGGTCGTCGAAGGCCCGCTCAAGATCGGAAACCTTCGTGAGCTGACCTGACTGGGAGAGTTCGCGGGCAAGGTCGCCAAACATCTCGGTTCGGAACTCGGTGCGTTCTTCGACGGTGCCATACCCGAGGCCTTCCAATGCTTGCACGTGTTCATCACGGTTGATGGTGACGATCGTCGACAGCCGATTCTCGACGAGCACCTGACCGTTGCGGTCAAGGACCTGCCCGCGGGGTGCTTGGGTTCTGATGGTGCGGGTGATGTTGGCTTGTGCGGTTACCTCGAAACTCTCCGCTTCGAGCGCTTGGAGATACCACAGTCGTCCAAACAGCGCGACGAACAGGGAGAACGCAACAACGCCTAGGACGCGAAGCCGAAGTCGGCTCGTGTCTTCCATTAGCGGCGCGCCTTCGGTTCGTTCATTGGTTGCATCGGCACTAGTTCACCACGGTCCGCGCTGGTTCGGTACGCGCGATTGCGTGTGGGTCCGCAGCGGCCCAGCGGTACGCGTTTCGGACCGGCAGTGCCGCCAGAACCGAAAAGACCGAGACGCCGAAGGCAATGCCGACGAGACGCCACTCGACGAACTGTTCCGATCCCAATACCCCTAGCCCGAGGCCATAGGTAATGACTGCTAAGAAGGACGTGACCGCGAGGAGCACGGGAAGCACTCGCGCGTCTTCGGAGTCGATCCCGCGAGAGATGAAGCCAATGCCGTATCCAAACGTGGCGTAGACGCCGGCGGCGAGTCCAAAGGCTCCGGGAACGACGAGATCGAGTAGCAGGCCCGCTGCGAACCCGTTGCGTGCACCAAAGTCGGGGCCACCAACGATTCCACCGACAAGCGCTGCGACCAACAGCAGGTCGGGGGCGATGCCAAAGGGCCGCAGGTGAGCAAGTAGCGAGACTTGGACGATAAGCAGGATGACAAGGATCGCCACGGTTCGGATGCGCTTCGAACTCATTGGGCCGCCTCGGCATCCTCGTCAAGACCAGGTTCGACCAGCACGACGCTCACAAACCGCAAATCGGTGGGGTCGGCGGCGAGTTCGACACTGAGCGTTTGGTTCGATGCGTCTTCGTTCTGCACGGCAAGGCTCACGGTGCCGATGACGAGGTTTGGAGGAAACAGGGTGCGCTCGCTCGACGTGGTCGTCACCGGGTCGCCGACCTCGATGGTGGTTCTGTTCCCAATGCCCTGCGGAATTTCGATGGTTGTCGGCGATCCGGTACCGCGGGCAAGCCCCACCTCGCCTGCCACTTCGACGCCCATGACAAAGTCCCGGCTCGAGATGAGGCGCACCATCGACGTTGTCCTGTCGACTTGTTCGACGCGGCCCACAACGCCGGCGGCGGTAATGACCGCCATGTCGCGTTGCACGCCGTCTTGACTGCCGAGGTCGATCTCGACCACGCCGCTGCTGAAATTGCCGACCTCGCCGGTCCGTACCCGAGCCAGAGCTAGCGGAAAGTCGGTGAGTTCTTCGATGCCGTTGATGGCGAGCAATGCCTCAAAGTCGGCTCGGTCGATTCCCGAACGCACGAGTTCGCCTCGCAGCTGGTCGATCTCTGCTCGCAGGGCCGCGTTCTCGGCTTGTAGATCATCGACCTGTGTTGTGTTCTCCCAAATCCCGGTGAGCGGCGACACGAGCCGCTCTCCCCCAACACGGAACGGGGTCACGAGTTCGCGCGCTCCGCTCTGGATGGTCCCTAGAGGCCCGAACGCTTGAAAGTCGAGGGTGATGAGCGTGGCTGCCGCCAGGAAAATCAATCCGAGCGTGACTCGCCGACGCCCCGAGTGCCGGGGGGCGACCATAGATGTCTCTTAGATGGTGCCCGAGCTGAACAGGACACCCCGCAAGGAGTCGAACTCCTCGAGGCTCTGGCCAGACCCGAGCGCCACGGCGTCTAGTGGACGGTCAGCAACGAACACGGGCATGCCGGTCTCGTCATGGATTCGGAGCGCAAGACCATGAAGGAGCGCTCCACCGCCGGCGAGGCAAATGCCGCGCTCCATAATGTCTGCTGCGAGCTCTGGTGGTGTTTGGTCGAGCGTGACCTTCACTGCGTCGCAGATCGATGACACGGGTTCGGCCAACGCCTCTCGAATCTGCACGCTGGTCATGCTGATGGTCTTGGGCAAGCCAGTGACAAGGTCTCGACCTCGGATTTCGGCTTGCATCTCGCGTTCGAGCGGATACGCCGAACCGAGTGCCTTCTTGATCTCTTCGGCGGTACGAAAGCCGATAGCGATGCTTTCTTCTTTCTTTGCGAACTGCACGATCGAGTCGTCGAGCTCGTCGCCGCCGACGCGAACCGACTGGCTGGCAACGACGCCGCCGAGAGAGATGACGGCCACCTCGGTGGTGCCACCGCCGATGTCGACAATCATCGAGCCGTAGGGATCTTGGACGGGAAGGCCAGCACCAATGGCTGCGGCCATGGGTTCTTCGATGATGTAGGCAGGCTTGCGGGCACCAGCGAACTCGGCAGCTTCTTGCACTGCACGCTGTTCTACGCCGGTGATGCCCGACGGGACGCAGATGACCATGCGCGGCCGGGACCACTTGCGTGGGTGGACGCGTTCGATGAAGTAGCGCAGCATCTTTTCGCAGATGTCGAAGTCGGCAATCACGCCGTCTTTAAGGGGGCGTACGGCTTGGATGTGCGATGGGGTGCGGCCGATCATTCGGGCAGCTTCAGCTCCGACCGCCAATGGTTCACCGGTGTGAACGTTGACGGCAACAACTGAGGGCTCGTTCAGTACGATGCCCTCGCCTCGAACGTAGACGAGGGTATTTGCCGTACCGAGGTCGACCGCCATATCGCGACCGGTCAGCGACCCAAAATTCGCAAATGATCGTGAGAACCCGTCGCCCATGACACTCCAACTATTACGGGATCGGCAGATCCGGACCCGTACTCATGGGCGACTCTAGCCAGTTCTGTAACAGAGTTGCAAAATCAACGACACACTACGTGAACAACCCACTCCGGAGGGCGTTCGGCGCGTGCTTAGAGGTTCGGGAACCAGATGCTGATCTCGCGCTCGGCGGACTCGTTTGAGTCGGATCCGTGCACGAGGTTCTCGGTCATCTCGGTGCCGAAATCGCCTCTGATGGTTCCTGGAGGCGATGTTGCTGGGTTGGTCTCGCCCATCATGGAGCGGACCATGGCAAAGGTGTCGTCGGGCCCTTCGAGCACCATCGCGAGCACGGGTCCTCGGCTCATGAATGCCTTGAGGTCGGGGTAGAAGCCCTTCTCGACGTGCTCGGCGTAGTGAGCATCGAGGGTGGCGGAGTCCGCAGTTCGTAGTTCAGCGGCGACGATCTTGAGACCCTTCTCTTCGAAACGGGTGACGATGCGGCCAGCGAGGCCTCGCTCGACAGCATCGGGCTTACAGAGGACGAAAGTGCGGTTCATAGCCGTCGAGTGTACTGGCCTAGGATCTGGCGCCATGGACTTCAACGCGGAATACGAACTGAGATGATTCGGTATGGAAACCCACGACCACGACCACGACCA
>CALKGG010000083.1 GCA_938084885.1 uncultured Acidimicrobiales bacterium
GCTAGGAGCTGAAAGCGAGTCGTCGATGCTCTCGTCGCCAAAGACGCTCGTGCTCGGGTTCTCTATGGCCTCGATGGGCACCTCATCGACCGGGAGATCCGCGTCGACATCACCAAAGACCGAGGCCCCGGTCGGCAGCTCATCATCGCCAAAGACCGACCTACCCTCGGGCAGTTCATCTTCGAAAGAGTTGTCGTTATCCACGCCAGATTCCTCCACGCTCAGACAGTAGTAGCCGACCTTCGTCGGCTCTAAACCTCGAGCAGTTCCTTTTCCTTGGTATCGCGTGCATCGTCGATCGCTGCTTCATGTGCCTTTGTGAGCTCATCGAGCGACTTCTCGGCGCGATCAATGTCGTCCTCGCCAACGCCGTCGACGTCCTCAAGATCTTTGCGGGCCGACCTGCGAAATCCGCGAATCTTGCCCTTTGCGTCCTCGGCCATACCGTTCACGACCTTCACAAGGTCTTTGCGACGCTCTTCGGTGAGCGGAGGGAACGCCAAGCGAAGTGTTCGCCCGTCGCTAGCTGGCGAAATTCCGAGGTCGGAGTTGCGGATTGCTCGTTCGATCGCCTCAGTGTTTGCAGCGTCGTGGGGTGTGATGACGAGCTGGCGGGCCTCTGGGACGGCGAATGTGGCCAGTTCCTGCAGCGTCATTGGCACACCGTATGCTTCGACCTGGAGCTTCTCGACAAACGATGAGCTCGCCCGGCCGGTTCGGATGGTCGCCATCTCGCGACGTGCGTGCGCGACAGCGCCTTGCATCTTCGATTCAGCGTCATCGACGACCAGCTCGATCATTTCGCTCATGTCATGCTCCCAAGTCGGTTCAGCCGCAATTCTTGCCTACCAGCGCGGCCGGTGCATACTCGCCAAACTCGTGTGGCGAACCCGCTGAGACTGGCAGTAGTTAGACGTTGACGCAAGTCGAAAGCCGTGAGACTTCGAAGTGACCAGGAACAGCACGCCGGCTAGGACTGAACGAGGGTTCCGACAGCCTCGCCGCGCAAGATTTTCTGCACGTTACGTTCGCCCATGAGATCGAACATCACGATCGGCAGGTCGTTGTCCATGCACAGGGTCAAAGCCGTGGAATCCATGGCCTTGAGACCTTTCTGCAACACTTCGATGTGGGAGACCTCATCGATCTTGGTGGCGTCGGGGTCGAGCTTTGGGTCCGAGGTGTAGATGCCTCCGAGACCCGAATGGGTTCCCTTCATCATCACGCCGGCCTCGATCTCTACCGCCCGAAGCGCAGCGGCGGTATCGGTTGTAAAGAACGGGTTGCCAGTGCCGCCAGCGAACACGACGATCCGGTCTTTTTCGAGGTGACGGATCGCCCGTCGCCGAATGTAGGGCTCGGCGACCTGTGACATGTGAATTGCGCTCATGACCCGGGTTGCTTGACCGCGACGTTCGAGGCGGTCCTGCAATGCAAGCGCATTGATGACCGTTGCGAGCATCCCCATGTAGTCGGCTTGGGAGCGGTCCATTCCGGCTCCCGCTCCGGCCTGACCACGCCAAATGTTGCCCGCACCCACCACGACGCCGACGCTGACGTCGAACTCCTCGCGGACGGCAACAATGTTGTTGGCAATCGCTTGGACAGTTTCACCGTCGATGTTGTTTGTATTGTCTCCCGCAAAGGCCTCGCCAGAGACCTTGAGGAGAATACGCCCCCACCGAGGGGTTGCCTTCGATGAGTTTGGGGTGGTGGACATGGGTGCTCCTAACGAGCTTTACGCTCCGGTGTATGCCTGGGTGAACGACACGATGGTGCCGCCATCGAGCGAATCCTTGACCGATGTCTTATCACCGTTCAGGCCTTGTTCGAGGAGCACCTGCTCGCTGAACCATGCGCCCAGCTTGCCGGTGACGATCTTGTCGATCATTTCTTCAGGCTTGCCCTCGGCCCGAGTGAGGTCGGCGAGTGTTTCGCGTTCTTTCTCTGCGAGCGCAGGGTCGATCTCGTCACGCGAGAGGCCAAGTGGCTTTGCGAACGCAATGTGGAGTGCAACCTCGTGGAGCTTGCCGGCCTCGACGCCGGAGCCTTCGACGATGACGCCGTTCACGCCGCGTCCGTCTTGTTTGTGCAGGTAGGTGTCGAGGAGGTTGCCGTCACCGGCCTCGACGCGTGCGACCGTGCCGAGCTCGATGTTTTCCTTCTTGGTGATCTGCAGCTCTTCGATCTTCTCTTGGTGCTTCGAGGCAGCATCGACGCCATTTTCGAGCACATCTGCCGCGATTGCGTCGAGCACGGCAAGGAAGTCTTCTGACTTCGCCGAGAAGTCGGTCTCGCTCTTGAGATGAACGAGTGCCGCAACGCCGTCTCCGGATACGAGTGCGACGCCACCTTCGGCGTTGTCTCGGTCGGCACGGGTCGCAGCCTTTGCAAGGCCTTTCTCGCGAAGGATCTTGCGTGCTTGCTCTTCGTCACCGTTTGCTTCGGTGAGCGCCTTCTTGGCATCCATCATTCCGGCGCCGGTTGCGTCGCGCAGCGCCTTGATGTCCTGAACAGTGAAGTCAGCCATGGTGTGTCTTTCGTCGTAGTGGGTTAGTGAACGCGTCGGCGTTCTAGGTGCAGGTGCATTCGAACCTGGCGTTGGTTAGGACTTGCCAGCTTCCTTGTATCCAGCAGCGATCGCTGCCTCTTCGGTGTTGAACCAAATCTCAGCGACGGTCTGCTCGTACCAGCGACCGCCCGGCTGATGGAACTTCATCGAGTCAGCGTTGCCTTTGATCTCGAAGCCTTCGGGCATGGACCCGTCCTCGAGTGCGGGATGTGAACCCGCTGGCGCATCGCCAGCTGGTGCGGCTGGAGCTTCAGCGGGTGCGGCTGCTTCGACAGGTGCCTCGGCGGGTGCGGCTGCTTCGACAGGTGCGTCGGCGGCTGCTTCTTCGGCGGGAGCTTCAGCTGGTGCGGCTGCTTCTGCTGCTTCGACAGGCGCCTCGGCGGGAGCTTCAGCTGGTGCTTCGGCGGCGGCGATATCGGCGGCGTCCTTTTCGGCCGCAATCCGTGCTTCGCGCTCGGCTGCAGCGGTCGCAGCGGCTGCACGAGCTTCGGCCTGGGCCTGGTCGTGTGCTGCCTGCTCTTCGGCGGAACGTCCTGCTGGCGTTGCGTCGGCGGCGCCAGCTTGTGGCACGCCGGCCATCTCGGCACGCTTGGAGCGAATGAAGTGGCCTTCGAGGACGGCATCGGAGATCACTCGGCACATCAGGTCGCCGCTGCGGATGGCGTCGTCGTTGCCAGGAATGACGTAGTCCACAAGGTCGGGGTCGCAGTTGGTGTCGACAACGGCCACGAGTGGCAGACCGAGCTTGTTTGCCTCGGTTACTGCGGTGTTCTCGAGCTTGGTATCAAGAATGAACACGGCGTTCGGCGCCTTGGTCAGGCCGCGAATACCACCGAGGTTGCGTTCGAGCTTGGTGAGCTCGCGCTGGATCATCAGGGCTTCCTTCTTCGGCATTGCCTCGAATTCACCCGACTCACGCATGCGCTCGTATTCCTTCATCTTGTCGACGCGCTTTTGGATCGTCTGGAAGTTGGTGAGCATGCCGCCGAGCCAACGCTGGTTGACATATGGCATGCCGCACTTATCGGCGTACTGCTGAATGGAGTCCTGCGCCTGACGCTTGGTTCCAACGAACAAGATCGTGCCGCCGTTTGCGGTGAGGTCGCGTACGTAGGTGTAGGCATCCTCGAGACGGTTCAGCGTCTGGTTGAGATCGATGATGTAGATGCCGTTGCGCTCGCCGTGAATGAACCGCTTCATTTTCGGGTTCCAGCGGCGGGTCTGATGCCCGAAATGCACGCCAGCGTCAAGCAACTGCTTCATGGTGATAACTGCCATTGTGAGACCTTCCCTGTGGTTTCGATGGAGCTACACCCAAGCGCCAAAGGCGACCACAGGCGGGGGCAGCTGAATACGCTCGCCGGCCAGGTTCCCCCTCACGAGCGGGTCTGACCGTTGGGCAGATTTTGCCCAGGTCAACGTTAGCGGCGAATTCGCGAGGTGCAAGCGTGTCGCCACCCAATTTTTGGTCGCCTCAACCTGGCCGCGCCACCAGACGTACGACAATCTCGACGCTCCCAAAGAGCAGCTCGGGGTCGATGTACTGGCCATCTTGGCGGGCGCTGAAGTGCGTTTTGTCTGCGGCGATCCCGAGCGTCGCCCCTTGCGCGACGTTGGCACCCACGCCGATCGACACCTCGGCGAGCAAGCCAACCGTGGTACGAAGGCCATTGCCGTGGTCGACGGTGACAAAGAGCGAGCCGGCGACTTGGCCAGCAAAGGTGACCGTTCCCGGGGCCGAGGCGGTCACTGCTTGTCCGGGGAAGGTGTCGTATTCGAGACCCCGGTTGCCGGGGCCAAAGGCGTGTTCGGGCGCACGAAACGGGTCGGTGATGTCGGCGTCGACCGGTGGCACATGCACAACTTCGGACCGGCCGATGCCGACTTGCCCATACGGTGGCCCAATGGTGGGTGCGGGCGCGGCAAAACCGTGAGGAGCGCTGGCCGCTCCAATGCAGGCAAGGCCAGCAAGGGCTCCCAGGATCCGTGAGCGAGTTCCCATGTGGTTTGGGACTTTCTTGGCGTGATCGATGGGGGAAGTACCCTAGGAGTAGCACTCCACCAGAACCGTCGCCAAGCGCAGCAGGTGAATGGGATGGCGGTGGCGATCTATGCCGGGCTGTATTCCGAGGCGGTCAGGCGAGAGCGCAAGCGCAGGACCGACTTGGTGTGGATCTGGCAGACGCGGCTCTCGGTTACTCCGAGGACGTTGCCAATGTCGGCGAGGGTCAACCCCTCGTAGTAGTAGAGCGTGAGCACGATTTTTTCTCGCTCGGTCATGTTGTTGATCGATTCGGCGAGCAGCTGACGCATCTCTTCGACCTCGAACGAGCCAACTGGCCCGGCACCCGAGTCGGGGATGGTGTCGCCGAGCGTCATTGAATCGCCGCGGTCGCCGCCCGAGAGCATTTCGTCGAGGGCAACAACACCAACGAATGAGATCTTGGCGAGCGTGGTCTCGAGCTCGCCGGTGGTGATATCGAGTGCGCCGGCGAGTTCGTCGTCGCTGGGGGCACGTCCGAGCTTGGCTTCGAGCTTTGCGTTGGCTTGTTCGATTCGCTTGGCCTTGGTACGAACCGAGCGAGGAACCCAGTCCATCGAGCGGAGTTCGTCGAGCATGGCGCCCTTAATACGCGAGATGGCGTAGGTCTCGAACTTGTAGCCGCGGCCTGGGTCGAACTTATCGATCGCGTCGATGAGCCCGAAGATTCCGTAGCTCACGAGGTCGGCTTGTTCCACATTCTGTGGCAAGCCAGCAGCAACTCGGCTGCCCACGTACTTGACGAGCGGCGAGTAGTGCACGATGAGCTGATCTCTCAGTTCACGCGTTGGCTCCTCGGTGTAGCGCTGCCACAACGTATCAGCGCGTGCCTTCTCTTGTTCGTCCACGTTTGTCCCTTATCGGCCTTGCTCGGCTAAGCCCGCGGATGACTCGACCGATGAACTCGCTGCAAGCGTTCTTTGCTTACGTGCGTGTAAATCTGTGTGGTCGAGAGATCCGAGTGACCCAATAACTCCTGCACAGTCCGTAAATCGGCACCGCCGTCTAAAAGATGAGTCGCAAAGGTATGTCGGAGCGCATGAGGATAGGTCGGTTTTGAGGCTCGCCGGTCGATGATTCGACGCACGTCACGGGGCCCAATCCGGTTTCCACGTTGATTTTTGAACAGCGTTCGAGACTGGTCGCTACCCGTCCCTGCATCGACCGAGCTGCCACTTTCTGTGACAGAAATTTCTTGGATATGTGCTTTCAGTACCTCTTTGGCGGGTGCGCTGAGCGGAACAACCCGCTCTTTTTCGCCTTTGCCCCACACCCGAATGACCCCGAGCGTGAGGTCGGCGCTGTTGGTTTGCAGGTCGCAAACCTCACTGACTCGAAGGCCCGATCCGTAGAGCAGCTCGAGGATGGCGTCCTC
>CALKGG010000084.1 GCA_938084885.1 uncultured Acidimicrobiales bacterium
GTATTTGAGCTGCTGGGTATTTGAGCAGCTGGGTATTTGAGCAGCTGGGTTACCCGAGTACTTCGGTGCGCCAGCGCTCATCGAGTACCGGAACCTGGTCCGCTGGAAGCTCTTCAAGCGGGGTTCCAAAGTCGGTCAAGCGCAGGTCCGATGCTTCGGCCACATCGCCAATGTCGACGACTGCGGGCACACCGACCTGGTTCAGCTTCTCGGCTTGCAGCTCAGCAGACAGCATTGCGTTCATCACGACGCGTGCACCCGCCGACGAGCCGGCGTTTGCGGGCATAGCGAGGAAGCTGACGTTTTGGAGCGTGCCACTGTCAAAGACATACGGACGGGTCTCGCCCGAGAAAATGCCCTGATCGACGTTGACCTGCACAAAGTTCGGGTTGTAGCTCATGGCAATATCGACTTCGCCGTTTCCAAAGAGGGTGTTGAGCTCGGCCTCATCGACCGGATGCTCTCCGCCGTTCCACAGGTTTGGTTCCATCTCGGCGAGGAGCGCGAACGCGTCCTCTTCGCCGAGTGCTTGTACCGCCTGGCGGACAAATGCCGAGCCGGTGAAGTCCGGTGGAGCTGGGTAGGTGAATCGTCCCGGGTTCGCAGCTACCCACTCGCCGAGTTCTTCGAAGCTCGTTGGCGGGTTCTCGACGGTTGACGAGTCGAAGGCGAAGGTGAATGCCGCTCGACTCCACGGTGCTTCTTGGCCGTCGGTCGGCACGCCGAAGTCGTTGAACAGGGTGGGGTCATCGGCATCGAGCAACGACGCGTTTGGGAGGCCCGAGACCCAATCATTTGCCCAGAGACCGGCGTCCTTTGCTTGCGAGAAGTTGCTTCCGTTAACCCAGATCAGGTCGACGGCTCCGTCGTCGGTGCCCGCCTCGGCTTCAGAAACAATGCGGTCGATGCCGTCGGAGGTTGCGTCGATGCGAACCTGTTGGAGGGTGACGCCCTGCTCGGCGACGAGCGGGGCGACCGTGTCTTCGATGTAGCTGTTGAGGACGGTGTCGCCTCCCCACATCCACAGCTGCACGGTCTGCCCGTCAGCTTCGGCCAGAACCGCGTCCCAATCGTCAGCGCCAGACGCATTGGCGTTGCCATCGGCAGCGGTGGTGTCGGTCGAACCGCACGCCGCGGCGATGACGCTCAAAATGAGCAGAAGCGCTAGCCAAAGCGAGCGCGGGCGACGTTGTTGAATATCGTGCATGCGAACAAACCCCTACGAGGTATCTAGTCGGTGTGCGTGCGAGACGCATGTGCAACAACCGTGGCTGCGCACTCGGCATGAAACGATATACGTGCTTGCGAACTCGCAGGCAATCTGCTGTGCAGGTTTAATATCTGCAGGTTTGGGGTCGGTGTTTCAGATCAGCGTTGCAACGCTCGCCCGCGCCGCTTGGCCCGAGCCATTGCCATGGGTCGCTGGTGGGGATCGAACAGTATGCTGCCGCCTCGCAGATCAATCTCGTGTTCGCGAAGGTCGGCGAGGGTTTGAACGCCTGCGGGCATTGAGGTTTCTGCAGCGTGCGACGTGAGAGGAGTGGCAACGCACTCGGACCAATCGACGGGTTGATCCCACGGACTCGTAGATGGTGCAGAGGGTGCAGGGGGACCAGGCAATGGAGACGGAGAAGTCGGTGCGGTGATTTCTGCGCCGTTGAGCAGGTCCAGGCGCCCAATCCGTTCCATGATTTCCATGGGGCTGGCATAGGTCGCGTCACCGCAAAGAGACACACCAACACTCGGTGGCGAATCGTCGCGTACTGGTTGTGGTTTTGGCAGCTGAATTTCGTGGCTGTTTCGATGTTCGGCCATCAATTCGAGGGCACGGCTTTGTCGCTGCTGAGCATCGGCATTCTCTGCGTCCCACTCGTCTTGGGTGAGGATTCGCACATTCTCAGGATCATCGAGTTCGTCGCTTGTGTAAATTCCAGTCGTCTCCATACATGAATCGTAGGAATTGGCGGCATTCGGGCGCATGAGCAGAGGTGCCCACACACAGTGGGTTGAATCGCCTATCTCGCGTTCGATGAGTCGGCCTCCAATCGCCCATTTTCGCCCCAAAGCCTTAGTGGTGTTATCGCGTCTAGTGCATACGAACTACGAAAGGTCGATTCTGAATGTGCCGATAGTTGCACTATGACCATGCGGACTGGGCACACACGTCGGAATCTTCAACGGGTGGCGATCGCCGCTGGAATCGCAGTAGCGCTGAGTTCGTGTAGTGGCGATTCGCCCGAGTCGATCGAGGGGGCGCTAAGCGAGGCTGCGCCGACGCTTGCGTTTGTCGAGGAAGCCGAAGGTGCCTGTGTGGCGAACGCGATCTCCAGACATGTTGGGTTCGACGATGTCATTGCCCTCGGCTACACGACTCGGTCGATCGAGGAGTCGCCGGCCGAAGCAATCGCCGAGATCTTCGACAGTAACGACTCCTCTGACCTTCGTGATGAGGTGACGGAGTGTCTCGATGTCGACGCAATGGTGCGTCAACAACTCGTTGCGCTCAACAATGGCGAGCTGACATGTACCAGCACGTTCACGTCTGAAACTGCATTCGTCGAGACGTACCTCGATGATCGTTTCAGCGGCGGCGACGACCTGACGATCGACGACACCAGCGAGAACCGGGATGCGCTTCGTGATTGTCTCGGCGAGGATGCGTTCTCCGACGCCTTCGGCCTTGCTCGTCGGGCCGATCTCGAAGAGGCGATCGAAACCGAATACGCCGGTGCTATTCGTGATGACGACAAACCGTGTGTTGGGCCGGCAATGCTTACGCACCTCGGATCGGTGGAGGCAGCAGCCGAAGTGGGCCTCACCGTTACATCGCCGAATCTGCTCGAAGACGGCCGGGATATCGTGATCGGCGCGAGCTATGGCAGGTTGCTCGAAGAAATTTATGCATGCAGTACGATTCGCGAGCGAATCGCGGAGGCGGAGCGAACATCGGAGCCGGCCTACCAGGAGTGTGTCGTCGACATTTTCGAAAACGACAACGGTTGGCAGCGTGCTGAAGTTGGTCTGGCACTCGGATCCAAACTTGCGTCTGTCGATTGGCGCCGGGCCGATGCGCTCGACTCGTGTGTCAATGAGCACATTGCGGAGGTTTACGGCGACGTTGACTCCTTCGATTTGGGGCTTGCTCATGTCTTTGGGGGCGGCCAGTACGAACAGAACAGTTTGTTCGACCCCGACTATGACAGCTATGGACGCACCGAGGCCGATCTGACGTGCGCCCTCGTCGAAGTGGTGACGAACGTCGATATTGACCGACTGTCCGAGTTGAACTCAACGTTCGACCCCGATGTGTTCAACCAGGAACTCAACGACCTGTGGTATGCCTACGGCAGGTCGCTAGATGCTGGTTTTGAACGGTGTACCGACGATGCGCTCTACTTGGTCTTTCCGGACATCCTGCGCGCTGGCTTTCAGGTCGACACCATCGACTGTCTGCGTGCAGGAGTCGGTGATCTTTCAGATGTGACCTTCTATGACCCAATGTTTACGGCACTCGAGTTTGATGTGTGGAATTTCGAGATCGACGCGTTGATCGACCGAACCCGCAACCTGCTCGAGAGCTGTAGCAGCGCAGATGAACGCCCGGTGTTCGATGCTTGGTCAGCATGGATTGACGAGCCCTTCGTCGACCCATTCCTCGAAGGCGAACCCGAAACCCTGTCGGCCTAACGTCCCGACACCTGACGCTGAAGAGGTCCCGAGAGGTGCTGTCGTCGAGGTGCGACCACCGCGTTCGGGTCGCATGCATTTGCTGGGAACTCGTTGTCCGTTAGGAGCGTAGAAGGTGCATGGAACGACTCGGAGAACACCCCATGGCGAACGAAAAACCAGTGGCACGGTCGATACGGGCGCCCCGCGCATGGACATCGGTGTTCCTCCTTTTGGCGCTCGTCGCGAGCGCGTGTAGCTCCGGCGACGGAGATCCCGAGAGTCAAACCACTCCCGTCCTCCAACAGTCCGAACAATCCACGAGTGGCGATCTCGTCGAGTCGCTCTCATTTGACGAGGCGCTTTCGTCATCGACGAGCTTGCAAGTTCGATTGAGCAATGGCGACCCCGGTGCGCCCGTTGTCGAAGAAGCCCGAACCGAGCTCGTCGAAGGCCAACCACTGACCAATGATGAGATCGACGAGGTGCTGCGCCGGGTCGGGCTCGCGAGCGAGACGAGTACGGAGGCCCCGGCTGAAGTCGCCGACGTCAACCGGCCAGCCGAAACGCTCCTTCCGCCCACGGTCGATTCGCGTATCGATCTGCCGTTCCCGATTGACACAAACAGTCCGGCTGTCCCCGCCGCACCTGCGGACGGCCCTCTCGAAGTGTTGCGGGTACAGCCCGAAGGCGACGTCAATCTTGCGCCGTTCATCTCGGTAACGTTTAACGAGCCGATGATTCCGTTGAGCACCCTCGACCAACTCGATCAACTCGAGGTCCCGGTCGAAATCACGCCGAGCCGCGAAACGCTCGCCGAACGCGGATTTGTCACGCGGTGGCGTTGGCTCGGCACTCGAACTGCTCGCCTCGAGGTCGTCCCGAATGGAGGCATCGACGGCGTGGGCCTCGGCGAGAACGCTACCCTCGATCGGCTTCCCGGCGCGACCGAATTCACCATAACCGTCCCTGCCGGCACCGAATCGGTCAACGGCGCAACGCTCGACGGCACGCAAGAGTTCACGTTTACCACTCGCACCCCCGAGCCGCTGTGGGTGTTCGGCGTCGACGAACGAATGAGCCTCAATCCCGTCATGGGGGTCGTTTTCGACCAGCGCGTCCAACCTACGGCGGCGATCGAGGCGATCGAGTTCGAATCCGGCGATGTGACGTTGGTTCGTCTCGCCACTGCCGATGAGGTCGCTGCCGAGATGGCGGATCCAACCTCAGAGTTCCGTTGGCTGGACCAGCCAGCGGACCACATCGTGTTTGTCACGCCCACCGAAGCCCTCGTTGCTGACACTGCGGTGCGTCTTCGGGTTGGGCCGGGCGTTCCCTCACGTGAGGGACCGCTCGTCGGGACGGGTACCGTCACCGAGAACGGGCGAACCTTTCCGCCTTTGGAGCTCGAGGACGATGGCTGCGCCAATGGATGCCAACCGCTCCAGACGTTGTTTGCGAGGTTCAGCAATGAGATCGACACCGACGCGTTCGACCCTGCATGGGTGACGATCCGCCCCGAACTTCCCGGGGCACGCGTCGAGGTCTTCTCGAATGTGATCGCTATTGGAGGTGCAACCCAAAGCAACACCGAGTACGACGTTTTCTTCGCCGCTGAGCTCACCGACATCTTCGGCCAGACCTTGGGTCGTGAGGCTCGCGCAGACTTCGACATTGGCGATACGAGGCGAGCGTTCGCTGGTCCGAACAACGAGTTTGTCATCACCGACCCGTTCGCCGACTCGCCGGGTTTGCGATACCAAACCATTGACCACGACGCGCTTCGGGTACGAGCCTGGTCGGTACAACCCGAACAATACGAGGAGTTCCAAAGATTCTCGAATGGCCTCTTCGAAGGCGGCTGGCAACAACCTGGCACCTGGCCAGAACTGGCCAGCTTCGAGGTGCCGGTCGACCGGGTCGACGGCACGGTCGTCGAAACAACCGTGGACCTCTCAGAGGTCTTTGCCCAAACGTCCGGGTCGATCGCCGTGCTGGTCGAACCGGCAGACGACATCGATCGAAATAGCCGTGACTACTGGAACAACCGACCGGTCTTTACATGGGTGCAGTCCACCAACCTGGCCGTGGATGCGTTCAGCGATGGCAGTGAGCTTCTGGTGTGGGTCACTGACCTGTCCACGGGTGAACCAATTCCCGATGCCGATGTTCGACTGCTCGGCGAACGGAACGAAACCCTCGCGACAAATAGCAATGGGTTGCTCTCGATCGATCTGGATGAGGCAAGGATCAACGGCCTGGACGTTTCGGCAAACGGCCAGCGCGTGGTTAGCCCTCGATCCACGTGGACGATGCGGGCAAACAACCGAGACGGACTGTGGTTCGTAACCGACGATCGCGGCGTGTATCGACCCGGTGAGACTGTTCGGTTGGTCGGCCTCTATCGCTGGCCGTCACCGAATCGTCAACCAACGCTCACACCAAATACCTCCATCACCTATCGGGTTCGCGGTCCACGCAACAACGATCTCGGGAGTGGCGAGATCGAGATGAATGCCTTTGGTGGCTTCAACCTTGCTGTCGATCTTCCCGAGGGCATCGACGCTGGCACTGCGCGCATCGTATTCAACCGCGGCTCGAACAGGTGGGTGCACAACGTTGCCGTGCAGGATTTCCGAACCCCCGATTTTGACGCGTCGGTCGACGCCGTCGACGCTGGGCCCTACGTTCTTGGTGAGCCAGCCACGTTCGCCGCATCAGCCTCGTATTTTGCGGGTGGGCCGCTCGCTGACTCGCCGGTGCTGTGGACAGTATCGACCCAAGGCGCCACCTTCTCGCCGCCGAACTGGGGCGATTTCTCGTTCGGCGAGTGGAGCCCGCCCTGGTTCTACGGCTACGACGACGTTGGTTTCTTTGGGTCGGGTGAAATGGGCCCGGCCGATATCGCGACCTTTGCGGCAACGACTGATTCGTCGGGTCGCCATCTGTTGCAAGCCGACTTTGCGAGTCGAGAAACACCCAATCGCGGCGATGATGGCGACGATAACGGTGCGGTCGTGATCGACCAGCCTTCGAACGTTCGCTTCGAAGCGACCATTACCGATGTCAACCGCCAGACCATTTCGGCGAATACGTCGGTTCTCGTGCACCCCGCCGAGTATTACGTGGGTCTTCGTTCCGACGTCAGCTTCGTCGAGCCTGGCGAGCCCCTGGTCGTCGATGCGGTCGTGGTCGATCTGGAGGGCGCCCCGGTAGCGGGACGATCGGTCGAGGTCACGGCGGGACGTATTCGCGAGTCGTTCGTCGACGGGCGGTTCGTGTCTGAAGTCATCGATGCGCAAACGTGCACGGTGACCTCGACGACCAGCCAGGTCAACTCGGTGAACAGCGTCGATCGCGACGAGTCGATGCGATGCGCGTTTACTCCCGAGGCGCCGGGCCGTTGGGAGATCTCTGCGGTGGTTTCCGACGAGGAGGGCCGCCAGAGTCGAGCCACGCTCACCCAGTGGGTGTCGGGGGGAACTGCATCGTCGGTGAATGGACTCGATGGTGATGTCGTGACCGTCATCCCTAATGCCGAGAGCTACGCCCCCGAGGAGTCAGCAGAGATTCTCGTGCAGGCACCATTCGCAAACGCCAGCGGGCTGCTGATTGTTGATCGTGCGGGGATCCAGTCGGTGGTCTCATTTTCGGCGCCCGACGGCAGCGCCGTGCTGACCGTGCCCATCGATTCCGCTGACGTACCAAATATCAACATTCGAGTCGAGATGGTCGGCGCAACAGATCGCCGCGATAGCAACGGTGCCATCTTGGACAACGCACCGCAGCAACCCGCGTTCGCGACAGGTCACGTTCGTCTGGATGTGGCCACAACGGAGCGCACACTCGACGTTGTCGCCGTGCCCGCGGCCACTGAACTTGCACCGGGCGAAACTACGTCGGTCGAGGTTCGCGTGACCAACGCCGATGGCGAGCCTGTCGATGGCGCTGGGGTGTCGGTGATCGTTGTTGACGAAGCGGTCTTGTCGCTGACTGGATTCGAGCTCGGAGACCCAATCGATTCGTTCTATCCAGAGATCGGTCAAACAGTCACTGCGGATCTACTTCGCAATTCGGTGCTGTTGTCTTCTCCAGAGATCAGGGTGGTCGGAGAGGCCACGCTCGATTCCGGTGACGACGAACTCGTAGCAGACGAAGAAGCAATGGAAGACGAAGACGAAGCAATGGAAGACGAAGACGCAACGGCGGATTTCGTCTCTGGTGCGGACCAGACGCCTGCTGAAACGGCGTCGGAAGTTTCCGCCCCCGCATCGAGCCCTCGGGCGAACAACGACGAGACGAACGAGGCCACGATCGACCTGCGGGACAACTTCGGTCCTCTTGCGGTGTTCGTCCCCGAAGAGGTCACCAACGCCGACGGTTCGGCGACCATCACCTTCGACCTTCCCGACTCGCTCACCCGATATCGGGTTATGGCGATTGCGAACGCCGGTGCCGACACGTTCGGAACTGGTGAAGCGCAGATCACGGCCAGGTTGCCGTTGAGCGTTCGGCCGACGGCGCCTGCCTTCTTGAACTTTGGAGACGAATTCGAGTTGCCGGTCATCGTGCAAAACCTCGGGGATGATCCCGCCGAGGTCGACCTCGCAGTCTCGGGCGAGAACATTCAACTCACTGGCGCAACTGGGATGCGCGTTACCATTCCTGCAAACTCCCGAGTCGAAGTCCGCTTCCCAGCCCAGACCGAAGCCGTCGGTACCGCAACGATGCAGATCGCCGCGACGAGTACCGGCTTTGGCGACGCTGCAATCGTGTCGATTGCCGTGTTTACGCCAGCGACCGCTGAGGCGTTCGCTACGTACGGCGCGCTCGACGACGGGACCGCCGTATTGCACAACCTGCGCACTCCCGACGGTGTCCTCGCCGAAATCGGCGGGCTTGATATTACAACGTCGAGCACTGCAGTCTCTGCGCTCACCGATGCGGTCTTGTATCTATCGGATTACCAATTCGAGAGCGCCGACGGGCTTGCGTCGAGGATCATGGCGATTGCGGCGTTGCGAGATGTCCTCGAGGCATTCGACGCCGAAGGGCTGCCGTCAGCGAACGAACTCGATGCGCAGGTCCAACGCGATATCGATTCGCTCATTGCCCTACAGAATTCGCAGGGCACGTGGTCGTGGTGGCAGGGCGGCGAGATCGCTCCGTGGGTAACAGTTCAGGCAACTCACGCGATGGTCCTCGCTGAACAGAACGGCTTCTCGGTTCGGGCACAAGCATTGGAAAACGGACTAAACGCCAGCCGCGACATCCAAAACTTCTTCGCCGACGAGAACGAGCGAACTCGACAAACACGTTGGGCGACTCGCGCGTACGGGCTCTATGTTGTCAACGTTTCCGGCCGCGACGTATCGGACGAGGGTATGAACCTGTATCGAGAAGCGGGCGAAGACCTCGATCTTGGATCGGCTGCACAACTGCTGACGGTCATTGACGACGAGATCGTGCGAGCGGAGATCTTGCGTCGGATTAGCAACGGTGCCGTCGAGACGGCATCGGCGGCGACGTTCGCGACCGACTTCGGCCAGAACGGCTACCTGATCGCCCACTCAAATCGCCGTACCGATGGCATTATTCTCGATGCGCTCGTTCGGGAGGATCCGGAGAACGACCTGATCGTCAAAGCAGTGAACGCCTTGTTGGCGAACCAGACGAGAGGTCGCTGGAACAACGCGCAAGAAAATGCGTTCATCCTTCTGGCGATGAACGAGTACTTCTCGACGTTTGAAGAGGTGACCCCCGAGTTCGTTGCACAGGCGTGGCTGGGTCAAACCTATGTGCACGAGTCAGCGTTTGAAGGTCGGAGTACAAACACCGTCACGACGCGAGTTCCAATGTCGGAAGTGTTGGCGATTGGCGAGACGGGGGCTGGCGACAGCGAACTCATCGTCCGGGCAAATGGCGAGGGCCGGCTCTATTACCGCTTGGGCCTCGACTATGCCCCGAGCGACTTCGACCTCGATGCACGCGATGAGGGCTTCGTTGTTGTCCGAACGTACGAAGCCATCGACGACCCGTCAGATGTTCGCCTGCTCGACGACGGTACCTGGGAGATACGAGCGGGTGCGAACGTGCGGGTCACGATCACCATGGTCGCCGATGCGCGACGCAATCACGTGGCGTTGGTCGATCCGCTGGCGGCGGGGCTCGAGGCCGTGAACCCTGCTCTGGCTACGTCGCCGACGATTGTGAACCCCGGCCAATCCGGAGATGGGTACTATCGCCAGTGGTTCAACCACCAGAACCTTCGCAGCGATCGGGTCGAAGCTTTCGCGATTCGGTTGTGGGGCGGCACCTTTGAGTATTCCTATGTAGCCCAAGCCACCATTCCGGGGTCCTTTGTCGTGCCGCCCGCGACAGCCGAGGAGATCTTTACCCCCGAGGTGTTCGGCCGCAGCGGTTCAGACCGGGTCGTCATTGTCGACCGCTCGTCGTGACGGGCGAATGTATTGGCTGCGGAGTTGGTGCTTTCCGCCATTGTGGCTAGAGTTACCGAGCTGTGCGTTCGACGTCGGCGCACGATGTCTTCGGGCAACGTGCATCGATAGCCGAACACCTGAGTCTCTCAGAACACAATCGACGTCTCACCAGGCCCCCGGACACCAGTGAGCAAAACCGAATCTTCGCTCCGCTTGGCTATGCCAAAGCGGAGCGTTCGCGTGAGTGGGCCATGGTCCATGAGCCAACCGTACGAACTTTCACACCAAGGCTCGATACAGAGCCCAAAGGAATGAGAACTATGGCCACCAAAGCCATTGTGGGTGAAAAACTGGGAATGACGCAGGTCTGGCAGGACGACAAGGTCGTACCCGTGACTGTCCTGAAGGTCACGCCATGTCGCATCGTGCAGATCAAGCACCCCGAGACCGACGGCTACTCCGCTGTCCAGGTCGCGGTCGGCACCCAGAAAGAACACCGACTTACCAAGCCAGCGCTCGGCCAATACGAAAAAGCCGGCGTCGATCCAGGAAAGAAGCTCATCGAGCTTCGCCTCGATGACGTCAGCGAGTTCACTGTCGGCCAAGAAATTGGTGCCGACGTTCTCGCCGAAGGCGAACTCGTCGACGCAACCGGCGTCAGCAAGGGCCAAGGCTTCACCGGTGTAATGAAGCGTCACAACTTCAAGGGCCAACGCGCCAGCCACGGTGCGCACCGTGTGCACCGCATGCCCGGATCTGTTGGCCAGTGCGCAACGCCTGGTCGCATTTTCAAAGGCAAGAAGATGGCCGGACGCAGCGGTGGCCAAAAGGTCACCACGCAAAACTTGACCGTCGTCGAAGCCAACGCTGAGGAGAACCTGATCCTCGTGAAAGGCAACGTTCCCGGCCCCAAGGGCGGAACGGTATTGCTTCGCAACGCAAGCAAGAAGCAGGGAGCGAACTAATGCCATCAGTAGACGTCACCTCCGTGGCCGGCAAAAAGTCCGGAACCGCTGACCTCCCCGACCAGCTCTTTGGCATCGAGCCAAACGTCTCGGTCATGCACCAAGTTGTTACCGCCCAGCTCGCAGCTCGCCGAGCCGGCACACACTCCACCAAGACCCGCGCCGAACGGCGTGGCGGTGGCGCAAAGCCTTGGCGCCAGAAGGGCACCGGCCGAGCTCGCCAAGGTTCGATTCGTTCGCCACAGTGGCGTGGCGGCGGCATTGCTCACGGCCCAAAGCCCCGTGACTACAGCCAAAAAACCCCGAAGAAGATGATCAAGCTCGCCTTGGCGTCTGCACTGTCGGATCGTGCTGCTGATGGCAAGATCATCGTCGTCGACTCGTTCAACTTCGATACGCCAAAGACGTCAGCTGCCGCAAAGACGATTTCGGATCTCGGTCTTCAAGACGAGGGTCGTATCCTCTTGGTGCTGAGCGAAGACGACGCAAACGTTGCGTTGAGCTTCCGCAACATTGCCAATGTGCACGTACTGCCGTCTGGCGAGCTGAACGCCTACGACGTGCTCGTGTCCGACACGGTCGTGTTCAGCAAAGATGCACTGCCCGTCGCCGATGCTCAGAAGCCAAAGGCCGCAAAGGCCGCAGCTCCCGTTGAAACGTCAGCTGACGAAGACGCCCAACCCGCACCCACCACCGACGCCGTTGCTGACGCACCGAGCGATGCGGTTAACGAGGAGGAGTAATCAATGGCTGTTGATCACCGCGATGTACTCATTGCCCCAGTCGTTTCCGAGAAGAGCTACGCCCTCCTCGAAGAAAACGTGTACACCTTCACCGTTGCTCCCGATGCGTCAAAGCCGGAAATCAAAAAGGCCGTCGAGACGCTCTTCGAGGTCGAAGTTCTCAAAGTAAACACGCTGAACCGCAAGGGAAAGCGCAAGCGCAACCGCCGCAACGGAACGTTCGGCAAGCGCCCAGATGCCAAGCGAGCAATGGTCACGCTCGTCGATGGTTACGAAATCGACCTGTTCGAGGTGTGATGATCCATGGCTCTTCGTAAACGCAAGCCAACAAGCCCCGGACGTCGCTTTCAGACGTCGTCAGATTTCTCCGAGATCACCAAGACGACACCTGAAAAGTCGCTGCTCGACAGCAAGTCCCGTACCGGCGGACGCAACAACTACGGTCGCAAGACCAGTCGTCACCGCGGTGGCGGTCACAAGAAGCAATACCGCAAGATCGATTTCCGTCGCAACAAGGACGGCATTCCAGCCAAGGTCGCAGCGGTCGAATACGACCCGAACCGAAGCTGTCGCATTCTGCTCCTTCACTACTTCGACGGACACAAGGCATACGTCCTTGCGCCAGAAGGTGTCGGCGTTGGCGAGATTCTCCAAAACGGCCAGGGCAGCGAAATCAAGCCAGGCAACTGCCTGCCGCTTCGCTACATCCCGGTCGGTACCACCATCCACAATGTCGAACTCGCCCCTGGTGGCGGCGGCAAGATGAGCCGTTCGGCTGGATCGAGTGTGCAGCTCGTGGCAAAGGACGGCCCATATGCCATCCTTCGTCTGCCAAGCACCGAAATGCGCCGTGTGCCAATCGATTGCCGTGCCACTGTTGGTGTCGTTGGCAACTCTGAGCACGAGCTCATCAAGATCGGTAAGGCCGGTCGTAACCGCTGGAAGGGCGTCCGCCCACAGACCCGCGGTGTTGCAATGAACCCTGTCGATCACCCTCACGGTGGTGGCGAGGGCAAGACCTCGGGTGGTCGCCATCCGGTTTCCCCATGGGGCAAGCCAGAAATGCGCACCCGCTCAGATAAGAAGCAGTCCGACCAGATGATCATTCGCCGCCGCCGCAAGCGCGGATCGCGCCGGTAAAGAGGGTAACGAACCATGCCACGCAGCCTCAAAAAGGGCCCGTTCGTCGACGAGCACCTGCTCAAGAAGGTCGACGCACTCAACGAAAAGAACGAGAAGGCCGTCATCAAGACCTGGTCACGTCGTTCCACCATCATTCCTGACATGCTCGGCCACACCTTGGCCGTGCACGACGGACGCAAGCACGTACCGGTGTACGTCACCGAGTCGATGGTCGGGCACAAGCTCGGCGAATTTGCTCCGACGCGAACCTTTAAGTTCCACGCCGGTCAAGAGCGAGGAGCGCGTCGATGACCGGTCCAAAGACGAACGAACGTCCAGGTACCCGTGCCTCGGTCAAGCACGTGCGTGCTTCGGCCTACAAGGCACGTGAAGTGCTCGACGAGATTCGCGGCCTCCACGTCGCCGATGCTGCCGATTATCTCACGTTGTGCGAACGCGGTATCGCCGAACCCATCAGCAAGCTGCTTGATTCGGCCGTCGCCAACGCCGAACACAACGACCTTCAAGACGCAGAAGAACTCTTCGTGTCCGCCTGCTACGCAGACGAGGGTCCAACCATGAAGCGTTGGCGCCCACGTGCTCGTGGCCGCGCCACCCGCATCCGCAAGCGCACGTGCCACATCACCCTGATCGTGTCCCGCATGGACGACGACAAGCTCGAGGTCAAACGCAACCGCGCCGAACGCCGCGGCGCCGCAAAGCCAAAGGCCGATCGCGCCGCACGTGTCGCGAAGTCCAAGGGCGACGAGGCTCCAGCAGACGAGGCAGTCGCAGAGACCTCAGCCGATGAGGGCGCAATCCCGCATCCACTCGAAGCCGACCTTTCGGTCGATGCGCCATACGGTAGCGGCAGCCACAAAGCACTCGATGACGAGACAATGCCCGACGGCTTCCCCATCAAGGGCAACGCCAACTCGGCCAAATACCACCAGCCAGACGGCCGTTGGTACGACCAAACGGTTGCAGAGGTCTGGTTCGCAGATCCTGCCTCAGCCGAAGCTGCAGGCTTCATCGAAGCCGGCAGCAAAGCAAAGTCTTCAGACGCTTCGGAAGAAGAGGAAGAATAATTCATGGGTCAAAAGATCAACCCCTACGGCTTCCGTCTCGGTATTACCACCGATTGGAAGAGCCGCTGGTTCGCCAGCCGTGAGGACTACGCAAACTTCATCATCGAAGACTCGAACATCCGCAAGTTCATCATGAAGGACCTCCCTCATGCTGCGATTAGCCGGATCGAGATCGAGCGCAAGTCCAGCCGTGACAGCCTCCGTGTCGACGTGCACACCGCACGCCCCGGAATCGTCATTGGCCGCAAGGGCGCCGAAGCCGACCGCCTTCGTCAAGGCCTCGCAAAGATCACCGGCAACAACAAGGTGCAGCTGAACATCCAGGAGATCAAGACTCCCGAACTCGATGCTGCACTCATTGCCCAGGGCGTCGCCGACCAGCTCCAGGGCCGTGTCGCATTCCGTCGTGCAATGAAGCGTGCCGTGCAGAATGCGCAGAAAGCGGGAGCCCTCGGTATCCGAGTGCAAACCTCCGGTCGCCTCGGCGGATCAGAAATGGCCCGACGCGAGTGGTACCGAGAAGGACAGGTTCCTCTGCACACGCTTCGTGCCGAAATCGACTACGGCTTCCGCGAAGCACACACCGCTGCAGGCCGCATTGGCGTCAAGGTGTGGATCTACACCGGCAACCGTCTTCCATACAAGAGCGAAGCGCAAGACAAGATCGCTCGCGAAGCGGCAATGGCCGTTGGCGAGACCTCTGGTCAGAACAAGCCACGCCAAGTCGTGTCGAGCCCATCGGCTCCTCGCAAGCCCGAGCCATCCGAAGAAGCCGCAGCACCGGCTGAGGAAGAGCTCGCACCATTGGTTCCAGAAGCGGATCCAGAGTTCGAAAAGCTCCTCGCAGAGGAAGAGGCCATCGAGGCTTCGACCCGTGAGAAGGGCGAAACACCCAACTTCCGTCCCGGCGACGCGGACTGAGAGCAGGTACCCAAATGTTGATGCCCCGCAAGGTTGCACACCGAAAGCACCATCGTGGTCGCATGCGTGGAAACGCAAAAGGCGGCACCGAAGTCACGTTCGGCGATTACGGTCTCCAGGCTCTCGAGCCGGGATGGATTACCGCTCGCCAGATCGAGGCTGCACGTATTGCCATGACCCGTCACATCAAGCGTGGCGGCAAGGTTTGGATCAACGTGTTCCCCGACAAACCAGTGACCGAGAAGCCAGCCGAGACCCGCATGGGTTCAGGCAAGGGCAACCCGGAACGCTGGGTTGCCGTTGTACGCCCCGGCAAGGTCATGTTTGAACTGTCGTTCCACGACGAAGAGGTGGCCCGCGCCGCCATCGACCGTGCCATCCAAAAGATGCCGATCAAATGCAAGTTCGTTAAGCGTGAGGAGGGCTTCTAATGGCGAAGAAGAAGAAGCTGACAGAGATGTCGTATGGAGATCTCCTGACCCATCTCGACGAAGTATCCGAAGAACTGTTCAACCTGCGTTTCCAAAACGCAACGGGCCAGCTCACCAGCTCGTCTCGACTGGGACAGGTTCGCAAAGACAAGGCCCGAGCGTTGACCGAGATTCGTGCCCGTGAGATTGCGGCTGCTGAAGACGTTGACGCAGCAGAGGAGGTCGCCTCATGAGCGACGAGACAACAACCGAAGCGGCCGTCCGCGAGAACCCACGCAAGATTCGTGAGGGTGTCGTCGTGTCGACAGGCATGGACAAGACCGCAGTTATTGAATCGGTCGATCGTGTACGCCACCGCCGGTACGCAAAGACCGTGCAGCGCAGCACCAAGCTGTTTGCCCACGACGAAAACAACGACGCAAACGTCGGCGATCTGGTCCGGATTCAAGAGACGCGCCCGCTGTCGAAGAAGAAGCGCTGGCGTCTCGTCGAGATCATCGAGAGGGCTCGCTAATGATTCAACAAGAGAGCCGACTCAAGGTCGCCGACAACTCTGGTGCACGGGAGATTCTGTGCATCAAGGTCCTCGGTGGCACCCGTCGTCGCTACGCAAGCATCGGTGACGTCATCGTCGCCACCGTCAAGGACGCAAACCCAGGCGCGGCGGTCAAGAAGGGCGAGGTCGTCAAGTGCGTCGTCGTCCGTGTGAAGAAGGAAATTCGTCGCCCGGACGGCAGCTACATCCGTTTCGACGAGAACGCCGCTGTACTCATCAACGAAAACAATCAGCCCCGTGGAACCCGCATCTTCGGCCCGGTTGGTCGTGAGCTTCGTGACAACAAGTTCATGCGTATCGTGTCGCTCGCACCGGAGGTCCTCTAAATGAAGATCAAGAAAGGCGACCAGGTTCGAGTCCTGGCCGGCAAGGATCGTGGCAAGGAAGGCGAAGTTGTCTTTGCCCATCCCGCCAAGAACACCGTCGTTGTCGAAGGCATCAACCTCGTCAAGAAGCACCAACGTCCACTCGGCGAAGGTAACCCTGGCGGCATTATCGACAAAAACATGCCAATGCATGTCAGCAATGTCGCAGTGATTAGCCCCAAGGACGGCAAGCCAACTCGTGTTGGTTACAAGTTCCTGACCGACGGCACCAAGGTGCGGGTCTGCAAGCGCACCGGAGCAGAACTCTGATGGCAACCGCAACAACTATCCCAACCCTGAAGAAGCAGTACTTCGACGAGATTCAGGCGCAGCTTCAAGCTGACCTTGAACTCCCGAACGTCATGATGGTCCCGAGGCTCGAGAAGATCTCGGTCAACATGGGCGTCGGCGAAGCTGCTCTCAACAAGAAGGCCATCGAAGGTGCACTCACCGACCTGTCGATCATCACCGGCCAGAAGCCATCGATCACCAAGGCCAAGAAGAGCATCGCAAGCTTCAAGCTTCGCGAAGGACAAACAATCGGCGCACGCGCAACCCTGCGTGGCGATCGAATGTACGAATTCCTCGACCGCATCATCTCGCTTGCGACACCACGTATTCGAGACTTTCGTGGGCTCCCAACCAAGAGCTTCGATGGTCGTGGCAACTACACCTTTGGTGTGACTGAGCAGCTGATCTTCCCCGAGATCAACTACGACGACGTCGACACCGTCCGCGGCATGGACATCACAATCGTGACGACCGCAGTCAACAACGAGCACGGCCGTGCGCTGCTCGATGCATTTGGATTTCCATTTCGGAAGGAAGGCCAGTAATGGCAAAGAAGGCGCTTATCAATAAGCAGCAGAAGACCCCGAAGTTCAAGGTCCGCGCCTACACCCGATGCCGCAAATGCGGTCGTCCACGCAGCGTGTACAAGAAGTTCGGCCTCTGCCGTATTTGTCTCCGAGAAATGGGACATGCCGGCGAGATTCCTGGTCTCAAGAAGGCCAGCTGGTAGGGGGAGGAGAACAACTATGACAATGACCGACCCCATCGCAGACATGCTCACCCGTGTTCGTAACGCGAACACCGCAATGCATGACGACGTTTCGATGCCGTCCAGCAAGCTCAAGGAGACGCTCGCAGAGCTGCTCAAGAGCGAGGGCTACATCACGAACTACACCGTTACTGACAACCCATCCGGTCCCGGACGCGTCCTCAGTATCGACATGAAGTACTCACCAGAGCGCAAGCGCGTGATCTCGGGTATTACCCGTGTCAGCAAGCCTGGCCTGCGTGTGTACAGGAAGTCCAACGAGGTACCTCGGGTACTCGGCGGTCTCGGCGTTGCCGTGCTGTCGACCAACCGTGGCCTCATGACCGATCGCGAAGCACGTCGCCGCCGTATTGGCGGCGAGGTCCTCGCCTACGTCTGGTAGGAGAAGCGATGTCACGTATTGGAAACAACCCCATCCCCGTGCCAAGCGGCGTCGATGTCACCTTTAGTGGCACCGATGTTGCGGTCAAGGGAAGCAAGGGCGAGTTGCAGATCACGCTTCCGGGCGAGATCACTGGCTCTATCGACGATGGTGTTGTCACCCTCGTTCGTCCGAGCGACTCCCCTGACCACAAGTCGATGCACGGCCTTGCCCGCACGCTTGTCAGCAACATGATCATCGGCGTCAGCGAAGGCTTCTCGAAGAAGCTCGAGATCGTTGGCGTTGGTTACCGTGCAGCAGCCAAGGGCAGCAACGCCCTCGAAATGCAGCTCGGCTTTAGCCACCCGGTGCACATTCAGGCGCCTGACGGCATCGAGTTCGAGGTCCCACAGCAGACCGAGATCATTGTCAAAGGCATCGACAAGCAGCTCGTTGGCCAGGTCGCCGCCGATATTCGCAAGTGGCGTAAGCCCGAGCCCTACAAGGGCAAGGGCATCAAGTACGAAGGCGAGCGGATTATCCGCAAGGCCGGAAAGCAGGCGAAGTAATGGCAAAGAACGTTTCTGCCGAACGCCGCCGTCAGCGCCAGCGTCGTCACTACCGCATCCGCAAACAGGTGCAGGGAACGTCCGAGCGTCCACGCTTGGCGGTATTCCGCTCCAACAAGCACATCGTGGCGCAGGTCATCGATGATGTTTCTGGTGTGACCATTGCGGCTGCATCCACCGTCGAAAAGGGCTGGGACGGTCGTGGCAACACGGTCGACGCAGCAACCAAGGTCGGCACCACAGTGGCTGAGCGGGCAAAGACCGCTGGAATTAATACCGTCGTGTTCGATCGCGGCGGCAACCTCTACCACGGACGTGTCGCTGCTTTGGCCGACGCTGCCCGCGACGCAGGACTGGAGTTCTGATGGCGTACGAAAACAACAACCGCAACGATCGCAACGATCGTGGTGGACGCAACAATGATCGCGAAAACGAGGGTGGTCTGCGCGACTCCCGAGTGATCAACATCAACCGTGTCGCCAAGGTCGTCAAGGGTGGTCGTCGCTTTAGCTTCACCGCTCTCGTGGTCATTGGTGATGGCAAGGGCCAGGTCGGCCTTGGCTACGGCAAGGCGAAGGAAGTTCCTCTCGCTATCCAAAAGGGCACCGAGGAAGCAAAGCGCAACCTCTTTTCTGTTCCCCTCGCCGGCACGACGATCGTCCATCCAGTCCTCGGACAGATGGGCGCAGGCAGCGTGCTGCTGAAGCCCGCAGCTCCCGGTACCGGCGTAATCGCCGGTGGTGCAGCTCGTGCCATCCTCGAAGAGGCCGGCATCCAGGATGTGCTTTGTAAGTCTCTTGGTTCTCCGAACCACATCAACGTGGCACGTGCGACCATTGCTGGTCTCCGTGACCTCAAGCGCCCGGACGAGATTGCTCGCCTCCGTGGCCTCGATCCAGAAGAGTTCGTTCCCGCAGGTCTGCTTCAGGCGTACAAGGAATCCGAGCGCGATGCAAAGGACCCAGCTAGCGCTGGTACCCGAACGGAGTCGTAACTCATGGCTGAACTCAAAATCACTCAAGTTCGTTCCACCATCGGCACGAAGCCAAAGCAGCGCGGCACCATTCGTGCGCTCGGTCTTGGCCGCATTGGACGTACCGTCACCAAGCCTGACACCCCTGAGGTGCGTGGCATGATCCATCGGGTGCCGCACTTGGTCACCGTTGAGGAGTCATAAATGGCTATCAAGATTCATGATCTCAAGCCTGCTGAAGGCTCGACGAAGGCCAAGCAGCGCAAGGGCCGCGGTATTGGTGGCAAGGGCGGCAAGACTGCTGGCCGCGGTACCAAGGGTCAGCACAGTCGCGGTCGCGGCAAGGTGCGCGTTGGTTTCGAGGGTGGCCAGATGCCACTGCACAAGCGTGTGCCAAAGCTCCGTGGTTTCACCAACCCGTTCCGGGTTGAGTACCAGGGCATCAACTTGGACACGATTGCCGAGACTGGCCTGACCGACGTATCTCCCGAGACATTGCGTGAGCAGGGTCTTGTTGGCAAGAACTCGCTCATCAAGGTTCTTGGTCGTGGCGAGCTCTCCGGTGCAGTCACCGTCAAGGCACATGCCTTTTCGAAGTCTGCCGAAGAGGCCATCACCGCCGCTGGTGGATCCATCGAGATCCTGCCGAAGCCATGGGGCGATTCCCCACGGCCACCGGCAAAGGGCAACCAGCACACCAACCGCTAGTTTTTGGATTGGGCCGGGTTGCTGTACAGCACCCGGCTCTTTCTGGTTTTCAAGGATTGTCCGTGAATCTGGAACTTTGCTCCAGCGCGGAATTCCTTTACCGATTGTTTATGGCCCTGCCAGTCACCATCTAGGCTTGCTCGGCTACCGTTACTGCATACGACTTTTGCGAGAGGCACACAGTGTTTTCACGAATTGCAAACATGTTCCGGGTTCCGGATCTTCGAAACAAGATCTTGTTCACACTGTTCGCGCTTGGCTTGTACCGCCTGGGTTCGTTCATTCCTGCACCGGGTATCGACACCCTCGCTGTTCAGCAGCTGCGTGAGAACTCCGAACAGCAGGGCGGTATTCTCGCCTATGTGCAGCTCTTTTCCGGCGGCGGGTTGACGACGTTTGCCATCTTCGCCCTCGGTGTGCTGCCGTACATTACGGCGTCGATCATCATGCAGGTGCTTGGTGTTGTGGTTCCACGTATCGAACAGTGGCAGCAGCAAGGTGCGGTTGGCCAGCGCAAGATCACCCAGTGGACTCGCTATCTGACGATCGCTATTGCGGTCATTCAGTCGACGAGCTTTGCGTTCTTGTTCAACCGGGCCGATGGTCTCGGTGGTGGCTTTGTGCTCTTGCCGAAGTTCAACGTGTGGACGGTGCTCCTGGTGGTCCTCACCCTCACCGCCGGTACTGCACTCGTTATGTGGATGGGCGAGCTCATTACCCAAAAGGGCATCGGCAACGGTATGTCGCTCATCATCTTTGCCTCGATCGTGAGCCAGTTCCCAGCACAGTTCTCGACGCTCTACACCAACGAGGGCATCTTGGCCATCGTGGCGTTCAGCATCATCCTTGGCATCTCGCTCGTCGGCATCGTGTTCGTCGAGAACGGTCAGCGCCGCATCCCGGTCAACTTCGCCAAGCGTGTTGTTGGACGCAAGATGTACGGCGGCCAGAGCACCTACATCCCGCTGAAGGTCAACCAGTCCGGCGTGATCCCGATCATCTTCGCAAGCTCCGTCCTGTACTTGCCAAACCTCATTGCGGTCGCACTGCCCGACACGGGTTGGGGTAACGGCATCCGCAACTTCGTCGATCGCAACTTGGTCGACCCGAGTGCAGTCCTGTACCTCGTGGTCTTCGGCTTCATGATCGTTGGCTTTGCATACTTCTACACCGCCATCACCTTCGATCCCGCCAAGCAGGCCGACACCATCCGTAAACAGGGTGGTTTCATCCCCGGTATCCGTCCCGGTCCCCAGACCGAGCACTACCTCGCACGTATCCTGACCCGCATCACGCTTCCCGGAGCGTTGTTCATTGCCGCCGTTGCGTTGCTGCCGAACTTGATTATGCGAGCCATTGGGTTCAACCTTGACGCAGGCCACGGAGGTGGCCTCGGTGCTGCCGGCTTTGGTTTCATTGGTATTTCGATCCTCATCGCCGTTGGCGTCGCGCTGGAAACCATGAAGCAAATCGACAGCCAGCTCATGATGCGTAACTATGAAGGCTTCCTCGCGAAATCGAAGTAGCCCCTGTAGCCAATACAACGAAACTGAGGTTGAACATGGCCCCGAGAATTATCGTCTTGGGCCGTCAAGGTGCAGGCAAAGGCACGCAGTGCGCTCGTCTGGTATCTGAGTACGGCATCGTCCACGTTTCTACTGGCGACATGCTTCGCGCTGCCGTCGCCGCCGAAACTGAACTTGGTAAGCAAGCTGAAGCAATCATGAAGTCCGGTGGTCTCGTGAGCGACGAGATCATGAACGGCATCGTGGCCGAACGTCTCGCCGCCGACGACATCATGGCCAATGGGGTGCTCCTCGATGGGTATCCACGGACGACGGGTCAGGCAGAGACGCTCGAGGCGATTCTCGCCGATCAGGGCGTGGAACTCACTGCTGCGATCAACATCGATGTTCCCCTCGAAGAGGTGACGGCTCGGATGATGGAACGCGGCCGCGACGACGACACCGATGAAGCAATTGCCGAACGCCTTCGCAACTACGAAGAGCAGACCGCACCACTTCTCGAATTCTTCGCCGAACGCAACAAGCTGGTCGTCATCGACGGCCTCGGCGCCGAAGACGAGGTCTTCGCACGCGTCCAAGGCGCCCTCGGCCTCTAGATTTGTGAAGGATTTTGAACCGTATGGGTTCAAAATCCTTCACAAATCCTGGTTAGCCCCAGCCCATGTCGTGGAGTTGGTCGTCGTCGATGCCGAAGTGGTGGGCAATCTCGTGGATCACGGTGATGCGGATCTCGTCGACGAGCTCTTCTGACGAGGTACACATCTCGAGCAGCGGCAGCCGATAGATCGAGATGCGGTCGGGCAGATCCATGAGCCCATACCCGTCGCGTTCGGTGAGTGGAATGCCTTCGTAGAGCCCGAGAAGGTCGGGTTCGTCTACATGGCGGTCTTCGGTGACCACTATCACGTTGTCCATGAGCTGTGCGAGCGCTGTCGGCAACAGGTCAAGGGCCGCCACGACCTCGCGCTCAAACTGCTCTGGAGTCAACGAAACCATGGGCTCAGCCTAATAATCGGAATCTGTGGACACTCAGCCTCACCACGGCCCGCTCACAGACCACAGATTCGTCATCGCGATTGTTTCGTTCTCCAGTTGGTTGATTCTCCCGCGTCCGCTAGGTTTATCCGCTGGTCTTGCGCGCTTTTCTGTGCGTTCGATCGAACTCTCGTAGGAGGAAGTTCCACTGGCAAAACCTAAAGAAGACGCAATCGTATTAGAGGGGACTGTTGTCGAGCCCCTTCCCAACGCCATGTTTCGGGTTGAACTCGAAAATGGCCACAAAGTGCTGGCTCACATTTCCGGAAAGATGCGCATGCACTACATCCGGATTCTGCCAGGCGATCGCGTTCAGGTAGAGCTCACTCCGTATGACCTCGAACGAGGTCGGATCACGTACCGCTACAAGTAACTGCTTCCCGGCAGCGAGTAACGGTACGACTACTCGAAAATCGTAATCCCTCGGGCATTCCCGAGGAACAACTATGAAGAATCAGAAAGGACGCCGAACGTGAAGGTTCGAGCAAGCGTCAAGAAAATGTGTGATAACTGCAGGGTCATCAAGCGCCATGGTCGCGTGATGGTCATCTGCACGAATCCCCGACACAAGCAGAGGCAGGGCTAGAAATGGCACGTATTTCGGGTGTGGACATTCCACGCGAAAAGCAGGTCCAGATCAGTCTGACCTACATCTTCGGGATTGGTCACACGACCAGCAAAACCCTCCTCGAGTCGCTCTCCATCGAGCCGACCACTCGGGTGCGGGATCTCACCGACACCGAGGTCGCACAGATTCGTGCGTACATCGAAGACCACCTCAAGGTCGAGGGTGACCTGCGCCGCCAGACCAGCCAGGACATCAAGCGCAAGATGGAAATTGGTTCATACCAAGGCCTCCGTCACCGTCGTGGGCTGCCAGTCCGCGGACAGCGCACCCACACCAACGCTCGTACTCGTAAGGGTCCCAAGAAGACCGTTGCTGGAAAGAAGAAGGTCTGATCATGGCGACCCCGCAGCGCAAGAAGCGCAAGCAGTCAAAGAACGTCACGCACGGCGTGGCACACATCAAGAGCTCGTTCAACAACACGATCATCACGTTCACCGATCAGGACGGCAACGCCCTGTCATGGGCATCTGCCGGAAACGTCGGTTTCAAGGGCTCCCGCAAGTCCACGCCGTACGCAGCCCAGATGGCTGCCGAACAGGCTGCTCGCCGAGCCATGGAGCACGGCGTACGTCGCGTTGATGTTGTTGTTCGCGGTCCCGGCTCCGGCCGTGAAACCGCAATCCGGTCCATCACTAACACCGGAATTGAAGTCACTGGAATCAAAGACGTCACGCCCGTTCCACACAACGGCTGCCGTCCTGCAAAGCGTCGGAGGGTCTGACTCATGGCTCGTTACACCGGACCAAAGGCACGAGTCTCTCGTCGCCTCGGAACCAACATTTGGGGCACCAAGGGCGAGACCATCGCTCTCGACAAGCGCCCATACCCACCGGGCGATCACGGCCAGACCCGTCGCCGCGGCAACGTCAGTGAATACCTGCTTCAGCTCCAAGAAAAGCAGAAGGCACGTTTCACCTACGGACTTGGCGAGCGCCAGTTCCGCAACATCTACGACGAGGCCAACCGCAGCACCGGCGTGACCGGCGAGAATATGCTGCAGTTCCTCGAGCGTCGCCTCGACAACGTCGTGTACCGCTCGGGCTGGGCAGCAACTCGCCCACAGGCCCGTCAATTCGTCAGCCATGGCCACATCGAGGTCAATGGCAAGCGAGTCAACATCCCGAGCTACCGCGTTCGCCAAGGCGACAAGGTCAGCATCCGGGCCAAGGCACGTAACGGCGTGACGCTGCAGTGGAACATTGACGTTCTCGATCGCAGCAAGCCTGCATGGATCGATGAAGGTTCCGACAAATACGAAGCAGTTATCCATCAATTGCCGCTGCGCGAACACATCGATGTTCCCGTCCGTGAGCAGCTGATCGTCGAGCTGTACTCGAAGTAATCCCTTCGCGGGAGAGGAAGTCGGCGCCGGGAGCGCGTCGGTATCCTTTGGGGCTCTGCTCCAGACAACTAAGCTCCCGAAGTCCATTTCAACCCAAGTAACGCCCCGGGCACATCCGCCTGGGGGTCGTCTTCGAAGTTCCGAGGAGAACACATGCTGGTTATTCAGCGTCCGACGGTCGAAGCGATCGGAGAAGAAGAGAACAACACGCAACGATTTGCGATCGGGCCCCTCGAACGAGGTCTTGGCCACACGATCGGCGCATCGCTTCGTCGTACACTGCTCTCTTCCATCCCCGGCGCAGCGATCACCCAAGTGCGTTTTGACGATGCGCTCCACGAGTTCGACACCATTCCAGGTGTTGCCGAGGATGTCACCGACATCATCTTGAACCTGAAGGACATCGTCCTCAAGGTGCACTCTGAGGAGCCGGTCACCCTGCGTCTCGACGTTCGTGGACCAAAGGACGTCGTTGCAGGTGACATTCACCCGCACGCCGACGTCGAGATCCTCAACAGCGATCTTCCGCTTGCAACGCTCAACGGTAAAGGCCACCTCGCCATCGACATCACCGTCGATCAGGGTGCTGGCTATGTGAGCGCCGACCGCAACAACCAGACCGACACCATTGGTGTCATCCCGGTTGATTCGATCTACTCACCTGTCCGTCGCGTGGCCTTCGATGTCACGCCCACCCGCGTCGATCAGCAAGCCGATCTCGACCGCGTCGAGTTCGAGATCGTCACCGATGGTTCGATCACGCCTCGTGACGCGCTCGCATCTGCTGGAGCAACGCTCCGCACGCTCGTGCAGCTCGTCGAAGAGATGAGTGATGAGCCGCAAGGCCTCGAGCTTGGCGAGATGAGCCCAGTTGTTGCTGGTTCACCCGACCTCGAGAAGCCAATTGAAGACCTCGATCTTTCCGAGCGTCCTCGTAACTGCCTCAAGCGCGCCCAGGTCAACAGCGTTGGAGAGCTCCTCGAAAAGACTGAGGACGATCTTCTTGCAATTACCAACTTCGGCCAGAAGTCGCTCGATGAAGTCATCGAGAAGCTCGACGAGCGCGGCCTCTCATTGCGGACGAGGGACTAATCATGGTTGCAACTCCCAAGAAGGGGCCCCGCTTCGGCGGCAGCGCCTCACATCAGAAGGCCATGATGGCCAACCTCGTCGCGTCCCTGATTGCTGCTGAGGCAATCACGACCACCGAGGCCAAGGCGAAGGCCATGCGTCCAATCGCTGAGAAGATGATCACCAAGGCCAAGAAGGGCGGGGTGCACAACCACCGTCAGGTCATGAAGTTCCTTGGTGACCGCGAGATGGCGACCAAGTTATTCGACGAGGTCGGTCCTCGATACGTCGATCGTCCTGGTGGCTACACCCGCATCATGAAGCTCGGACCACGTTCCGGCGATAATGCACCAATGGCACGCATCGAATTAGTTTGAGCATCGTCTCCGCCGGTTGAGTCAAGCTTCAACGAACCAGTTCTCGTTGACGCATTGACGACTGTCGGTAGAATCTGAAGATGAAGATGAAGGCCACTGTCGCGTATAACGGCAGTGGCTTTCATGGTTTTGCAGTGAACCGAGATGTTCGCACGGTTGCGGGCGATCTCGAGGCGGCGTTGAGCACGATCTTCGGCGAACCAATCACCGTCGAATGTGCCGGCCGCACCGACAAAGGTGTGCACGGTCGCGGACAGGTGATTAGCTTCGACGCGCCAAACGATTCGAGTATTGAGCCGCATCGGATCGAGCACTCGTTGAATGGACTGTGCCGCCCCGGAATCGTTGTGCGCGATGTCCAAGTGACCAACGACGATTTCCACGCCCGATTCTCCGCACATTGGCGCCAGTATCGCTATCAGGTCTTGGTGTCACCGCATCAAGACCCGCTGCGTGCCAACTCGTCATGGCATGTCCCCGAGCCGCTCGACCTCTCCCGCATGAATAACGCCGCCCGACACCTGCTCGGCGAGCACGATTTCACCTCGTTCTGTAAGCGGGTGAAAGTCCCCGAAGGGACACCGGAGAAAAGTCTGGTTCGTCACGTGCTCGAAGCCGAATGGAGCGAGGGCCACGATGACATTGTCGAGTTCTGGGTCAAGTCGACCGCCTTTTGCCACCAGATGGTGCGCTCGTTTGTCGGAACTCTCGTCGATGTGGGAATCGGCAAGTTTGCCGCAGACGACATTCCCACAATGCTCAACGCCAAAGATCGCACGGCTGCGGGACGAGTTGCCCCACCGCAGGGCCTGACGTTCTGGCGGGTCGAGTACTAGCTACTCTCCGCGCTCGGGCAGGTTACGTCGCGTGACTGCCGTAATGAGCCGCTGCGTAACCGCTGCAGGCAACCTCGACCCAACATCGAACAACAACGCATCGGGACCAATGAGCGCCCGGCGGCGGTTGCGCTGTACGGCGCGCAGGATCTGTTTGGCGGCGGCGTCTGGCGAAGTCATCGCCATGGCATTGAATCGTTCGACCGCGTGGTCGTTCCCGAATTGGGAACGCCCGTTCCGGACAATGTTTGTCTTGATCCCACCGGGGTGAACAGTGGTTACCGAAACGTGGCTTTCCTCGAGCTCCAGTTCCATGCGCAGCGCGTCGGTGTAGCCGCGAACGCCAAACTTCGCCGCGTTGTACGCCGACTGCGTTGGAATCGACACCAGACCGAACACGCTAGAAATGTTCACGATGTGTCCCGCGTCGCTAGCCCGCAGATATGGCAGAAAGGCTTGCGTGCCGTGCACGACGCCCCAGAAATTGACATTCATTACCCACGCCACATCGTCGACCGACTGCGACGATGCATCGTGGATTAGGTTCACGCCGGCATTGTTGATGACGAGATTGATCTCACCGTGATGGCGGGCGCTCGCCTCGGCCCACGCCTCGACGGCATCGCGATTCGCGACATCGACGGTGTTACAAGTGATCTGCACCGATTGGCGACACAACGCGGCGGTCGTTTCCAGACCTTGCGAGTCGAGATCGCATAGTGCGAGTCCACAACCCCGTTCAGACAATGCAACAGCCAAAGAGCGACCAATCCCCGATGCTGCACCCGTGATTGCCGCAACTCGACCGTTGAAGTCTTTCATGGCCGATGGAGGGTCTGGCCCAGCGTCGGGCGAGCAAGCCTCGTCGCAATGATCTCCCAAGCGTCGGGGTCGATCGTGATTCCGACATGAGGCGAGGTCAGCTCAATGTTCTCGACATTCGGGCTAAACGTATCGATGCATGCACGCCAGTCGACGATGGCATCGGCCTTCGAATACATTGCCGTGATTGGTCGTTCGATCGGGATCCGGTTGCGCAGAGCGACCCTGGCGTCGAGGTAGTCGACGTGCTCGTCGCTGTAGGCCTTTGCTCCACGCGTATATTTTGGTCCGCCAAATACTGGCGTCGCCAACGTGATCACTTCGCGAACAAGCTCGGGGTGGTCTCGGGCGATCTCGCGAGCCAAGACGCCGCCAAGGCTCCAGCCGAGCAACACGATTGGTTTTCCGGCGGTGGAAACGTGATGGGCAACCGAATTCGCGATCGATGGGAGCATGCCCTCGACATCGCCGCTGTTGAAGCCGAAACCCCAACCCACCGTCGTGTGTCCCACGGTTCGCAAGCCGGACCGGATCGGCAGCATGAAGAGGTCCGATGTGCTCCACCCGGGAAACACCATGACCGTCTCGTCGCCCCTTGGAAGGTTGAGAAGGCTGGGTGCACGACGGGCGAGGCGGGGAAGTTGTCGAAGGCCAGCAATCTCTCGGGAGAGCTTTGCCCCAGTGGGGGCAGCGAAACTGGTGGGGTCGTCAGTTCTTTGCTGCACGCTCGTCATTGCTCGAATCGTAGTCGGCGCAGATCGAGTCGATGCGACCCCGTGTTAGGCCGGTTGCAGCTCGATGTGGACTGCGCCACCCGGGCCGGGATCGGCCCAGATCCTCCCGTCGAGAGCTTCGACAATCCCCTTGGACACCGCCAGTCCGAGGCCAGCGCCGCCCTGAGCACGTTCGCGCGCTTCATCGTGGCGGCGGAACGGTTGGAACGCCTCTTCAGTGAAGTCGGCTGGAAATCCGCTGCCTTGGTCAAGCACCGAGATGCGTCTGTCGGTTCCGTCGACCTCGATGCAGACACGGTCGTTCGTGGGCGAATGACGAAGTGCGTTGCTAATGATGTTTTGGAGGACACGACTGAGTTGTTGCGGATCGGCGGTCACGCTCATCGATTCGGGTCCGTTCACCAACAACGTAATGTTGCGGTCGACCGCGATTGGTTCCATCCGGTTAACGACATCGTTGATGGACGTCATTGCATCGACAGGACCCGCGGCGATTTGGTAGCGGCCGGCCTCGAGCTGGCCAATGGTGAAGAGATCAGTGATAAGCGTTTCGACCGCTGTCAGATCCGACTCGATTGTTCGCAGGTAGCGCTCCGGGTCCGGAGCCACACCGTCGAGTAGCGCCTCGGTGGCGAGACGCATGGAGGTCAGCGGTGTTCGAGCATCATGGCTGAGCGAGGCCAGAGTGATCGACCGTTCGCGTTCGGCTTCCTCGCGTGCCTTGTTCGACGACGAGATCTGATTGACCATCGCATCGATCGCTGACGAGAGCTCACCAACCTCGTCGATTCGCTCGAGATCAGACCGAACCTCGAGATCGCCTTCGCCGATTCGTTTCGCGACATCGGTAAGGGCGGTGAGGTCGCGAGTCAAGGGACGAGCGAGCGTGTAGGTCACGCCAATTCCGAGCACGGTGGCAAAGGCGAGGAGGCGAAGCAAGAACTCGGGGTCACTCAAGAACGTCGATCGAGAACCGGCGGCCAACGCAGCGGCAATCACGACCGGACCCGAGATCGCGGCGAGCAGCATTCGGCGGGTCAGCGAGCTTGGCGCAAAGAGGCGAAAGACGATCGTGATTGCCACCGATGCAGCAGCGATCGAAACGAGCAGCGCAATGGCTTGGTTGCGCTCCTCGGTCATTGTTTGCATCGCAATTTCGGCACCGACGGTGGTAGCCAAGCCAGTAACCGTTGCAATGACGGCAATAGCGATCAGAAATTGGGGCCAGGGCGTGTCGCTACCCGTGCCCGATTGGTCGTTGTCAGGGCTCATGGATCGAAGCGGTACCCGACGCCAAACACGGTGACGAGATGCTTCGGCTTTGAGGGGTCGGTCTCGAGACGACCGCGGAGACGCCGGACGTGCACGGTGACCGTCGAAGGGTCCTGCCATTCGGTCGAACTGCTCCATACTTTCTGAAGGAGGTCCTCCCGGGTGAGCGCTTCACCTGGGTGAGCAAGGAAGCAGTTCAGCAGTTCGAACTCCTTGCGTGGGAGTTCGAGAGTCTCGCCAGCCTTTGACACGACCCATCGGGCTGGATCGACCGTGACATCGCCGAACTCGGTGATCATTTCCGCGCCAGAGGTGGACTCGGTACTGCGGCGAATCACCGAGCGGACACGAGCAACGACCTCTCGGGCAGAGAATGGCTTTACGACATAGTCGTCGGCGCCAGCTTCGAGCCCGCGCACACGGTCTGATTCCTCACCGCGAGCGGTGAGCAAGATGACCGGCAGCTGCGAGGTGCTGCGAATAAAGCTGAGAACATCGAGTCCGTTGCGCTTGGGCAGCATCAGGTCGAGAAGCACCAGGTCGGGGTTGTGTTCGGTGACGGCGGCGACTGCGGCATCTCCATCTCCTGCCTCAACAACGGTAAAGCCGTCAGCAGCAAGATATTGCGAGAGAACTTCACGCACCATTGGTTCGTCGTCTACCACGAGGATCGTTGACATATTCTTCACGGTAGTTAATAACCCTCGACCCGAACGCGAACTTCCATTCGTGTTCGCCACTTGGTAAGAACGTCACCGCGGTGACGATCGATACGCGTAATCGCGCGTTTTCGTATTGGTTTGTTCCGCGACCTCTCCTAGACTCAATCTTCGTACTGAGCCGCCACTGCCCGCGGCTATTCGCAGGAGCGGAAATGACCACCACAACACCTAAAGCATCCGAAATCGAGCGTTCATGGCACATTGTCGACGCTGAAGGAATGGTGCTCGGCCGTCTCGCAACAGAGGTCGCCAACATCCTCCGTGGCAAGCACAAGCCGACGTACACGCCGAACCTCGATACTGGCGACCACGTCATCATCGTCAACGCGGACAAGATTGTGCTCACCTCGAACAAGGCCGAGCGCAAAATGGTTTACAGCCACTCGGGTTTCCCCGGCGGCCTCAAGTCCAGCACCTACGCCGAAGAGATGGCCAAGGACGCAGCGCAGACAGTCCAGCGCAGCATCAAGGGCATGTTGCCCAAGACTCGCCTCGGCCGTCAACAGATCACCAAGCTCAAGGTCTACAGCGGACCCGAGCATCCTCACGTGGCGCAGAACCCGCAGCCACTCGAATTCGCTCACGCAAAGCACCGGGCATAGGAAGAACGTAAAGACATGGCAACTACCACTCCCATTCAGACCACCGGCCGCCGCAAGCGTGCAGTCGCCCGAGTCCGCCTGGTTCCCGGCGACGGCACCATGACCGTGAACGGTCGTACGCTTGAGGATTACTTCCCAAGCGCCGTGCACCGTCAGCAGCTCAGCGAGCCATTCCGTGTCACCGAGACCGAAGGCAACTGGGACGTTAGCGTCACCATGCACGGTGGAGGCCCGACCGGCCAGGCCGGCGCAATGCGCCTCGGTATTGCCCGCGGACTTCTCGAAGTCGATCCCGAGTTTCGCGATTCGCTCAAGAAGGCCGGATTCCTCACTCGCGACTCTCGCAAGAAAGAATCCAAGAAGTACGGCCTCAAGAAAGCACGTAAGGCACCTCAGTACTCGAAGCGTTAGGCCGAAGGCCAGTACATGGCTCTTCGTTTCGGTACAGATGGGGTTCGGGCTGAGGCCCTTACCCAGCTGACGCTCGACTTCGCCCGTGCCTTGGGCGCTGCTTCGGCGCGCACGCTCGACGGCGACATACTCGTTGTTGGGCGCGATACGCGAGAGTCCGGACCTGCGCTCCAAGGTGCATTTGCCGAAGGTGCTGCGAGCGAAGGCGTCGAGATTCGCGACCTCGGTGTCGTTCCCACGCCTGCGGTTGCATGGATTTGCAAGGCTGATTCGCTCCCCGGAGCGATGCTCTCGGCGTCGCACAACCCGTGGCAGGACAACGGCATCAAGTTGTTTTCTGCTGGGGGACTGAAACTTTCCGACGCCGATCAGGACGTCATCCAGGAACAACTCGACGACGCGCACGCACAGGGATACCCGACCGCGGCGACCACGCCGATTGTGCATAGCGGGTCCATCGATCGATACACCGAGGCGGTCATTTCGTCGGTTGACGGCCGCAGCTTTCACGGCAGCACCATCGTGCTCGACTCGGCAAACGGTTCGGCTTCGACCACCGCCAAGGTGATCTTCGAGCGTCTCGGCGCCACTGTGATAAGCCTCGCCGATGCACCCAACGGACAGAACATCAACGCAGGCGTTGGTTCGACCCATCCCGAGTTTCTTCAAGCCGCAGTCGTCGAACACGGTGCAGCTGCCGGGTTTGCCTTCGATGGCGACGCCGATCGGATCGCAGCCGTTGGGAGCGATGGCGAAGTCATCGACGGCGATCGCATCATTGCAATGAGTGCCGTCGACAGGCGCGAACGTGGCGTGCTTGCGAACGACACCGTCGTCATCACCGTTATGGCCAACCTCGGCTTCCGTCGAGCAATGGACTCCTACGGGATTGCCATGGTCGAAACACCAGTGGGCGATCGTTACGTGCTCGAGGCCCTCGACGCTGGTGGACATTCGCTCGGGGGCGAACAATCCGGTCATGTCATCCACCGCGACCTCGCAACGACCGGCGATGGTGTGCTCACCGCAGTGCAACTCTTCGACGCCGTGCTGCGACGTGGCGTTGACATGGGCACGTGGGCAACCAGTGTCATGGACCGACTTCCGCAGGTCCTCATCAACGTCCGAACCGCCGAGAAGATCTCCGATCTGTCCCAAAAGTTGGCTAGCGCTGTTGCGGCTGAGGAAGACGCTCTCGGTTCCGGTGGACGCGTGCTCATCCGTGAGTCCGGTACCGAGCCAGTGGTCCGAGTGATGGTCGAGGCCGAGACGTCCAAGATCGCAACAGCATCAGCAGAGCGACTCGTCGCCGTTGTCGAGGCGCTGTCGGAGTAAGTTCAACACGCTGCGGCTTTACCTTGGCTTTTCTCCGCCGATGGAAAGCTACGTAGGTCCCCCCGGCCCGGTGTGGTGTTTCTACACTGGGCACTGAGCTGAGCACTCTTGCGCGTGCTTATTTGAAAGAGAGCTTTCATGTGCGGAATTATCGCCGTCATCCGTCGCCCGTCGAACCGTGCGGTTCCGACGCCAGGCGACATCCTCGGACTCGTTGACGGAACGGCTGGAGCTCTCGACGGTGTTGCCCTCGAACAGGCCGACGGACCGCTCGCAAACATTGCGGAGCGCCTCGCGGCAGCGGACCTGTTGCTGCGTGGAACACCCGGTGTTCGTCTGCTCATTGCTGACCCAGGCCTCAGCAACAAACTACGTGCCGAGCTCGGCTCGCTAAACGCTCACCTCGACACCCTCGAAGCCGACCTGGATTCCAAGGCCACCGTCGACGCGCTCGACCTCGAGTCTGTCAACGCGCTCCTTATCTCGACCCGCGACGCCGCCTGGGCCATCGAACGCGACCGTCTCCGAGCCGCAGTCGTCGTATCCGACCTCGGCGGACGAGATGTCCACGACGCTGGCATCGACGCCATCTTCTCCGTGCACCAAGCACTCTCGGCAATCGACCGCATGGAAGTTCGCGGTCGTGACTCTGCGGGCGTCCACTTGCTTGTGAGCAACCACGGACTCGACCTCGACGACGACACAATCGCCGCGGCGCTCGACGCCCGTCGCGAAAAGACCGAGCTCTTCACCGACTCCGCCGTCCGTCGGGTCGGCGACCGATTGAGTTTCGTCTACAAGGTCGCCGCCGAAATCGGTGAGCTTGGCGACAACACCGCATCGCTACGCAACAGCATCCGCAACGACGATCTGCTTCGCCAGGCGCTCGACAACTCGACCGCTGAGGTCGTCGTCATTGGCCACACCCGCTGGGCAAGCGTCGGCATCATCTCGGAACCAAATGCCCATCCGGTGAACTCAGACCAGACGTCGAACCACAGCGGTCCGTACTGCACTGCCGTGCTCAATGGCGATGTCGACAACTACGGCGATCTGATTCGTTCAGAAGAACTGTGCATTGCGAACGACATCACGACCGACACCAAGGTCATCCCGACGCTGACGTCGAAACACCTCGAGGCCGGTCACGACATCACCGAAGCGTTCCGACGCTCAGTTTCAGTGTTCGAAGGTTCGGTTGCAATCGGCCTTTCGAGTGAGGAAGCGCCGAACGACCTCCTGCTCGCACTACGTGGGAGCGGACAGTCGATCTACGTCGGTCTCTGCGAGGACAGCTACATCGTGGCGTCCGAACCCTACGGTGTCGTCGAAGAAACAACCGAGTACCTCCGCATGGACGGCGAGACTCCGGCCAACCCAGACAACCCCAGCGCTAGCCGCGGGCAAATCTTGCGCCTATCTGGAGAGCACGCCGGAGAGATCTCGGGCATCGAACGCGTTGGCTACGACGGCACCGTCCTTCCGGTCGGCGACGCAGACATCGCCGTTGCCGAGGTCACAACTCGAGACATCGACCGTGGCGACTACAAGCACTACCTGTTCAAAGAAATATCGGAATCTCCTCGAAGCTTCCGAAAGACGTTGCGCGGCAAGCTCGTCGAAACAGATGGACGATTCTCGGTCACGCTCCCAGAGTCGACCATGCCCACCCATATCGCCGACAAGATTGCCTCGGGCCAGATCAAGAACATCTACGTCATTGGTCAAGGAACCGCTGCGGTCGCTGGCCAAGCAGTCGCAGCGTCAATCACCGACGAGGTCGATGGCCACATCAGCGTGCAAGCCGTGGTCGCAACCGAGCTCAGCGGCTTTGGTCTTCGAAAGGACATGTCGGATTCGCTGATTATCGCGATTTCTCAGTCCGGAACGACCACCGACACCAACCGCACGGTCGACATCGTGAAACAACGCGGCGCCTCAGTGCTTGCCATTGTCAACCGACGCGGTAGTGACCTTACCGATCGGGCCGAGGGCGTGTTTTACACCTCCGATGGACGTGACGTAGAGATGAGCGTCGCGTCGACAAAGGCGTTCTACGCCCAGATCGCCGCTGGCTTCTTGCTCGCAATAGCGATCGGCGATCTCGCAATGCCCGACCGCGAAGAGCCAGAAGATCGCCAGCAACTTCTCGCAGACCTTCGCGACCTCCCCGACCACATGGTGGAGACGATCGCCAAGCGCCCAGACATTGCACGCGCTGCCAGCGCGCACGCGCCGTCTCGCCGCTACTGGGCGGTCGTAGGTAACGGCTACAACCTGATCGCGGCCCGCGAGCTCCGGATCAAGTTGTCTGAGCTTTGTTACAAGTCGATCGCCGCAGATTCGACCGAAGACAAAAAGCACATCGATTTGTCGTCCGAGCCGCTCATCTTGATCTGCGCCACAGGTTTGGAAGGCTCGACCGCCGACGATGTTGGCAAGGAAGTCGAGATCTTCCGGTCGCACAAGTCCGCCCCAATCGTGATCGCAAACGAGGGCGAAACTCGCTTCTCGTCCGCGCTCGACATCATTTATGTTCCTGTTGTTCATCGTCGTCTGTCGTTTGTGCTTTCGACCGTTGTTGGGCACCTCTTTGGCTACGAAGCTGCGCTCGCGATCGATGCACAGGCAACACCACTACGTGAGGCCCGTTCAGCAATTGAGAACCTCATCGAAGAGACCCGCGGTTCGTTGTCGGGCGAAGAGTTCCTCCAGCAGATCCGTCCGAGTATCGAGGCAGCGCAGACAACGTTCAACGACGGCGTGCGTGTTGGTGCATATAACGGTCACCTCGAAGCCTCGACCGCAGTGCAACTCATGGGCCGCTTCCGCTATGCCAGTGGCGCTGTCCCGCTCGATAGTTACCAAGCTGAATACGGCAAGGTCGGAACTCCGGCGGTCGTTATCGAGGACTTGACGTTCGCGCTCGGCGGAGCGATCGACGAGTTAACCCGTCCGGTCGACGCCATTAAGCATCAGGCCAAGACGGTCACCGTCGGTATTTCTCGCACCGATGAGACGCTGCTCGAAGTTCCTCTCGTATCAGAAGTCTTGGACACGGGAACGCCCCGAGACAGCCTCACCTACTCGACCATCCGAACGCTCGCGAACCTCGACCCTGCCGTTGTGTCGGTCGCGGGTTGGACCCGCTACGACATCGACCTTTCCGAGTCAGGTGGGACGATCAGCGTCGTCGACCGTGGTGGAGTCGCCGCGACGATCCCGAGCCGCACAGATAAATCTCCTGCACTTCGCGGGACGAAGCAGCGTGTCGCCGAAGAACGCGAAGTGCTCGTGTCGAAGGGCCGTAGCGATGGCCGCACGATCGTCATGATCCCCGAGGTCAAGGACAACCAGACGACGGGCATGACGCTGTTGCACGTCGACCTGCACGAAACGCTCGACCCCGAGGTCATGCGCGGCGTGCTCCAGGGATACCGCAACCGATATTCTGCCCTCCACGGTGCAGTCACCGAAACCGAGGACTCGTTCCGCATCGATCGCCTCGGACAAGAATCTGTTGGCGACTTGTTGTGGGTCTCGATCCAAGAACTTGCCGATCGCTGGCGGAGCTAACCTCCGGCCGAAGCTGACGATTGGCGCTCATCATCGTGCAAGCCAATGGGCTTCAGTCATCATGATGGACCTTTGAGAACGCCTCGACGAGATCGACGAAATTGTCGACGAACTCGGCGAACGCCTCGTCGAAGGGTTCTGGGCTGCCTCCCACCACGATCACGCCGGGGATCGTGGTGATGAGCTCGGTTTGCGTTGACCGGCGGTGCGCCGTGTTTTCGGGCATCGACGGGTAGAGGACGATCTCACTGTCGATCGTTGCGAGCTCCTCGGCCGTCGTTCCTCGAATCGGTCGCCCGTCGAGCAGCCGATCCGCAGCGTTGTCGTCGACGGCGTCGGTGATGATGATGCGGGCCAGTTGGTCGATGACCGGATCGCCTGCAGTCGCGGGCCAACACAACATGGTGCGGGCAATCAGTTCCCGGCGGTCGACCAGTAACCGTAACGCCGCACTACACCCGTTCGATCCAGCAACGATCGCAACGCGCTCGTGACCCGACGCCTCGATCGTGGCCGCGAGCGCTTCGGCCTCTTCAACCCACGACGTTGGCTGTGTTGGGCGTTCGTGCACAAATACTTCGACGTTTCGGCCGCGCAAGAGTTGGGCAACGCCGGTATCGACCCAAAAGCTCTGCGCCGTCATTGGTGGTTCGTCGTAGAGGCCTCCATGAACAAGGACGACGGGAAGAGACGCTGGAAGTTTGAGCACCCTTGGATCCTCCCACCTTGGCAACGCCGAAGCGTGCAACCCCACCGGCTAAGCCCGAGGCTGACCCTGTCGAGTAGATTTGGGAGATGTCCACCGCGTCGTTTTCGAACGAACCAATCGATGTGTCCGGCATTCCCCAACTCAGCAATGACGCCTTCACGTCAATGCACCCCAACCTTTTGCGGGTAGCGCTGATCGGGCGAGGAATCTTTGCTTCGATCGTGATTGCTGCAGCGGTTGGCGTTTCCATACTGGCCGATGTGAACCAGTGGATTGCTATCGCCATCGCCGGCGGGATTCTCTGCCTTGTCGTCGTCTCGGCTGTCGTGAAGATCTTTGAGATCAACAACATTGGATACCAAGTTCGAGAGCACGACCTTTCGTATCGCAACGGTCTGATCGTAAAGAGGGTGCAGACCGTGCCTTTTGTTCGGGTCCAGCACGCACAAATGCGCCAAGGTCCAGTGGAGCGGCTCTTTGGAATTTCGACGCTCGGCATCAACTCGGCAGGACCTGATCTTGCGATCTCGGGGCTCGGTGTCGACGAGGCGGGTCGCCTGAGAGCGTTGGTCATCGAACGCGCGGGCGATCTCATCGAGGAACAGTGACCGAGTCGGGCGAACAGCCGCAACCGCCGGCAGTGACACCACCTCCACTCCACCCATCGCCGCCGGTTGCTCCGCTCTCAGGTATCGACCTGTCGGTGCCTCAACGCCAGTCGCCGCTAGCGGTGCTCTTCTTGGTGCTTCGTTTCGTCCGAAGCATCGGCATAGTCCAGATTGTTGTGGGAGCTGGCTTTGTTCTTTCGCGATCGCCCTCGCTCGTTGCGCTCGCTATCGGAATCATGTTCGTCGCGTCGATTCTCTTGGTCATTTCCGGCCTGGGTTGGTGGAGGTACACCTTTGCGGTGACCGACGGTGAGCTCCGGGTTGAGCAGGGAGTCATCTCCAAGCAGCGTCTGGCGATTCCCCTCGACCGGGTGCAGTCGGTTTCTATCGAGCAGAAGCTGTTACACCGAATAGTTGACCTGGTTCAGGTGTCGGCCGATAGCGCCGGCACAGCGCTGTCGGAGTTCACGATCGACGCCGTCAAGCGACCGGTGGCTGAGGCACTCCAGGTCGCTGCTGCTGATCGCAGGGCACATGCCGCTACCACTAACGAGCCCGAGCACATCGTCCACGAGGGTCGTGGTCAACCTGTCGAAGCGGGTGCTGATCGGGTGGTCTTGCGGCGGACGCCCCGAGAGCTTGTCAAGATTGCGCTTACGCAATTCCCGCTGAGCGGCCTTGCCGTACTCGCTCCACTCTTCGCGTTTAGTGGCCAACTACTCGATCGGATTCCCGACGAAGGTTTCCTCGATGACGACGTGCTACCCGCTATCGACATTGGCGATTCTTTGATCTGGATCATCCCGTTGGCCGTCCTGGCGATCATGGTCTTCAGCATGATTCTTAATATCATCCGGGTGTTTCTGGTCCACTGGGATCTCACCGTTACCGAGACAGCATCTGGCCTGCGAAAGAACGCCGGTCTGCTTTCCAAGAGCAGCACCGCGGCCAGTCTTCCCAGGCTTCAGCTGGTGCGTGTCTCCCAAACAGCGCTGACTCGTCTTGTTGGTATACGCAGCGTGTCGCTGATCGGGATTCGGTCGACGTCAGTCGAACAAGGCGCAGTCGGCGGCGGAGGCACGATTGCTGTACCCGGTTGTAGCGACGATCAGGTTGGCGAGCTTCGCAGGCTCGGTCTCGACGGCGCTCGGGGAGTACCGGTGTTGGACCGGGCAGTCTCTCCACTCGAAGTGTTCAGGCAGACGCGAAACTCGGCGGTTGTTGCTTTGCTCCTGGCCGCGGGTCTGTGGTGGTCGCCGATTGGTATGTGGTCGCTCGGGTTCCTCCTGCTTGTGCCGTGGCGTTGGCTGGTGGTTCGGCGTCAGACCCGACTTCGTCGTTGGGGAGTGAGCGTCGACGCGATTGCGAACCAGACGGAATTCTTCACGCAGGTAAAGGATGAGGCGCTCTTGCGCAAACTCAACAGCGTCACGATCCGTCAATCGCGCTTTGAACGAAAACGCGGGTTGGCAACGCTGTCCATCCATCTCGCCGGCGCCGGAATAACGATCGGGATGATTCCAATCGACGAGGCACGAGCCGTGCGAGACGGCGCCCTCTTCGTAGCCGAAACCGACCGTCGAGCCTTCATGTAACCCACCCCGCCAATGGGGTCAGGTCTCATTCATAACGCCCGCGATGATGGGGTCAGGTCTCATTCATAACCCGCGGCCAACGGACGGCGAAAAACTGCGAGCTTTTTAGCGATTTTGGGGCGAACCCCCGCAAGTTGGCGCTGTGGGAAGTCAAATTCGTGAGCAGTTCACTCGATGGATGCGTTGAAAATACAGCCATGGTTATGAATGAGACCTGACCCCAGAGAATTCAGAGAATTCAGGGTTATGAATGAGACCTGACCCCGGTTGCGGACCCCGGTTGCGGCGGGGGAAGGCCCCGGTTAGCGGCGGCGGGAACTGATTACTCCGGTGTCGAAGCCGGCGAGGTGGAGGCCACCTGCGAAGCGGGCGTGTTCGATCTTGGTGCAGCGGTCCATGACGACGTGCAGGCCGGCGTCGGCAGCGAGCTTTGCCGCATCGCTGCTCCACAACCCGAGCTGGGCCCAAAAGGTGGTCGCTCCAACGCCGACCGCCTCTTCTGCTACGCCGGGAAGGTCTTCAGAACGGCGAAATGCATCGACCAGGTCGGGGACTTCGGGCAACGCCTCCAGCGAGGCATACACCGGCTGGCCGAGGATCTCCGATTCTCGAGGATTGACCAGGTACACGCGATAGTTCGTCGAGCTCGACAACAAATAGGTGGCGACAAAGTTCGATGCTCGCGCCGGATTCGAGCTCGCTCCGACGATAGCGATCGACTCGGTCGCGTCGAGAATCGACTTGCGTTCCAAGGGAGACGGCGGCGTCCAACCCTCGATTGGATCACGATCGCTATCAGCCATTGGAGCCTCCTACGGCGTTTGCTGCCTCTGTCAGGGCCTGATCGAGATCCCAGATGATGTCCTCGACGTCCTCGACGCCGACCGAGATTCGAACCATCTCGTCGGATACTCCACCAGCGGCAAGTTGCTCGTCGCTGAGTTGCTGATGGGTCGTCGATGCGGGATGCAAGATCAACGTCTTCGCATCGCCCACATTTGCGAGATGGCTGATCATTTGGAGCGAGTTGATAAAGGTCCGACCGGCGTTCCGTCCGCCAGACACTCCAAAGGTGAAGATCGCTCCAGGGCCCAAAGGCAAGTACTTGTCGGCGTTGGCCTTGTGCGGCGAGGTCGCAAGACCGCTGTACTTGACCCAACTCACTCGAGGATCAGCATCAAGCCACTCGGCCACCTTCTGGGCATTCGCCACATGTTCGGTCATGCGCTGGGGGAGCGTCTCGATTCCTTGGAGGATCTGAAAGGCATTGAACGGCGAGATCGACGCGCCAACATCGCGTAGCTGTTCGCTGCGAACCTTGGTGGCGTAGGCGTACTCGCCAAAGTTGTCCCACCAACGAAGGCCGTTGTAGCTGGGAATTGGGTCGGTCATGAGCGGGAAGCGGCCGTTGCCCCAATCGAAGCGGCCCGAGTCAACAATGACTCCACCAATCGAGGTGCCGTGCCCGCCGAGGAACTTTGTTGCGGACTGCACCACGATGTCGGCACCGTGTTCGAGTGGACGGCACAAGAAGGCAGTAGCGAACGTATTGTCGACGACGAGCGGAACTCCGAACTCGTTGGTTACTGCCGATAGCGCTTCGAGGTCGGCGACCTCTCCAGACGGGTTCGCAATGATCTCGGTAAACACGGCTTTGGTGTTGTCATCGATCTGGGCACGCACCGCATCCGTATCATTGGTGTTGACGAACCGAGTGTCGATGCCTAAACGGCGCAGCGTCACATCGAACTGGGTGACGGTACCGCCATAGAGCGACGCGTTCGCGACGATGTTGTCCCCCGCCCCCGCCAACGCCGTGATCGCCAGGAACTCGGCTGCCTGACCTGACGACGTTGCGACGGCGCCAATGCCACCTTCGAGGCTGGCGACTCGCTCTTCGAACGCCGCAACGGTGGGGTTGCCGATTCGGGTGTAGATCGAACCGTACTTTTGCAGAGCGAACAGGTCGGCGGCGTCCTGGGTATCTTCGAAGACAAAACTTGTCGTCTGATAGATCGGTACCGCGCGGGCGCCGGTATGGGGATCGGGCCTCGCTCCTGCATGCAACGCTCGTGTTCGAAAACCCCACTCATGATCTGCCATGAACTCGAAACTAGCCGAGCCCGCTTACAATTCCCTCTCGGAAAGGGAACGTTCACATGATCGGTATTGGTACGGACTTGGTAGAGCTCGAACGTTTCCGTGTCACCCTCGAGCGCACTCCCGGAATCAAGACCCGAACATTTACCAAAGGTGAGCAGGCTTACGCCGACGCCAAGCATGACCCCACTGAACGGTATGCCGTTCGATGGGCTGCCAAGGAGGCGGTGATGAAGGCAATGGGTGTCGGCCTCGGCGAAGTCACGATGGCCGACATCGAGGTCGTGAGAGCAGACAACGGCGCGCCGTCGATCGTCCTTCACGACACCGCAGCCGCCAAAGCCGCCGAGCTCGGCATCACCGAGTGGAAAATCACGCTCACACACACCGAAACCCTCGCGCAGGCAATAGCCGTCGCTCTCTAGCAGCGATACCGACATCGAGCCTGTGCAGCACGTCGAATCGATCACCGAAATGTTCACAGCGACGGGCACGGCGGAGGTTGATTACACTGCGGCCATGGTTGAAGAGTTCGAAACGCCACAGTCCAAAGACGCCGCACATCCCCAGCCTGACACAACCGTGCCAGAGCAGGTCGAAACCGATGGTGTAGAGCACGTCGTAGACGACGTCGTGGAGGCTGACGACACGCCGAGCGTTGATGAACTCCAAGGCCGTTTGGCCGAGCTGCAAGGCGCCATGGATCAACTGCAATCCGGAGACCTCGATGGGGCCGAGGCAACAATCGCCTCGCTCGAACAAGCCATGTCGGCAACTTCTTCGACCGGTGGCGGCGACTCGTGAGTGCCGTCGACGATGCCCCGACCAGTCTCACCAACTCGGAGACGGCCACGGTGACCGAGGAGATGATCATTCCCTTGCCGCCAGCGTTTGATGATGTGGCCGACGAGCGGCACTATCGCAAACAGATGCTGGTCGATGCCCTGCACATCCTCGGTGACCGCAACATGGCCGAAGGTGCTGCTGGCCACATCACTGTTCGAGACCCCGAGTTTGCCGACCGTTTCTGGGTCAATCCGTTTGGGATGGGCTTCACGGCCGTGCAGGTTGACAACCTCATATGTGTCGACCACGAGGGCAACATCGTCCACGGCAATCGACCGCTCAACAACGCGGCGTTTGCCATTCATGGAGCAATCCATGCAGCCCGACCCGACGTTATGGCTGCGTGCCATACCCACGCCATGTATTCGAAGACCTTCTCCTCCCTTGGGGAACCGCTGAAGATGATCACGCAGGATCACTGCATGTTCTACAACGACGTGGCCATGCATTCTGACGACGGTGGCGCCATCGTGACCGATCTTGAATCGGGGAAGAAGCTGGCTGCCTCCCTCGCCGACAACAAGGCCCTTATCCATCAAAACCACGGGGTCATCACCACCGGCGAATCGGTCGATGAGGCCGCATGGTGGTTCATCGCGCTCGAACGAGCCTGCCAAAGCCAACTGCTGGCCCAAGCGGCGGGCGAACCAAAGATCATCCCTGATGACTACGCACAATTCAGCTACGACCAAAGCGGGTACGCGTTTGCTGGATGGTTTCAATTTCAGACCATCAAACAGGAGTACGGGCTGGCTTGATAGCGCGCTGTTCGCGTAACCAGCGGGAGACGCCATACGGTAGACGGTCGTGAAGATTCGGTATCCGGCAGATCTGCCGATTGCGGAACGACGTGAGGAGCTCCTCGCTGCTATTCGTGACAACCAGGTCGTTGTTGTCGCGGGCGAAACCGGATCGGGTAAGAGCACCCAGCTTCCCAAGATGTGTCTCGAGCTCGGTCTTGGAGAGCACGGTTGGGTCGGCCACACCCAGCCCCGCCGGATCGCTGCCCGTTCGATCGCCGAGCGAGTTTCGGAAGAACTTGGCGATGAGCTCGGCGGGCTCGTGGGGTACAAGGTGCGCTTTACCGATCAGGTCGGGGCGAAGACCGAAATCAAGGTGATGACCGATGGCATCTTGCTCGCCGAGATGCAGCACGATCGGAAGCTGTCGAAGTATTCGGTCATCATCATCGATGAGGCCCACGAACGCAGCCTGAACATCGATTTTCTGCTCGGGTATCTCAAACAGCTTCTCCCGAGTCGTCCCGACCTGAAGGTCATCGTCACCTCGGCCACGATCGATACCGAACGGTTTGCTACACACTTCGCAGACCGTGATGGCGAACCCGCGCCGATCATCTCGGTATCGGGACGCACCTACCCCGTCGAAGTTCGGTACCGTCCGCCGGAGGATCCCGAAACTGGCGAATCGCTGAGCCAGTCCGAGGCGATCGTCGAAGCACTATACGAACTTGAAAATGAGGCGCCCGGAGATGTGCTGGTGTTCGGTGCGGGCGAGCGGGACATTCGAGAAGCCGCCGATGCCTTGAAGGACGCTCGTCTCCGTGACACCGAAATCCTGCCGCTGTACGGCCGGTTGAGCGCCGCCGAGCAGCATCGGGTGTTCGAACGAAAGCGCAGCGGGGTCCAACGTCGCATCGTGATTGCCACCAACGTTGCCGAGACGTCGCTGACGGTCCCCGGGATCCGCTACGTCGTCGACCCAGGCACAGCTCGGGTCAGTCGCTATAGCAATCGGACCAAAGTTCAGCGTTTGCCGATCGAAGGTATCTCTCAGGCGTCGGCGAACCAGCGGTCTGGCCGATGTGGCCGCGTCGCGGCGGGCATTGCGATCCGGCTGTTCTCTGAAGAGGACTTCAATTCTCGCCCGGAATTCACCGAACCCGAGATCACCCGCACCAATCTCGCCTCGGTGATTCTGCAGATGGCATCGCTTGGGCTTGGCAATATGGAGCGTTTCCCGTTTGTCGAACCGCCTGAGCTGCGCAATATTCGTGACGGTGTGGCGTTGCTCGAAGAGCTTGATGCCGTGCACCCCGACCGCGAGGGTACAAAGAAATGGTTGACCTCGATTGGTCGTGAACTGTCGCGGCTTCCGGTCGATCCACGCTTTGGGCGCATGGTGATCGAGGGGGCCGACACGGGGTGTTTGCGGGAGATCATGATCATCACCTCGGCATTGTCGGTTCGTGATCCTCGCGAACGGCCCGCCGAAAAGCGCGAAGAGGCTGCGCAGTTTCACGCGCGCTTCGCCGAGCCGGGTTCAGACTTCTTGGCGTGGATCAGGCTTTGGGAGTACCTGGAAACTGAACGCCGGGCCCGATCGAATAGTCAGTTCCGCAAGATGTGCAAGCGCGAGTTCATCAACGTCAACCGCTTCCGGGAATGGCAGGACATCTACCGTCAGCTCGAGCGCACGGCAAAGTCATTCAAGTGGAAGATCAACACCGAAGGCGCCGACGACGACGTCGTGCACATGGCGTTGCTCACCGGCTTGTTGTCACAGGTCGGTGTGAAAGATTCGGCATCGAACGAGTTCACCGGTGGTCGCAATGCGCGCTTTGTGATCAGCAGAGGGTCGGCGCTTGGAAAGAAGCCACCGAATTGGGTGATGGCCGGCGAGCTGGTCGAAACCAATCGCCTCTGGGCGCATAGCGCGGCTCGAATCCAGCCCGAATGGGCCGAGCGTGCGGGCGAACATATTGCCAAATACAGCTATGACGAACCAGTGTGGGAGCGCTCCAGCGGCTCGGCAATGACCATCGAGCGCGTGAGCTTGTATGGGGTTCCGCTCGTTGCGGGCCGCCGAGTGCATTACCGCCGCGTTGATCCCGACGTTGCACGACAATTGTTTATCCATCACGCCCTTATCGAAGGGGACTGGGATACCCATCACGCGTTCTTTGAACAAAACGAGTCGGTGCTCGAAGAAGTACGACGTTTGGGGGCCCGGCAGCGGCGAGATCTGTTCGTCGAATACGACGTGCTCTATGACTTTTACGACGGTCGGGTGGGGGACAAGGTCACCTCGGGCAGCGACTTTGACCGGTGGTGGAACAAGCAACGCAAGCGTGATCCGCGAATGCTGGATCTTCGTCTCGATGACATCTTCACTGTCGACGATGCGAGTGAGGCTGAGGAGGAATTCCCCGAAACTTGGCGTGCTGGAGACGTGCAGTTCGACGTCGACTACGAGTTTGACTCCACATCGGTCAACGACGGGGTTACGGTCACCGTCCCGGTGTCGCTCGTCGATCACATCGATGCCGAGGCGTTCGAGTGGAACGTTCCTGGCCTTCGCGAAGAGCTCGTCACCGCGTTGTTGCGCTCGATGCCAAAGGCCGTGCGTAAGCCGTTCGTACCAATCCCGGACACCGTGGCGGCAATCTTGCCCGAGCTCGAGCATGCCGACGGGAACGTTGTCGAGTCGGTTCGGGCTGCGTTGAGGACGGTTCGCGACCTCCCGTTGCCCGCCGATGCGCTGGTAGTCGATCGCCTGCCCGACCATCTTCGCCCGATCTTTCGGGTGGTCTCGGACTCGGGTGACACCATTGTGCAGGGCCGTAATCTCGACACGTTGCGGCGTCAGCTTCGAGAAGAAGTGCGCGATGTTCTGTCGGGCGACGAGCACGACATTGTCTCGGTCGAGCAGACAACCTGGACCTTTGGCGACATCCCACGGAAGCTCCGCACCGAAGCTGCTGGACAGGCGGTCGATGCCTTCCCCGCTTTGGTCGACGAGGGCACCTCGGTTGCGCTTCGGCTCTTTGCTGATTCGGGCACCCAGTACGACACGATGTGGCGGGGGACGTTGCGTCTACTTCGACTGAACGTTGGTGGGTCGGCTCGGATGTTGGCGTCGCTTCTGGACAATCGGGCGAGTCTTGCTATTGCGTCGAGTCCGCACGGCACCAAGGTCAATTGGGTCAATGATGCGTCCGATTGCATCTTTTCCCGTCTTCTCGCAGATGCCGGAGGGCCGGTCTGGAACTCGGCCGACTGGGACACGCTGGTTGCGAAGGTTCGCTCCGGGCTACCTGCAGCGGTCGACGAACTCGGGCCGATCGCAGTCGATATCCTCGTGCGCGGATCTCGACTTCAGCGAGCCCTGCTCGGCGACGCCTCCGATGCGGTGTTCCCTGCTCGCCAAGACATGTTGGATCAACTGAACAGACTCGTGTATCCCAATCATCTGCGTGGCGTGGGTGCCGACCGGCTCGCCGATGTTGCCCGATACGTCAAGGGCATCGAGGTTCGCCTCGCCAAACTCTCAGACCGTGTGACCCAAGACGCGCAACTCATGGTGAAGGTCCGGTCGCTCGAGGTTGACTTTGAGCACTATGTCGAGCAGCTGGGAATGACGCCGGCGCTCGTCGAACTCAATTGGCAGCTCGAAGAGTTCCGTATTGCCACGTTTGCCCAGCAGGTGGGAACAAGGCAGAAGGTCAGCGAGAAAAAGATTCGCTCGGTGCTCCGCACGCTGTAGAGC
>CALKGG010000085.1 GCA_938084885.1 uncultured Acidimicrobiales bacterium
TTTCACGTATTACCATTCGATCAATGGTCGAATGGTGGCGTTCACTCGAGGCGATACGAGCGTTACGACGTGGTTGGGTTCAGATGTTGTGAATTCGACTGCGGTTACTCGTGATGAGAGTGGTGTGGTGAGCACGCAGCGGTATACGCCGTTTGGGGAGCTTCGCAACGATGGTGGGCTCACAACCGACCACACGTACACCGGACAGGTACATGACGAATCGTCGGGGTTGGCGTTCTATAACGCCCGTTATTACGACCCGGCTATTGGCCGGTTTGTCACACCCGATTCAATCGTTCCCGACTCGTTCAACGGGCAGGATTACAACCGGTATAGCTACGTCCGCAACAATCCGGTCAAATACAACGACCCAACGGGACATGATCCGGCTTGTCTACGGTCTAGTGGGTCGTGCACGCAGAACTTCGCAGGGCACAAATTAACTCAGGCAATAACGAAGGAGACCACCGACCATATAGGTCGTGTTAGCCCGGCGGTGAGGGTGGTAACTGTTACTGCGCCAGGAGAATCTGAGGGAACAATTACCTCGGTGGCCGTTTCTGTGACGATTTCGAGTGTTCGTCAAGGCGCGAACCAGTTCGTTGACCTAGGGAACGAGCAAATTCGTTTTCGCCGTGGTGCAAATCCGAGACCGACATATTTCACGAGCTATCGCCGGGGTACTTTTCAAAGGAATCTCAGGGATGTGGCTCTCGGCGAGACACCGCGGCAAGCGGTAAGGCGCATTAAGTTTGTGAATACTCTTGGTAGAGCAGCCTTCATAGGAGGTGCACTTCTCACCGTTCATGAGTCTTACGAGCTTTCGGAAGGGGGCACAGCCCAAAGGGCGCTGGAGACTACCGGGAGGTCCTCAGCGGTAATATCCGCTTCTCTTGCTGGTGGTAAGACAGGGGCAGTAATTGGAGGCGCCGTTTGTGGACCTGCCGCTGTCGTTTGCGTACCCGCTACAACGGTAGCCGGGGCTGGCCTCGGCGCGATAGCAGGCGGCAGGGTTTGGGATTGGGCACTCGAGAAACTTACTCAGCCAAGTAGTAGGAGCGAGACGGGAGGGGACATCTGTGACAGTGTCTCGTACTGCTGACCGAAAGCGAGCGATGACAATCGTTCAACATCGAGCGATGAACGGAGGTGTCATTGGGGCGTTCGGAGTTGCGGCATTCTGTGGCTTGCTCTTTCTCTTCGTCGACGGCGGCGAGGTTCCGGTCCTTTTTCTTCGACCCTTTTTCGATCCGATGATGGCCCTGACGTTCGCTCTTTTTGCTTATGTCGCTTTGATGATGGTCCGGTCTCGTGGCCGTTTGTTGGTTGGAGGCGATGACTGGATTGCTGAATACCGGTACTACCGGCCATTCCCAATAACGAATCGAGTTCCTGTGAAGAAGACCACTGGGATGGTCTTGCGGATTGAGCCGATTCGGGCGCATGTGGGGGGCGGACATCTAAAGGACTGGGTCGACCTGGCGGTCGTTCAGAACGGTCGTGAACTGATCCGAGTCGCCGCCAACCCGAAATGGCTTAAAGACAGTTACCACGAGAACTTCGAAGAATGGAAGGCGGGTTAGGTGGGTGTAATTCTGAGGTGTGTCTGATTCTTTGTCGCTGTTCGCTGTGTTTTCAGTCAGCATGGTCGCGGGTTTTGGGGTTGTTGTTTCGATGATAGTTGATGCGTTGTTCTCGGGCTCGTGTGAGGCCTTCTTGGCGGGCGGCGCGAACAGCGGCGCCGTGCCCTTGGTGTTCTTGGTCGGGGGTGACGTAGCCGATGCCAGCGTGGAGCCGGACCTGGTTGTAGTGGGTTTGTTGGATGTCGAGTTCTGCTCGGAGGATGTCGATGTCGCCGATGAGTTCGAGGTGGGGTTGCTCGGTCTTGAGGTGCCCGAACAGCGACTCGATCCAGGCCTGGTCGGTTGGGGTGCCGGGCCGGCCGTAATGGGTCGCGAGCCAGCACAGGGCCATGAACTCTCGTGTCGAACCCGAGGTCATCTGGGGGCCGTTGTCTGACATGACCAACAAGACGGGCACGTCATTGGACTCTGGGTCCCATGGCATCCCGTCAGGGTTGACGGTGTCGATGATGTCATCGAGGCCTTCGGCTCGTAGCGCGCGGGTGAACACGGCTTGGACCTCGATCGAGGTTTCATCGGCAGAGGTGATGTGATCGATCCATTTACGCGAGATCACATCGGAAATGACCGTGGTCGCTGCCCCAGCACGGGTCCAATGGGTCGTGTCATAGATCCAGATCCGGTTCGGAGCCTCCTCGACCCACTCCGGCCATGGCCGCCGTGTCGAGCGGCCTTCGCGTTTCGGGCTCTTGAACCGCAGGCCACGGCGTTCCAGAACGCGTGCAACTGTTGAGGGCGACGCCCAGAACCGTCCCAACCACGAACCACGATGAGCGAGCTTGCGATGAGAACGATCCACCTCGGCCCATTCGTTGAACACCGCAACGATCTCGTCTTGTTCAGCCGGGGTAACACCATGGACCGGTGCCCCGCCCGGCGCTGCGTCCTCAAGACTCCCGCCAGCCCCAACACGGGCCCGCCACCGTTCCAAACGTCGCGGTGACAAGCCGAGATAGCGGCACACAGCCCGAGTCGACCAGCCATTAGCTTCAGCATCAGCAACCAGATCGATCAGACCATGCTTGGTGACCGCGTCCACACGTGCTGGGACCCGGCCACTCAGCCCCAAGGCTCTTTTCCCTCCGCGAGCGTCAACTTCACGGCCATCTCCGCCAACGCCTTGCGTAACCGTTCCGCCTCGGCTTTGGCGTCTTCCAACTCGTGATCTCGCTGATTGCCACGCCGACCCGGACGCGACGCCGCCAACGCGTCTAACGCCCCCTGACGAGCAACCGTTTTCAACTTGGTGATCGTGGCCCGATCCACACGAGCACGATCCGCGGCCTCGCTGACCGTGGTCTCGCCGCGCACGAGCTGCATCCAAATCTCGTACTTCTCCTGCGGTGCCAGAAACCGCTTCTTCTTCCTGCCATGCTGGGTACTCAACGGGCCTCCTCAGACCAATAAGCAAACCCCAAACATGCGGACTGAAACCAACCGCGAACAGCGACACGAACTCAGACGCAACACAAGCCCGGTTGGATAATTCAATGTCACACCCCATCAGTAACTTGGTATCCATGACCTCGGGACACCGCACCAACACCAATTCGGGCCACGCGTCCGACTGGTTGTCGGCGTCCCAAAGCGCCATGAACGTCGTGACCGCTGGACTGACCGAAGCCCCGTTCGGTCCAGCGATCGAAGCAATCGACCAGTACCGTCGCCAGCTCGACGCCACCGAGGCCCTCCTCATCGCACGACGATCCCAAGCAGGCCACAGCGACCGCTCCACCGAGGGCGTCATCAAACAATCCGGCGGCATCTCGAAGGGCGAAGCGAAAAGGCGCACGAGCCGTGCCGCTGCTATTGAGAAGAACCCGAAGCTCGCAAAGAAACTTGTCGACGGCGATATCTCCACCGAACAGGTCGACCTCATCGCCGACGCCTCGTCGAAGACCGATGGCCTGGCCGCCCACGATGACGAACTCATCGACGAGCTCAGCGCCATCAACCCCGATCTGGGCCGGGCAGTCGCCCAAAAGTTCGTCGACGACCATATGACTCCTGAAGAACGCCTCTCCCGATACGAGCGTCAACGGAAGCGTCGAAAGGCCTACAAGCGGCGTTCGTTCAATGGAATGAGCCAACTAATTCTCGAAGCGGATGACGAATCGATCGACAGCATGTTCCGCTCTCTCGTCAAACGAGGCGACAGCATGTACCGCGCAGACGGCGGCCGCGATGTTCCCGGGTCAAAGCACCCTCGCACAAACGAACAGCGTCTCTTCGACGCCGCAAAAGAGAAACTCCTCAGCGAACTCGAAGTCGACGTGACCATCAAGCACCAAGACACCCACCCCGACGACGAACCCACCTCCAACTCAACAACAACCTCGCAAAGACCGTCACAAACAGCGGCGAGCTCATCAGCACGCTCACCCTCACACAAGGTGAGCCAACCGCGAAGCCGCCCAGGCGAACGGCCAACGATGGTCTTCACCTGCAACCTGACCGATATCACGAACGATCCAGAGCTTCTCGCTCAGTGGGAAGCCGAACTCATTGGCACGGGCATAGTTCCCACCCCTGTTGCCAGCTACTACCGCTGCATCAGCGAATTCGCCGGGCAAATCGTAAACGGCAAGGGCGAAGTGCTGTGGCACGGCCGTTCAGTCCGCCACGCCACACCGGGGCAATGGGTCGCTCTCGTCGTACGCGACCGCGGCTGCATCAAATGCGGCGCCGACGCGCACCGATGCGAAGCTCATCACCTGCTTCCGTTCAGTGCACCGGCAAAGGGCGAGACAAACATCGACAATATGGTGTTGATGTGCGTCGATTGCCACCACTGGGTCCACGAAACGGACACCACCATTGTGTGGGACCCAGGAACGGGCACCTGGCAATACCGAAACGCCCGATGGGAAGAACGAGCGGCGAAGGGGCCGCCGCGCCGGCGAAGACCAGCCAAGAACGCCGAACAGCGACCTCCGAGCGCCAAACCTCAACAACGCCAGTTCTCAGGCACATGAATCGACCCGAACAGCGGCCACGACCGACTCTCGACTGCCCGAACATCGCTGGCAACGAGTTCGCAAGTACCGGGCGCTATTCGCCCTGCAGAATCGGCGCTTCGAGCTCGGCGAATTCGACCTCGGCGAGGTTCAGGGAACCATCGGGTTCAAGACCAGCCGACTCCAGTGTCTCGCCAAGCAACACCAAATGTTGGAACTCGACCAGGGGAACCACCACAGCTTCAGCGAGCAGGATCCGTTCGGCATCGCTATACAGCTCGGCTCGCACATCGCCATCGTCTGTCCGGCGAGCCTCATCAATGAGCTCATCGACACGATCGATCGAAGTGCCGGTCAGGTTGTCACTACCGTCGCTATGGAACGGCAGGCCAACAAATGCCTCAGCCGAGAGCGTCGTCGAGATCGAACCGAAGCGGAACAAACCAAGCTCACCAGCCGCAGCCGCCGCCGCATACTCCTCAGCCGAATGCGGAACCGCAACCGCAGTCAAACCCACAGCCTCGAGGTCCTCAACGATCGACAACGCCATACGCTCCTCGGCGTTCACAACCTCCTGCCCCTCGCCATCGACAGCTTGCTCATCGTCGCTCGCCTCAGCGATGAAATCGACCGTGATCGCCACATCGGTCGATTGCGACGCCTCAACAAGCGTCCGAGCCTGCTCGATATCGCGAACACAACTCGCACCGCATACACCTTCGCCGCCTCCGTCACCGTTGCCGCCAACCGCGACAGGAATGAACGACCGCATCGGAGCAGCCTCAGGAAACTGGCCGAGCCGAAGCGCATCAACATCGATCGCCCGCACAACAGCCTGACGAATCAACGGATCACTAAACGGCTCCGCCGTTGCGTTCATCGCAAAATACGAACTCGCCGAACGAGCGACCGTCAGGGGCGAAAAACCATCGCCAGACGCCGCGTCGAAGCCCACACCAAGATCGGTCTCACCCGCACGAAGCATCGTTAACCCCGGGTCGACAAGCAGCTCGATCGCCGAAATCTGACCATCGACAATCGGCCCAACGAAACGCATCCCATCAGCCCACTGCATATCGAGCGCAAACTCGACCCCAGAACTCACACTCGTCGAATCGACCGCATCGGCGGGCAACACACCAAAGATCACACCCGCCAGAACCTCAGCCAACGGAGCAAACGGCTCAGAAAGCGTGATCTCTACCTGATCATCAGCAACGGCCTGAAGCCCCGGCACATCAACCACCGCAGTCGGATCGCCCTGGGCAATCTCCCCCGCCTGCATCCACCCGACGATCGGCCACAGGTTCGGTCCGCTCACCGACTCCGCCCCGCGAACAGCAACTCGCGTCAAGCTTGCAACCACATCGTCAGCCGCAATCAGCGAACCATCGCTAAACGTCGCCTCACCCAACTGAAACGTCCACCGCAGGCCATCGGGGCTCACGATCCACGACTCGGCAACAGCCGGCTCGATCGAACCGTCGACCGGATTGCGCTGGGTCAAACCATCGCTCAACAAGTCAGCAATCACCACCTGCACCGGGTCGGTCTCGGCCAAACCATGCGACGTCACCACCGGCAGGTTCGGCACGCTCAAACGCAACGTCAGCTCATCATCCTCAAAAGCCAGAACGTCGGGAACATCACCCTCGACGAAATCGGCGACCGGAGCCGTCGGCGAATCTTCGGGATCAACCAACTGGGCCTGATCCTGACCGCCCGAACACGACGCAGCCACCACCGCAAGAACGACCAGCAACCCAACCGGCCACGTGATGGAAAAGAACTTGCGCGGAAGCGCACGAAAGAAACGAGTCACCGTCGCCTATCGGCGACGCAACCTCAGGATTTAGAAACTGCGCCCGCCATCACGCAACCCACCACGGCATCCTTCCCGACAACAACCAGATAGGTCGCTCGACAGGCGGACGTTCGACGATGTGGCTCAGCCGAAATCGAACAACAGTGCAAGCGACACCGTCGTAAACGCAAACGCCGTCGCCACCAGAATCGTCATGCGGTTCAGGTTCTGTTCGACCACAGTCGAACCTGCCGACGTTGCACCGAGACCACCACCGAACATGTCGGAAAGGCCGCCGCCCTTACCGCTGTGCAGCAAGATGAGGCCGATGAGGCCAAAGCTCAACAAGACATGAATGACGAGAACTACCCAGAACATCGAATCTACCTAGTGCTTCCTAGCGACCTTGGACCCCGGATACGGAGCTCCACGAGAGTTATTACTGTACCCGAGTCCGTTTCGACCCGAGCGGCACGACACGGACTCTTTTGCGACTTACTTACACGCCGAGCCGATACCGGCCTCGCAGCTACTGGCCCAACCGGTACTGGATACACCCAGCGAAATCTTCAGCCGACAATGCCGCACCACCAATCAACGCACCATCGATATCGGGCTGGCTCATCAGCTCTGGCGCCGACGACGGCTTGACCGAACCGCCATATTGGATACGAACCGCATCGGCGGTTCCCTGGTTGTAGAGATCAGCAACCGTGTCACGTACCAGCTTGCACACTTCCTGCGCGTCGCCAGCCGTCGCCGTCACGCCCGTACCGATTGCCCAAATTGGTTCGTAGGCAATGACCATCGCGGCGACATGCTCGGCCTTCACACCCGCAAGGCCCTCGGTGATTTGGGCAACGATGTGTGCTGCCATCTCGCCAGCCTCACGCTGTTCGAGCGTCTCGCCACACGCCATGATCGGCGTCATCTCGGTCTTGATGATCGTCTTGACCTTCTTGTTGACCTGCTCGTTGGTCTCACCAAACATCTGACGGCGCTCGCTATGGCCACAGATCACATACGACACGTTGAGCTTCTGGAGCATCGACGCAGAGATCTCTCCGGTAAAGGCTCCCTTGTCTTCCCAATGACAGTTCTGCGCACCGAGCGAAATCGGCACCTTGTCCGCCTCGAGCACGGTCTGCACCGAACGCAGGTCGGTGAACGGCGGATGGATGGAAACGTCGACCGCGTCGATGTCGTCCTTGGTCAGCGCATAGGTCAGTTTTTGCACCAGCTGAATCGCCTCAAAGTGATTGAGGTTCATCTTCCAGTTACCACTGATCAGTGGCTTACGTGCCATGTTGTTCTCCTAGAGAGCGTGCTTGAATACGTTGCAATCGTTGCGAGTAATTGACGGTCGTTATGGCCATCAGCCCGCTCGCGATATCGGACACGCCGGGGCCACAATCGCCACCCCGGTGAACCGCAGGCTAGTCCCGCAATGCAGCGAGTCCTGGAAGGTCGCCATTCTCGAGCAATTCGAGCGATGCGCCCCCACCGGTCGAGACGTGATCGATTTGTTCGTCCACGCCAAATTCTTTCGCAGCCGCAGCACTATCGCCGCCGCCGATCACCGTGAACGCGCTGGCCTCGGCCATTGCATTCGCAATGTGCTTGGTTCCCGCAGAGAACCGAGCATCTTCGAACACCCCAACGGGGCCATTCCACAACACGGTCTGTGCCTCAGAAATGATGTCGCTGAACTCGGCCGCTGCGCCAGGGCCAATGTCGACGCCCATCCACCCATCGGGAATGCTCTGGCCGACCTGACGAACCTCTCCCCCAGCATCGGGGTTGAACAGTTCGCCGCCCGGACCAAGCGCCGTTGTGTCGCTTGGCAGTTTGATCTTGTCGGTGCTGTCGAGCAGTCCCTTGCAGTAATCGACCATCGACTCTTCGAGCAGCGAGTTCCCCACCGGGTACCCCATAGCTGCAAAGAACGTGTACGACATGCCGCCGCCGATGAGCAGCGTGTCGACACTGTCGAGAAGCGCCTCGATAACCGATACCTTGTCGCTCACTTTCGAGCCGCCCATAATTGCAACGAACGGCCGACGCGCCTCATTGCGAACACCCAACAGAATCTCGACCTCTTTGGCGAGCAAACGGCCAGCCGCCGAACGAAGATGCTGTGGAGGTCCAACGATCGATGCATGTTCGCGATGCGACGCGCCGAATGCATCGTTGACGTAAAGGTCTTGGCCGTCGATGAGTTGCGCGACGAACGCCGGATCGTTACCCGTTTCCCCCGGATTGAACCGGAGGTTGTCGAGGAGGGCAACCCCCGGGAGCAGCTGATCGAGCCGCTCCCGGACTGGTTCCACACCGTATTTCGGGTTCGGTTCGCCCTTGGGGCGACCGAGGTGGCTCATCGCTGTGACATTGGCGCCACGGTCCTGAAGCCACCGAAGGGTCGGCAGCGCCGCCCGGATCCGAAGGTCATCGGTGATTTCGCCGTCCGAAAGCGGAACGTTGAAATCGGTACGGACAAGAACGTTCTTGCCCGAAACGTCACCGAGGTCTTCGAGTTGCGGGACGCTCACTTCTTTGCTGCAGCCTTCTTCTTGGCCGGAGCCTTCTTGGCTGCTGGCTTCTTCTTTGCTGGAGCCTTCTTCTTGACGGCGCCCTTCTTGGCCTTGCGGGTTGCGACGATCTCGGTCAGCTCAACAAGACGGGTCGAGTAACCCATCTCGTTGTCGTACCAACCAGCAACCTTGACGAGCGTGCCCATCGACATGGTCAGCCCTGAATCGAAGATGCACGATGCGGTCTGGCCAACAATGTCTGACGACACGAGAGGCTCATCGGAGTAGTCGAGCACGTTCTTGAGCGGGCCCTTCGACGCTGCTTCCTTGAACGCGGCGTTGATCTGTTCGACGGTGGCTGGCTTCTTCAACACTGCGGTGAAGTCAGTGAGCGAACCGTCAGGAATCGGCACGCGAAGCGCAAAGCCGTCGAGCTTTCCGGCCATCTTTTTCATAACGAGGCCGGTCGCACGGGCTGCACCCGTCGTGGTTGGCACGATGTTGACCGCGGCAGCGCGAGCACGGCGAGGGTCCTTGTGTGGACCATCGACGAGCGACTGATCGCCGGTGTAACCGTGTGCGGTGGTCATGAGGCCTTCGACGACACCAAACTTGTCGTCGAGCACCTTGACCATTGGAGCAAAGCAGTTCGTGGTGCACGAGGCGTTCGAAATGACGGTGTGCTTTGCTGGGTCGTAGTCGTCGTCATTGACGCCGAGCACGAACGTTGCATCACAGCTCGCGGGAGCTGAAATCAGCACTCGCTTCGCTCCGGCGTCGAGGTGTGCGCTTGCTGCTTCCTTCGAATTGAAGACGCCGGTCGACTCGATGACGACGTCGATGTCGAGCTCGCCCCATGGCAGATCTGCCGGGTTTCGCTCGGAGTACACCTTCAGGCGGTCGGTGCCGACCTTCAGTTCTTTCTTTCCGGCGCTGATCTTTTCGGGGAAGCGGCCGTGGACACTATCGTTGCGCAAGAGGAGCGCCATGGTCTCGATGTCACCGAGGTCGTTGATTGCGACGAACTCGATGTCGGCGCCGGTTGCCTTCGCTGCTCGGAAGTAGTTACGGCCGATGCGACCGAAGCCATTGATTGCTACGCGAACTGTCATTGGTTAGGGAGTCCTTTCACAGAGATCTCTCATCTTCAGTTCTAGCGCGCCATCCCGGCCGTGACTGACTTCCTCACGGGTTTATGTCATACGAAACGGGTTCCCTGCACCCAACCACCATCGCTTTGATAGATACGCCAAGAGTCCAACGCGGGCGTCGCGAGTCGCCCGTCACGAGCTGAATGGCGTGATCTCGATGCCGCCAGACCGCTAGATGACTGCAGCGAGACCGCTATCCAGAAGTTGAGGCGCGCTCGATATCTCGATGCTGGATCGTCGGCGAATAGCCCAACCGCCCCAAAACCTCTTTGACCTCTTCGGCCATTGCAACCGACCGATGCTGACCGCCCGTGCAGCCAAAGGCGATCGTGAGATAACTCTTGCCCTCCTTCACATAGGCGGGCATAACGAGGGCGAGCATCCGTTCGATGCGTTCAATGAACGTCGCGGTTAGCGCCTGGCCAACGACGTAGTCTCGAACCGGCTGATCGACACCGGTCAACGGCCGCAGCTCTTCGACCCAGTGCGGGTTCGACAAGAACCGGCAATCGAACACGATGTCAACATCGAGCGGCAGACCGTGCTTGTAGCCAAACGAGACCAGCTTCGTCTGCATCTCGCCACCGGGTGAATCGGTGCCAAAGAGTTCGACGAGGCGATCGCGAAGCTGATGCACGTTGAGCTCGGAGGTATCGATGGCCACGTCGCATTCGGCCTTGACGGCTTCGAGCTCGGCACGTTCGCCGTCGATTGCTTCGGTCAAGCCCATGTCGCCAAACGGGTGCGGGCGTCGGGTGGACTCGTAGCGTTGAACCAGCTTTGCGGTGGTGGCTTCGAGAAACAGGATCCGAACCCGCGAACCAGACGCTCGAAGATCCGAAATCGATTCGAGCAAGTCGGTGACATTGGCTCCGGCAGGAACGGCGAGCGCCACATTCGAGATTGTTGACCCCGGGGCCTCGGCGAGTTCGCTGACTTTGGAAATGAGCGCCGGTGGAAGGTTGTCGATGACGAACCAGCCGAGATCTTCGAGCACGTTGGCCGCGTGCGAGCGACCGGCGCCAGAATTGCCCGTGATCACCAGAAACTCGCTCACGGTACGAATCTATACCGGTCTGGTGGCCTCCCGCGTCGCTGGGAGAAGTCGCTGGA
>CALKGG010000086.1 GCA_938084885.1 uncultured Acidimicrobiales bacterium
TGGGTCTGGGAGGGTGTGTTTGGTGTTGTTGTTCTGCTGGTCTGACTCTGGGTGTGACTGGCCCGTGTGCCTTTGGACTGATTTGTCGGCCGGTGGTTCAGCAGCGCTATGCGAGCACCGACCGGTCGAACGGTTGTGACTTAATAGCGCCTCTATGTCAACTGGCTGGTGCGAGTTGTTGATTTCGGTCGTGCCTCATGGTCCGGTAGATCGCTTTGGTAACTTGGCGTTTGAGCGCTCGGAGGGCTTCTTTCCGACTGTCACCAGCCTCGAGCCGTCGTCGGTAGTAGTCCTGTCCTTGGCCTGGCCGGATGGTTTGAACGTGAGCGGCGAGGTGGATTGCGTTGTTGAGCTGACGGTTGCCTCGGCGAGAGAGCCGATGTCGTGTGACGTCGCCGCTTGAGGCCTCGATGGGCGCTGTTCCTGCGTAGCTTGCGAGGTGATCAGCGCTCGGGAATCTGTCGATCGATCCGACTTGCCCGATGATCTTTGCGGCGAGCACTTCGCTGATCCCGTAGATGTCTGTGAGGGTCGTCCCACTGCTGGCGACTGCTTCACGGCTTCGACGCCTATTCTCAGCAACTGCTTTATCGAGACGGCGAAGATCAGCTAGTAACTCTTTCGCGATCCTCTTTCGCTCAATTTCAACAGCTGTTGTTGGCCGCACCTTGACCAGCAACGTTGCTGCAGTTTTCGACGAGAGATGAATGGGAGCGCCCCCATCGATGAGATCACGCAGATGGCGATGAAGCCGATTGATAGTCCGCCTGCGGGCCTGTGTAATTTCGCTTCGTTGATCCGAGAGCAGGCGCAGGACTTGGCTGTGATCATCAACCTGAGCGCAAGGCAAAGTCCGAGCTGTCGCGATGGTTGCGACTGCGCGGGCGTCGACTTGGTCAGTTTTCCGTCCGCTCCCGGTTTCGAGCAAACGGACTTGTGAGGTGAGTGTCGATGGAACATCGACCACGTATTCGCCAGCAGCAAGGAGCTGTTGAGCAAGCAAATAGCCCAGCCCGTTGACTCCTTCGATTGCCCACACTCGATCCGGCCAGCCAACAGCCCAATCGAGAAGTTCGCGTGTTGTTGATTTCGACGCTCGGACACGGATAGTTGACTGCTCTTCAAGCGACGAGCTGTCGATTGCGGTCGCAGTGTGGCTTGACTTATGTGGGTCAATTCCGATTGTGATTGGCACGATGTTCTCCTTTGTTGTTCAGGTTGAAACCTCAGCGGGCAACCTGAATTCAGGAAATGAGTCGTTCACGCCTCTATCGAGCCACACCAAGGCGGCCAGCAGCTGGTCAGCACGCTATGAGTGAGCCATACCCGAGAGCAGGCAAGAAGCATGAGAGCCAGCCAGCCGCTGACCTCGCACCATAGACCCCGTCGGAACCTGATGCTTCAGCCATTCAAACAAGTCAGGAGCCTGTTCGTTCCCCATCAATGTCTTGTCCGTCCGTCCCGGCCGGGGAGAAAGCCGACCCCGAAGTTCTACTCCTGCTCGACGAGACGGCAAACATGCCGCTGCCACAACTACCCGCATGGGCATCGACACTCACCGGCCTCGGCGTGCAACTCGTCACCGTGTGGCAGAGCTTCAGTCAGATCCGCAACAGCTACGGCGAGAACGCCAACACCATCCTCGACAACAGTCGCAGCACGCTGTGGTTCTCCGGCATCAAGGACATCGAGAGCATCCGCTACGTCGAGAAGCTCCTCGGCAACGAATACCAAGAGAGCCGAATCTCCTCATTCCCAGAGCGAAACAGAGGGGGCGTGAACAATGACGCCCTGGTTCCAGCCAACGTCCTGCGACAGATGGAATCAGGAGATCGCCTCATCATCACGGGCAATAGCCCAGCCATCCATGCCCAACCCATCAGACTGCCGAAGACCGGGAGAGATCGGTTCCACGCCGCACGGTGAACCTCACCACTGACGGCCGTAAGATTGTTCGTCCTCGCTGCGCTCCAGGCGCTCCAACTTGCCCCCGCCGGCGCCGAGGATCGAGCCGGCAAATTCGAAACCGAAGCCACCCCACGGAGCCAGGGCGAAGTAATGCCACGTAGGCAGTCAGGCGTATTCAAGTACATGCGCAAGACCGGCCGAGCCCGGCTGACGCAACGGCTGGGTTGCTCGGAAGCGCTGTCAAAGGCGAGCGCTAGTATGACGGGATGGCACCTACTGCAGCTCTTGTCTCATGACTCTGGGTCCATTCGAAGTTAGCGCTCAGCGCGTAGTCGATCTCCGTGACCGGTTTACCTTTGCGATCAACAAGCTGATGGCAGCGGAAGTAGCAGATGCTGGCATGCGGGCGAGTTCGCTGTCCCTTACTGATGCAGAAGACACAGCTGACGGCGGCGTCGATGCTGTGATCAGCAATGTTCCTCCCGGTCATGACTGGTTCTCCGAGGGCGCATCAGGGTTGCAGTTCAAGCGTTCGAACGTCTACCCAAAGGAGTGTGCAAGTGAGTTTCGCGGTGCAACGTTCGCCCATGAGATCATCAAAGACGGAGGCTCGTACGTTCTCCTCCTCGGGGTGGATCTGCCCAGGAATCTCCTGACCGACCGGAAGAAGGCGATCGTGACCACGGCGATCGAGTTGGGCCTCATCACAAAAGACGAGGAACATCGGATCGAAGTGTTCGGAGCTAGCGACCTGGCGAGATGGATTTCTCAGTATCCGCCACTGGCGATGAGCCGGATCTTTGACGGCCCAGGGCGGGGAGCTCTGGACTATGAGAGTTGGAGCGCCACGCGAGTGCACAAGGCGGAGTTTGTCCCTGACGAACGCCGCGAACAGCACATTCAAGAAATTCGCGGGGTGCTTGCCGGTGAACAAGTGTTTGAAATTCGGGTTCAGGGCCATTCGGGTATCGGCAAGAGCCGGCTTGTGCTCGAAGCCTTGCGGGGGCAAGACCTCTCGCCGCTGGTGCTATATGTGCCCGACGCCGAGGAGGTAACGGGCGAGTTACTGGAGCACGCTGTGCGCGGTGCCCACCGCAGCGTGATTCTGGTGATTGACGAATGTCCGGCCCAGAAGCACGTAAACCTGGTTGGACGGCTTCCTGACGACCCGCGGGTCAAGCTCATCACCATCGGACACAGCGGAGCTGCAGCAAAGAGCCCTGTCTTCGAGCTGGCAGCACTTGGCGATTCAGCGATGGATAGCCTCACACGCACAAATTTTCCACTCCTCTCTGAGGAGGAGCGTCGATTCGTTGTCGCCCATGGGGATGGCAATCCGCGGTGGGCTGAGGTTCTTGGGCGTCGTGTGCAAGACGCATCTGGTGATGCTGTTGCGGCGGATCTAATTGCTGCGAACGATATTGAGCAGTTCCTTACCTACGTGTTGCCCGAGGGCAGAGATTTTTTTATCGCTAGTGCTCTCGCGCTTTTCGATCGCGTCGGGTTCGATGAGGAGTTAGCGCCTGATCTTGAAGTTCTCGCGGAGTTCTTTGATACCGACGTTGACGACTTGCATCGTGTGGCGCAGAGCCTTGAACAGGCTGGCTTGCTCGTCAGACGCGGCCGCTATCGAAGCGTAGTGCCCCAGCCCTTGGCGGTGGTTTTGGCAGCCGCAGCGTGGGAGACCAACGGTGAGAAAATCGTCTCTCAGCTAATTCCTCAACTCGATGACAACCTCGCGCTATACCTCTTCCGTCGCCTGGCGGAGCTCGGCGGATTCGAGTCCTCGGATGGGGTTCTGCAACAGCTGCTGAGTGTCAATGGACCATTCGCGTCGCTCGAATCGATTGAGCGCGATGGCACCATGCGACTCCTCACCCAGCTGGCAATAGCTCTGCCTGAGCCAGTGATGAGGCACCTCGGCGAACTGGTCGAATTGGCAAGTGAGCAGGAACTTCGAGATCTTTCAGGATTGCGGCGTGATCTCGTTTGGACCCTCGAGAAGCTCTCGTGGCACACAGCCACTTTCAATCGCGCTGCTAGTTGTCTTCTAAAGTTAAGTCATACCGAAATCGAGAGCTACGGAAACAACGCAACCGGTACCTGGCTGGCGCTCTTCAAGCCGCTTCTGCCGACCACTGCCGCTGCGCCCGAGTCGCGGCTGCGATACTTGAACACTCTCGCTGCGAGTGAGCGAAAAGAGGATCGGCTTATGGCGACGGCTGGCTTTTCCACTGCTATCGAGCTCGGTTCGCGGGCAACCTTCATATCGGCAGAGCTGCAGGGAGGAGCCATCGTGGAAGCGCGAGGCCGCCCGGAGACTTGGGGTGAGGTCTTCGCTTACCAGGAGTCGGCTGTTAGAGAGCTGCTCCTGCTTGCGGAAGATGGCGAGCTACCCGTTGCCACAGCCGCCACTGACTCCTTAATCGGCTCGATCCACCGCCTTGCGGCCACGCCGTTGTGGAACGTGCTCGAGGAAGGCTTGATTGGGCTGACGACTGCACACCGGTTGGCGCGGCGCGAACTGCGTGGGCTTCTCGCTCGTTATGAACGCATCGGATCAACAAGCACTGAGAACGATGGTGGTGATGAAGCGCTAGTGCGTGCATTGAAAGGTCTGCAAGAGCGGCTACCTGAGGCTCGAGGGCTTGAGCTACTCGAAGCTTCGATGGAACAGAATCAATGGGAAGTGGGAGCTGAAGTTCTCCGCGAACAGGTCTACGGTGCGGTGCAGGCGGTGCTCGAAATAGAGACTTCGGCAGAGGTTTTGAAGCTTGCTGGCCGAGACCTTCCTGGGTCTCTGGAGTTTGGGATGGCCTTAGCTCGCTGTGAGGTCGAAGAGGAAACGGTTCTCGCTGCACTAGTCGCAGCCTACGAGGCGAACCCGCGAGCCCTCCGCGGGTACCTGATACAGAAAGTCAATCAACGTGACCAAGCTGCAGTCGACGAGGCGCTGCTCGGGCCCCATGGATCAAGTCTTCCGCCTGAGGCGAGGTTGGAGCTTGCTTCTATATCGCAGTCGGAGAGCATGCGAGCCCTAGTTGCTGATCTAGTTCTGTTACTTCCAGTTTCGGAAGTTGTACCCCGCACCGGTTATCCAGATAGCGATGATGATCTAGCGAGTCTCTTCGAGGGATTTGAGTCGAGAGTCATCGATCAGCACGACTACAATAGCCTTCTTCGCTGGGTTTCTATGGCATTGCACGACCGAGAAGAGGTGCCGGTGACGCTCGTCGAACCGCTTCGAAGGCTCGTGCTGTCGCGGTCCAGCTTCCCCGATATTGGGCGACAAGACTGGGATTGGGGTCGGCTGGCGAGCGGTGTCGCTGCCGCGCACGAACTCGAGATCGCTAACGTCATCCTTGATCTCGTTGAGAATGGACTGATTCTCATTGGAGGAGAGCAAGAGAGCACGGTGTTGCGGCGAGTGCTCTTTATGAACACAGTCGAGGTCTGGGGTGAGGTCGGAAGGCGTATTGAAGGCGGATCCTGGCGCGTGAGTCTTGGCACTCGTCGCTGGCTTCTCGACGGCGTTGAGGCCGAGTCGATTCTTGACTGGGTCGGGGATAGCGCCGATCGCGCTTCATTGGTAGCAGATATGGCACCGATTGGCCGTCCGGCGCCAACCAAACTAGTCCAGGCGCTCTTTGCCAAATTCCAAGATGAATCGGCCGTCCGGTCAGGGTTTTACGGCGATCTGGTGAGCGGTTCGTGGGTAGGAAACGAATCAGATCGAATCGCTGGCCAAATCGAGCTGCTAAATGGCTGGCGAGATGACACGTCGATCGCTCCGGAGTTTCGTCGATGGTCAGGGGAAGTCGTAGAAAGTCTCCTCGTTTCGAAGTCCCAAGCTGAGCAACGGGAAGCCGAGAGAGACTTCTAACAACTCTCGTCACCATCTCGCCAAGGACCTGCGGAATAAGAGGCGATGGCTTCGGCTATGTGTAGCTGCTCAACCCAGGATTCGTGACGCAACAGCGTCGGCTGCTTCGCGGGCGATCGATGGGGTGACGTGTGAGTAAGTATCGAGGGTGATGCCAACGGTTGCGTGGCCGAGGCGTTCGGACACGACCTTGGGGTGCACGCCAGCCTTGAGGGCAAGCGTCGCGTACGAATGGCGGAGATCGTGCAGTCGGATCTTCGGTAGTTCCGCTTCGGCTATGCGCTTGCGGAACAGGTCGGAGAACTTGTCGGGGTGGATCGGGTGGCCGATCTCGTCGGTGAAGACGTAACCCTCACCGACGTTCCAAAGCTCGCCCACTGCTAGCCGCTCCTCGTTCTGTTTACGTCGTTGTTCTCGAAGCTCCCGAAGGGTGGCATCGTCGAGGTAGATCTGACGTCGGCTGCGCGGGGTCTTTGGCGGCCCGGCCACAACCTTTCCAGGACCAGCCGTCGTGATCGAGTTGCGAACGGACATCTCAGCGGAGTCGAAGTCAATGTCGCGCCAGCGCAATCCAAGCACTTCGCCGCGGCGCATGCCAGTTGTTGCGAGAACAACGAACGCACCTCGAAGCCGGTCGTCTTTGAGATAGTCAAGAAACTCACGCAGTTGCTCAGATGACCAGGTGGGGTTCTCCGGGCGCTCAGCCGTTGGCGGTTTTGCCGCACCGGCCGCATTGCGGGCAACGATGTCCAACCGTTCGGCGTCGGCCAGCGCTTTGCGCAGCACAACATGGGTGTTGCGAACGGTCTTCGCCGAAAGCCCTTGGCCTCGCCTGCCGCCACTCTCGATGAGGGTGGCGTAGAAATGCTCGATCTGTAGTGGCGTTATAGCTTGGATCTTCGCCTGCCCGAGGCCCGCCTTGATTCGCTCGACAATGACGTCGTAGCTGTAGAGCGTTGAGGGTCGTAGACGGTCTCGCTGCAGGAGCAGCCACTCGTCGAGAAATGTGCCAAGCGTTTGGCCAGAACGGTTGGCGACAACTCCGTCTCGAGCCTCGCTGAGTAGCTCTTGCATGGCGACTTCGGCTTCGTTCCGGGTTCGGAACCCCTGTTTGGATGCTTGGCGACGTTTCCCGGTGGCTGGGTCGTTGCCCAGGTCGACCCGGTAACCCCAGCCTCCGTCGAGCCGCCGAATCGATCCGTGTGCCATGGTCGAACGGTACCAGGCTCAGAAATTCTGTGCAGGAATTGTGCAGGAACGGGCTTTGGGCCTCGCATTCGACGGATCAGGAAAGCCCTCTAAACCTTGATAAATCAGTGCCCGGGACGGGATTTGAACCCGTACGGAGGTTTCCCTCCAGGGGGGTTTAAGCCCCCCGCGTCTGCCAGTTTCGCCACCCGGGCTGAAGCTCGTGCGGCAAGCGCGCGAGGTTCGGCCCGTACGTTACCGCAGAACGTGTCGGTCCCGGCTGGTCGACTTGTGCTTTGAGGCTCTCAGAGCGCAGCGGGGGATTGCACGGCGGCGACCACCGCGTTGGCCACGATTTCGCGTTGTAGGCCGAGGCCGACGCCGAGAATCTCGATGAACTGTGCGTCGGTTTCAGAGACACCGGATCCAGCAGCGCCGACACGAGCAGCAAACTCGACAATTTCGAGGCGCGTGGCCTCTTCGAGCCCGCCTTTGAGAATTTTCACCCGTTTGCTGAGGTCGTTCGACTGGATCCACGTGCGATCATCTGCCAAATCTTCAGCGGTATAGGAGACCGACAGCATTCTTTGGACTTCGGCAACGGCGACCTGCTCGCGGGCAGGGTTGTTCGGGCCGTTGGTGGTCAGCCACGCAGCAACCTCGCGAACAAAGGCCCGCCTCTGTTGCTCGACGTCGCTATGTGTGGGTATAGCAAGCACGGAAACGGGGTAGTTCGTACCTGTCGTGAGGCAGGTCACGACAAGTTGACCCGTTGGATGCTGGGTGAGCTGATAGGGCGAGTCGGCCTTCGTCGCAGGTGAGGCGAAGACGCCGGTTTCAAGGACAGCAGGTTGCGAATTTCCCATAACCATCAATCGTCAACTCAACTCCTTGGGCGATGGGCCGAAAGGCCTCCATGCATCTTCATAGGTTTGAAGAGCGGGCATATTCCTTTCATCATTCTCTCCGGTGGTTCGCGCTCGTTGGCGCGCTCCTGCTCGCTGGTTGTGGCGAGCTCGCCGAGGTTGGTTCTCCAGTAGATGTGACGAACCGGCCGCTATCAGAGCGACTTGAAAGCCGCACCAACAATGCGCTCGAACAGGCCGGGATCGCGCCTGCCCCCGACGTGATTGCTTTCGCCGATGCGCTCGAGTCCGGCGAACCCATTCCACTAAATATTGACACTGGACCGAGTGGAACTGGACTCTTTGCTGGCCCGGGCCGCGGCTACACCGAACTGAACCGCCTGCCCGCCGGAATCGAAGTGTTCGCCACAGGAACCCGCACTGGCGAGTGGGCACTCGTGCTTGCAGATGGTGTTGAAGGTTGGGTGAATACTCGCCGTTTGTCGCTGGTCGATATCCCCGAACAAGAGCTCACCGGCGGTGTCACTGTTGAAGAGACCATCATCATCTACGGCATTGGTAGCCGGTCGAGTGGCGCCAACCTCCGGACAGCTCCAGATGCGAGCGCAGCGCTTGTTGTCCGCGCCGAACAAGGAGCCGAACTTGTTGCCACTGGCAACACCGATCGACATTGGGTCGAGCTGACCTATAACGGAAAGACCGGCTGGGCGTCCGGCAACTTTGTCGAACAGACCGGTACCCGCACGATCACGCGGGTCGTTGCGGCGTCGCAAACAACGACGACCGCAGCCCCAACATCGACGGCGGCCCCAGTGCGGCGCACGAGCACGGTTCGGCGCTCCACCCCTTCGCCAACCGCTGCGCCGACCACGACCGAAGCCCCCGCGAGCGAGGAGGCCACCGAGGGCCAAGACGAGGTCGAAGTCCGTGAAGATGGTGGCGGAAACACGAATCGCAGGAACACCGGCGACGCCAACAACGGTGAGGGCGGGGCCGAAGCTCCAGCGACAAATGGCGCCCCCACACCAGAACCTGCGCCAGAACCAGAACCTGAACCTGCGCCAGAACCAGAACCGGCTCCCGCTCCGGAACCTGCGCCAGCCCCAGAGCCCGAACCGGCAAATGCTGGCGGTGACGAATAGACGCGCGAAATCTCGGCAATTTCGTGAACGTTCGAGGGCAGACGACGCCTCTCGGTGAAACCCTATGGCTCAGTCGCTGCTTGCGGCCTTCAGCTGACGGCGGCGAGCGTGCAGAATCGGCTCGGTGTATCCCGATGGTTGCTCAGTGCCAGACAAGACGAGTGCGAGCGCTGCCTGATAGGCATGGCCGTCAAAGCTGGGCGCCATTGGAACATACGTTGGATCGCTGGCGTTCTGTGCGTCGACCTTGGTGGCCATCTGCTCGAACGTCGCCGTCACCTGCGCGGTGTCGACAATCCCGTGGTGGAGCCAGTTGGCCATGTGTTGAGAGGAGATGCGGCACGTCGCCCGATCTTCCATTAGTCCAACGTCGTGGATGTCAGGCACCTTCGAGCATCCAACTCCGGCGTCGACCCAACGGACGACATAGCCGAGAATTCCTTGCGCATTGTTGTCGAGCTCGGCCTGAATCTCGGTACTCGACCATGACGGCTCTACCTCGACCGGAATCGTCAAAATGTCATCTAAGCTCGCGTGGGTACGCTCTGCGAGCTCGTCTTGAACGGCCAACACATCGACCTGGTGGTAATGCATGGCATGAAGAGTGGCGGCGGTTGGAGACGGCACCCACGCGCAGTTCGCCCCAGCGCGCGGATGAGAAACCTTTTGTTCGACCATGTCAGCCATCAGATCCGGAGCAGCCCACATGCCCTTACCAATCTGCGCTCGACCACGAAGCCCGCAGGCGAGCCCGACATCGACGTTGTAGTTCTCGTACGCCGAGATCCACGGCTGGGACTTCATCGTGCTCTTCGGCACCATTGGCCCGGCGTGCATCGAGGTGTGGATCTCATCGCCGGTGCGATCGAGGAAACCAGTGTTGATGAACGCGACCCTCGCCTCGGCAGCACGGATGCATTCGGCGAGGTTCACCGTGGTGCGACGCTCCTCATCCATAATTCCGAGCTTCACGGTGTTCTCCGGCAGACCGAGAGCGTTCTCGACAAAGGTGAACACGTCATTGGCAAAGGCAACCTCATCGGGGCCATGCATCTTTGGCTTCACGACATAGATCGACCCCTCTCGCGAATTGTGGCCAACGGTGCCAGCGTCGCGACGCAAATCGTGCAGTGCGCACAGCGTTGTGACAATGGCGTCGAGGAGGCCCTCAGGTATCTCGTTTCCCTCTGGGTCGAGGACTGCTGGCGTGGTCATTAGATGGCCAACATTGCGAACGAGCATCAGCGAGCGACCGGGCAGGGTTACCGCTGTTCCATCGGCGCCCTGATACTGACGATCAGAAACGAGCGTTCGCGTGAACGTCTCGCCAGCCTTTTCCACCTCGGTCGCGAGTGTGCCCGCCATCAGGCCCATCCAGTTTCGGTAGGCGAGCGCCTTGTCCTCGGCGTCGACCGCAGCGACAGAGTCTTCACAGTCCATGATCGCCGTCACGGCGCTCTCGAGCACGATGTCGGCAATTCCCGCCGAATCGGTCGAACCAACCGGATGGTGTGCATCGAATCGAAGATCGATGCCAAGGTGGTTCTTTGTGAGCAGAATCGCCGACGGCGCGGCCTGATCGCCATCGTAGGCAGCGAACTGGGTAGGGTCGGCAAGACCAACCGTCGAACCATCCGCCAGCGTCACCAACAATGCGCCGTTCTCGATGGTGTAGCGGGTTGAACCAACGTGCGAGCCAGTCAATAGTGGCGCCACGTCGTCAAGGTAGGTCCGACCAAAGGCAATCACGCGGGATCCGCGATCGGGATCGTAAGGCCCGGGGTTCGGGAGATCGCCGAGCACGTCGGTGCCGTACAACGCGTCGTACAAGCTTCCCCAGCGGGCGTTTGCGGCGTTGATGGCGTAGCGGGCGTTCATCACCGGGACGACGAGCTGCGGCCCTGGAACCGAGCTGATCTCCGGATCGACGTTCTCGGTAGAAATCTCAAACGACGGCCCCGCCGGCACGATGTAGCCGAGGTCTTCGAGGAAGGTGCGGTACTCGACTGGATCGTGGGCAACGGTGGAACGCTCGAGGTGCCACGCATCGATCGCTGCCTGCAATTGTTCTCGTGTTTCGAGAAGTTCGGCATTTCTTGGGCCATAGTCGGCAACAAGTGTCGCCAAGCTCGAAAAGAACGCTGCTGGATCGACCCCGCTGTCAGGAAGCGCCTCGTCAACCAAGAACTCGTGGAGCGGCGCACCGATCGCAAGTCCGGATTCGTCAACGTATTCATAGGTTTCGGTCGCCATGGCGTCATCCTTGGGGCTGTGTCCTGAAAATGCTCCCCTAGGTAGTAAAGGCGGCGTTGGGCATCGACGTCCAAAACTCCGTGATCGAACTATGCGCGAAGTTGCGCTAGAGCAAAAAGCGAGCGAAGGGGAGAATCCCGGGACTACCGGCTGGGAAGCAGCGTGGGACGACCCTCTTGGAGCAGTGACTGCAGGTGGTCCATCGAGTGTTCTGGGCCGAGGTGTTCGAGCAGCCAACCAGCGGGAAGCGTTGCTTCTTCGAGTGGCAATCCAATGTGAAGTGTCTGCAACGCCTCGGCAACATCGAGGCCAGCTTTTCGGCGCGCCCGATGCACAAGTTTGTGCAGCTCTTCGCCTCGCCAACGCGAATCGTGATGGCGGTGATGGGTGAGTTCTTCGCCGAGCTCGGCGAGAAATGTGCGGCACACCGGCGTCCCATACGGCAGGGGAGTCGCTGATGTTTCTGGCGGTGACGCCGGTATCCAGGCGCCATCAACAAAGCAGCCGACGGGGACGAGAGATTCATCGCCGCGAATCGATCGAGAGCCATCGGAAATAATTGTCGAGCCGACCGAACGACGTAACAGCGACAGTGTGGCCACCGACCCGGCCCGTGGCGAACCAGTCTCAATATCGAGGGCGGCAGCGGGGTTGGTGCTTGCACACGCAATGATCCGGTTCAGGCTCAGGCCAAGCGCCAGAAACGTCGTCATCACGTAGGGCAGCGACATGGTTGGGTTCCGGCGCCGAGCCCACCGATGGACATCTGAGGAGATGATGTCGGGAATCCAACCTTGCGACATTGCGGCTTCGGCTCGGTCGAACGACAAGTTCACCTCACCGGGAGCAATGTCGAACAGCACACCCCGGTCACGAGCCGCAATAACCTCAGGGAGAATTCGTCCAGTCCCATCGATCAACGATCCTGGCAGACCGGTAAAGCTGTGCGTCACCATGTCGCCACCTTGGAGATGGTCCAACACGTCACCGCTGATGCCCGTTGCATCAGGGTCGTTCAGCTCGCCCACGTGCACAAACATTGGGAGCGAAGAGATTTCGCTGAGATTCACGGCGTGTTCAACCCACTGGAGTCCGGCAGCTGCAGTTGCCCACACCTTTAGGCCAACAACACTGGACCGGTGACGGTCGACGGCTTCGAGGAACGTGCCGATCGAACTCGTGACCATGCGAGAGGCTGACCGGGTCGTGTTATGCCCAGGGTGGTTGTCGGTGATCCCACCCGACTCGATAGAAAGCAACGCCTTGACGCGAGTCGACGCCGGAGCGATTCGAGACGCGACAAAGTCGTCGATCGTTTCGGCCCCGGGACCGCCAGCGTCGACGATGATCGGCACCCCGACCTCGACCCCAATCTCGTCAACACGAGCAACGCCAGCACTGCCAAAGACATGGGTGTGCGCGTCGATGAGCCCAGGCGTTAGGAGCAGCTCGCCATCGTGATGTGCTTGGGAGATGACGTGAACGCCGGTCGCTCCGTTGTCGGGATGCTCAGGCCACGAAGATGACTCACCGGGATTGCCAACTTTGGCAACGATTCCGTGCGCGATGAGGACATCGGCGACCTGTTCGATTCCCGACGCAGGGTCGAGAATGCGAACTCCGAGGAGCATCGTGGTTGCGGACACGGCCTCGACTGTACCGGTTTGCAAAAAGCGCGAACGGACCCAACTGCAGCTTGATCTTGGAGGGTTTTGGCGGGGTCGTGGAGCAACGCCGGGTCACACGGCTGGGCTTAGGTCCCGTACTCGGAAACGCCCTGGCCGTAGGTTGCACGAAACAGGGAGAGAACCTCGCCCGGTTCGACATGGCGGCCAGTTTGGGCTTTCGAATACAAGACCTCGCCATCAACTGTGACATCAAAGATGCCCCTCGACCCGTTGACCAGCGTGGTCTCAGAGATGATGTGTTGATAGGTCGTGAGGAGATCCTCTGTCGCGCTCACGGCGTGACTCGAATAGTCTCAACTAACGCAGTACTCGATGCGTACGGAATGTTTGGTCATGGAAGAAGCCTACCGCTCACGCCGCGCCGCGTAAGCCTCGCCACGCAAGCGACGTCAAGAGCTCGCTGACCTTTGTGGCCGATTGTGGTTGGCCCTCATCGAGCCATCGTCCAACTGCGGACTCGAGCAAGCCCGAAATTGCCTCAGCTGCGAGCCGTCGCAGATCGTGATCGAGCTCGTCGATGTCGATGTGCTCGGCGATCAACGCATTGATCGTGTCCTCGATCGACCGTAATTCGAGCGCGAATGCGGGTTCGCTGCGGACGCCCTCGCCGTAGAGCACGCGATAGTGCTCTGGGAACTCATCGAAGAAATCGACATAGACCGCAATGCCCTTTTCGACTTTCTCCCGGCCGGTGCTCGCGTGCGACAGGACCGCGCTGATCGCCGTATTGAGCTCGCCCGCCGTCGAGGTCAGGACTTCGAGGAACAACTCGTGTTTCGAATCGAAGTGTTGGTACAGCACGGGTTTTGTTACGTTTGCGGCAATGGCGATGTCGTTCATCGATGTCGCGGTGAAACCATGGGTGCCGAAGGTTTGTGTAGCCGCGGCCAGAAGTTGCTCTCGTCGTTCAGCCGCGCCGAGTCGAATGCCAGCCTCAACCACGATGTGCGCCAACGTTCGTCTCGATCATTTTCTTCTGCGTCTCATGGCGATTGCGTCTTCTTCGTGTCGTTCCGCCCCGCGAATTGCGTATCCCACCTGAATGGCGATGGCAAGAATAACGCTGCCAATTATCAGCATGGCGATCACGAATCCGGCAAGCCCAGAGGAGAACGAGGTGAAGAGGCCGATAAAGAAGCCCACGATTGCGAGGCCGAACGCGCTGTAGCCAATGCGCTGGCCGAGGTTGGCCTTCTTGCGGATCTCTTCTCGGCGAAGCAGGATCGGGTCGGTCTCTTCTGACTGCTCTGACTGCACCCCTCTAGCCTGCCGCGTTAGCGGCCTGTTTCGACAACTCCTTGGGCGTTATCTGCGCGGAGTCGAACCGGTGCGCGGCCTCGACGCTGTCCTGGTGGACGAACGTTGATGCGAGTGTGGTCTCGGTCGGCGGCCTTGCGTCGACGAAGAAACTCGGTCATCTGTTCGTCGGTAGGGGACTTCGTGAGGTCGATGATCGGCCGCGGGTCGTCGGGATCGGTGAGGTCGATCAGCTCGGGGACCGGCTCGGGCTGGCGGATCTCTTCGACGGTCGGGGTGACTGGTACGGCGTGGATTCCGGCGAGAACGATTGGATCGGCAGACGCGGTCGGTGCGGGGTTGGTTTCGGTGGCTTCCTCGGCCGCCTCATGTGTGCGATCGGGGTCAGCTTCGCCCGTCAGTGGAGCCTCGCCATGAGATGGTGTTGCGCCATGGGATGGTGTTGCGCCATGAGATGATGTTGCGCGGCTTGAATCGACCAGCTCTCCGGGCGCTGCGTGTTTGGGGGCGGGCGAGTCGGAGAGATCGATAACGATTGGTTCGATCGGCTCGACTGGGGTCGGCGACATGATTGCGTGTGCCGGTACATGGTTCCGAGATGGCTCGGCTGGTGACGAATCGGCTATCGGGAGATCCGCGGGTGCAGCGTGTGCGGGCGTGTGAGATACCGGCGCGGCTTTGTTGCGTCGAGGTCGACGCCGTTCGGCATCGGTTGACTTGCGAGATCCGGTCTCGAGCGGGGAAAGAATCGATACCGGCTCGTCACCGTCCTGCGAAACAAGCGCGTGCTGTGGGGTGTCGAACGAGACTCCGGCGTCGGCGAGGCTGAGTTCGCGACTTCTCGCCCGAATGAACAAGTTGGTGAAGATATCGGCGATGCCGACGAGCGCAATAATGTCGCCAATCGAGACAACCGCCCCGAATACGGGAACGGGAATAGCGTCTCCAAGGAAGGTAAGGCGGGTGGCTTCTGACGATGATTCTCGTGCGCCGCTGATGTCGGGATTGCCAAAGGGGTCGAGGTCGCCAACCGATGTCAGTGCGAGCTCAGAGACCGGAGTTGCCCAGTTTGCGAGCAGCGGCAACACGTTGAGGACGGTGCCGATGATCACGATGGACATACCAGCGAGGTGCCGGTTGCGCATTCCAAAGGCAATGAGCGAGATGGCCCCGACGATCGACCAGATGACGGGAAATACCGGGTTCAGCACGAGTTGTACGAGCACGGCGGCGATTGCGATCACGAGAAGTGGCGTCGACCGAAGCTCGGCGTCATTCACTCCTGACCATCGGCCGCCGCGTGCGCGCCCAATGAGAGATCCGATTGCGATGGCAAAGAGAGTCAGTAACACAGGGGAGAATCTAGTAAATCTCGCGCGGTAGGTGGGGATCTTCGCGCGAAACGCGCGAATGCGAGGGCTCTCGTGGTCGACGGCCCGGGTCGCGAACCAACAAAACCGGTCTACAAGCCAGCGCCCCGCGCCGTACCAGAAACCCACTCGCCGCCAGCGTCGAACACATAACAGAACACGCGGCGATGACGCCCAACAGGATGCTCGAAGGTGTCCCGTGTGGGCTGGACGAACCCGATCTCAAAGAGCGAAACCTCGTACTCGGCTGCGACGAAATCGTCGAACGCGTCGTAACAGACCTGGGTGCTCCACTCGGTCATCTTGTCTTCGCCCGGAAAGGGCGCACCGTTCGGCGCAGGGAACTCAGCCTCGTGATACACCTCGTGCTGGTGCTCGGTTGCACAATCGATCGACGCCGTCAGGTCGACTCGGCGATCGAGATTCTCGTCATACCAGCTGCCTTCGTTAAAGCATTGGCCAACCTGGAGATCAAAACGGTTCAATGGCGCTCCCGGAACCAGCGGAATCTCTTCGATGTCTACGCCGTCGCCAGTGGTTGCGGCACCCGGCCCATCGAGCCTCGATTGCGTTTCTTGATCGCCGCTGCCGAACGCCGAATTGTCGAGCCCATCACCAGACGAGCAGGCCCCAGCGAGCATCGTCAACGCGAGAAAAACCCCTACCCAGTGCCGTGTCACGCCGACACGCTACTGAACCGGGTGAGTGAGCGGTAGTCCGAATACTGAGATGTAGGTGAGAAATGTGTCGCTGCCCGGATTCGACAGTGCAGGCTGGTTACCCGGCGGGCAGGAAACGGTCGACCTTCTCAAAGGTGAGCGCCATAAAGAACACGACGGGAGCAATGCCGAGAAGCAACGCTGGCCACGGCTTCCATCGGCGTGCCAACTCCTTAAAGCCAAAGTAGAGAGCAACGGCAATAAGGCCAAACAAGATCGCAGGCCGGAGTGCGTCTTGGTCGCCGTTCAGACCTTCGTCGAGCGAGACCTCATCTGCGAACGCGTTGCTCGACGGCGGTGTTGCGGTGTCGTCAACGGCGCCCGCAGCGTCGAGCTCATCGATTGCGGTGTCGAGTTCTTCCTCGCCAACTTCAGCCGCGAGGTCTTCGGCGGAGAGGTCTTCAGAGACGAGGTCGCCATCGGTGGTCGCGTAATTTGCAGGGGCAGCGACGCTGCCAACCGGCGCGCTCACGAGCTCGGCTGCAACGATGATTCGAAGTGCAGCCGAGAACTTCGGATGACACGCGGTCAGCGTGACGCGGTTGTCGCCAAACTCGCCAAGTACCCACGTCGCCGACGGCGGAACGATGATATGGCCGACTTCGTTCGCGTTCTCGGGAAGCACAAAGTCAGGGCCGAGGTCGCCACGCTTTTCTGGAGCGTAGGCTTCGGCCGCCGACATCACCCGGTAGGTGTGCACGCCCTGGACGGTAGTGATCGTGAACTCATCGCCAGGCAGAAGCTCGTCAATTCGGTTGAAGGGAGCGCCGTAGGTCGTGCGATGACCAGCAATACCCGAGTTCCCCTCTTGGCCGGGAAACACCGTTGCTCGATAGTGGCCGGGGCCGTTGCGCAAATCTTCGACTTGCACGCCCTGCACCACATACTTGTCGACGTCGATCTGTGGAATCTGAATTTGTGCGACCGCCTCGCCGCCTTGGCGGAACAACTTTTCAGCAAGCTCGGCGTCGTCGAGCACTTCGAGCGCGCCACCGGCAGCCGGAATGGTGGTCGTGGTTGTCGTCGTGGTTTCAACCACCTCGGGCTGGGTCGTGGTTGTCGTTGGCGCCGGAGCCGCAACGTCGACGGTCTCGAGTAGTTCGTCGAAGTCCGAGCCAAGATCGCTCTGCGCCGAGGCCTCCTGAATTCCGGTTCCCCAGAGTTGGTAGCCAACAAAGAGCAAGATCACGACACCAGAGGTGATGAAGAACCGCCCGAGTGCTCCAAAAAATTTAGAAACCATAGTGCTCTAAGTATCGGTTAGTGCCAGAAAGGATTAACGAACCATGGTGTGAGAATTCGGAAAGAACACGCCACCGGGAAGGCCTGAAACCGCCCCGCAGATTGGTATGGCGGTAGCTTCATACCCGTGGTCGTTGTGGATTTTCGTGAGGTCGTCGTGCTCCTCGGCCGTTTTCCCGCGCTCGCCGGAGCCACCCTGTTGGTCCACGCGGGCGAATCGGTGCTGCTCGAAGGCGCCAACGGCGCCGGGAAGTCGACCCTTTTGCGATTGTGTGCGGGCCTGTTGCGCCCCGAGAGCGGAACGGCCGTCGTTTTGGGGACCGACCTGTTCAAGAACCGTCGCACGGTTCGCCCACGAGTTGGCTACGTCGGCCACGCCTCGATGCTCTACGACGACCTTACCGTTGCCGAGAACCTCCGGTTTTGGGCACGAGCAGCGGGGGTGTCTGAGTCCCAAGAACACGCAGCAGGCGAACGCATGGAGATCGATCGGCGGTTGTACGACGTGCCGGTCAAGTCGCTTTCGGCTGGCCAGCGCCGCCGAACAGCGCTCGCCGTCGCCGCTGCACGGCGTCCAGAGCTCTGGTTGCTCGATGAACCTCATGCCGGGCTCGATCAGGGAGGCCGAGACATCGTCGATTCGTTGATTTCCGACGCTGCGGCCGCTGGCGGTGCAGTGCTTGTTGCGTCCCACGAACTCGATCGTGTCGAGCCTGTCGTCGACCGGTTCGTGACCGTCACTGGAGGGTTGACGGTCGAACGCCCACGGCCCACCGAGCGCGCGGCTCGCTCAGCAACGTCGGAGCATGGTCATGCTCGCTGAGGTCCTGTTGATTGCGGGAAAGGACCTGCGAATCGAGAAGCGGTCAAAGATCGCGCTCAACCAAGTGGCGCCATTTGCGATTCTCATCGTGATCCTCTTTGGATTCGCACTCAACGCCGACCGTCCAGCGCTGACGACGTTTACTCCCGGCCTGTACTGGGTGACGATTCTTCTCGCATCGGTCCTCGCTGTGCATCGATCGGTTGCGGTCGAGGCGGGGGAGGGCGCCCGAGAAGGACTGCTGCTAACCGGGATCCGACCGTCATCGATTTTCCTCGGGAAAGCCGCTGCACTCATTGCACAAATTCTGCTCGTCGCCGTCGTGCTTTTGGGAGCGGTGATCATCTTCTACGACGCCCGCATCGACAACGGTGTTCTTCTTGTCACTTCGCTCATCGCGGCAGTCCTCGGAGTGGGAGCGGCGGGTACTCTCTATGGAGCGTTGCTCGGAGCCCAAAGAGCACGGGAGACCGTCTTGCCAATCCTGCTACTGCCTGTTCTCGCACCGGTACTGATCGCCGCCACCCGCGCCTTTGGAGACGCAATGGGGACGGTCGCCACCGACGGATGGGCATGGACGAGTCTCTTGTTCAGCTTTGCGGCGTTATACATCGCGTTGGGGATCGCAAGCCACGGCGTGTTGATGGAGGAAAACTGATGGCGAATACCAAAACGTCTGCGGTCACAAACACAATGCCGTCGTTGCCAGGCCCACGCGCCGACAGCATTGGAACGGGCAGCCGAACCACACGAATTTTGGGCGTCGTCCTCATCCTTGGTATTGGGTTGTGGCTCTTCCTTGCCTTTGGGCCGAGCGGGCCGGACATTCGCATCGACGGAACAAGCGGTCAAGAAATTGGCCAATTCGATGCTTTCCGCCTTATCTACGTGCACGTGCCGGCCGCGATCACTGCGTACCTCGCGTTCTTTGTGACCGCCGTTGGATCTGCAATGGTGCTGATTAAACGGTCGGTGTGGTGGGACCTCGTCGCTGGCGCATCGGCCGAAATCGGCGCGCTCTCGGCGGCGCTCACACTCATCACCGGCTCGATCTGGGGACGACCTATTTGGAATACCTGGTGGGAATGGGGCGACGTTCGGCTGCTCACCATGCTCGTGTTGTTCATGTTGTCGATTGGCTACCTTGCAATCCGCCGGCTCGAAGGCACTGCCGAAGAGCGGGCTCGACGTTCGGCAATCGTTGGGCTGCTGCTCGTCGTCAACGTCGTGATCGTCAACCGTTCGGTCGAATGGTGGGCCAGCCAGACCATCCATCAGAATTCGACCATCGCCGAGGCCGCAATCGACGGGCTCAAGGCCTTTACCCTCTTCTTTTCGATCGTCCTTGGGGTTGGCCTGTACGTATGGATGATGATTCACCGCTTCCGCCTTGCGTGGCTCGAACGTCAATTCGACCGGTTCGGCCTCGACGATGCCCTCGCCACTCGTCGCGCCGAAGCCACCACCGTGCTCGATGGGCGTGACCCACATGGTCGGGATCGAGTCGAAGGAGAACGCCCATGACACACCTCGGCTATCTCATTGCAGGGTGGGGAACGGTCTTTGTGGCATGTGCCATCTATGCCGTCTCGGTGATCCGACGCGCCCGGCGAGTCGCCGCGAACGTCCCTGCTGAACGGGCCCGTTGGATGACGGGCAAAGATTCCGACGTGATTGGAGAGACCTGATGGGGATCTACGACGACTTCGACGACATGGACGCATCCGACAGCGTCGACGCACAAGAACTCGATCGTTCGCCTCGCACCGATTCGAACGATCTCGACCTCACACCAGTGAACCGTGACGCGATCAAGCGTGGATCAAAGACCGTACCGATCGTCATCCTTATCGTTATTTTGCTCGGCGTGGCAGCGCTGCTCTTTCAAGGGCTGAGCGGAGCATCGTTGTTTATCCGAGAAGCCGACACTGCAGTTGCCGACCGCGAAGAGCTCGCCGATCGTCGCTTCCAACTCCTTGGCTCGCCTATTGCGGTGAGCGATGAAGAGTTCAACCTCGACGGAGGCACCGCCGTGCGGTTCTCCATTGCCTGCGACGGCACGGCCGTCGACATCATCCACCGTGGCAACGTCGCCGAATCGTTCCAGCTCGGCGTCCCCGTTGTGCTCGAAGGCAATTGGGAGAACGCGGCGTCCATTGGCGAGCCATGGGTAAACGGAGCGAACGACGGCTTCTACTTTGAGAGCGACCGCATGCTGGTCCGTCACGACAACGAATACCGCGAAGATCGAATCGAAGAAGCTGCGTCGTGCGGCGAGGACATCCCCGACGCACCGGATGCACTCGTCTCCAACGCGAGCGGGGAGAACTAGCACATGCACGTGTTGCTTGGATACGGCTCGATCACCGTTGGTTTTGCCGCTGCGGTTCTTGGCGCGATCACCAACGGCTATGCGCTTGCAACAAAGAATCAGCGGGCCATGAAGAGCGTGGCTGGGTATGTCGGACTGATCATCGCTGCCGCCATCGTCGGCGTGATCGTGATGGAATCGGCTCTCCTCAGTCATGACTTCAGCGTCAAATATGTGGCCGAGAACGGACGAATCGGCACACCGGTGCTCTTCACCATCGCTACCTTGTGGGGTGCGCTCGAAGGTTCGATTCTCGTGTGGACGCTTATCCTCACCGGCTATCTGGCCGTCGTCATGTGGCGATTCCGCGATCGACTCGATGACCCAATGGTTGGATGGGCGCTCTTTACGATGCTCATCGTCACGATCTATTTCTTTGGGTTGATGCTCGGTCCAGCGAACCCATTTATCGAGGTCGCGAACCCGCCACTCGACGGACCCGGGTTGAATCCACTCCTGCAAAACAACGCGTTTATGGCGTTCCATCCGCCGATGCTCTACCTCGGCTACGTCGGGTTCACCGTGCCGTTTGCGTTTGCCATCGGCGCGCTCGTCACCGGACGCGTCGGCGAGGGTTGGCTCGTCGAAACCCGTCGCTGGACGGTGTTTGCGTGGGGGCTCCTCACCTTTGGCATCGTTCTTGGCGCGTGGTGGAGTTATCAGACGCTCGGCTGGGGCGGATATTGGGCGTGGGACCCAGTCGAGAATGCATCGCTGCTCCCTTGGCTGACCGGTACGGCCTTCATCCACTCGGTGATGGTCCAAGAGCGCCGCGGCATGCTTCGCGTGTGGAACCTGTCGCTTGTGTGCGCCACCTTTGCGCTCACGATTCTCGGCACGTTCCTGACGAGGTCGGGCGTGATTGCCTCAGTTCATGCGTTCAGCGAGTCGGGCATTGGTCCGCTGCTCATCGGGTTCTTCGCGGTGATCGTGGTCGTGACTGTCGGCCTCATTGGTTGGCGCGGTGACGCCCTGCGTTCGGTCGGAAAGATCGACTCGCCGATATCGCGCGAAGGCGCGTTCCTTGCGAACAACGTGGTGTTCGCAGCCTTTGCCTTCGTCGTGCTGCTCGGCACGGTCTGGCCGCTTATCATCGAAGCGGTGAACGGCGACCGGATCGCCGTTGGCAACCCGTTCTTTGATCGCATGACGCTGCCCATTGGGTTCGTGTTGCTGTTCTTGATGGCGATGGCGCCGGTCTTGCCGTGGCGTAAAGCATCGGGTGAAGTCTTGAGCGATCGCCTGATGTGGCCTGCCGTTGTCGGGATTGTGGCAATGGTCGGGTCCTTGTTCCTCGGCGCTGCTGGGTGGGCGCCGGTGCTTGCATTCGGACTCGGTGGTGTCGCTGGTGGTTCTGCGGCCCGTCAGCTCATTATCGCAACCCGCCGTCAAGGTTGGCGTGGGCTCGTTGGCCGCACCAACGGCGGCATGATCGTCCATATTGGCGTGATCCTCATCGCGGTAGCATTCGCTGCGAGCAACGCCTACTTGCGTCAGGCCGAGTTCCGTTTCGAGGAGGTTGGTGAGACCTCTGAGTTGGCTGGCCATACCTTCGAGTTCGTTGGTACCGACCAGGTGGTTTCGCCAGATGGCCGGATTGACAACCAAGTCCTTATCAACGTCGACGGATCCATCAATGTTTTTAAAGTTTCCGTTAAATTAAAACCATTCTTTTGAAGCCTTACGGGGTTTTCAGCATCTAACCCATTATCCAAGGTATTATCTCATCCTCCAAAACCACCCAGGTTATTTGGATTATAAACAGGAATATATGGTATAGATTTAATTGTATGTTCTATTAAAGTTCTATCTCCATTTTCTTCTTCATTTCTTCTTTCCGAATCTGCAATGGATAAAGTTTCGCCTATTTTGAATTTATTACCCAACTTAAACTCACTATTTGCTCTTAAGGAAGCTCTTTTAAAACCTGTATTAATAATAATTCCATCTTGATCTAAATATCCTGCGGATATACTATATCGAGCTGTTTCGCTCCCACCAGAAGCACCTATATTGGTATTACTAAAAATAGCTTTTGTAAAAAGTTCATCTT
>CALKGG010000087.1 GCA_938084885.1 uncultured Acidimicrobiales bacterium
GATCGAGTTCTCCTCGGACTCCTCCACAATTGTTTCAGCAAAGACCCGGTTGAAGCGCCGAAAAGCAGACCACGCCTCGTACCAGTTGGTATCGATGACCGGTTCGCGCGAACGGTTGTACAGGTCGTGGTAGGTGTACCACAGCGTCTCGTTCGCAATCGTGTTGTACGCGAGGTCGAGGTCGCCGGGATCGATGTCGAGTGTCCGGACCCGGAAGCCTTCGGCCTCGATGGTGCCCGACGACGCCGCCCGCCGATCGCCATCTGAGAGCCCGGCAGCCATCCATGTGGTCTCGGTGCCCGCAACGAGAGGTCCAATGCCAGAGACAAGGCCACCGGCCCCGCGCGAAGGGACGAGCTCATCGCCGTCGAGCGTAAACGAGACGGGTCCGCGGTTTGATGCAATCAGAAGTGGACGTGACACGCTTCTACCCTACGAGGTTCGTGTACCTCGCATGAGTGAGGCCCACAGCGATCGGTAATTCGGCCACGTCTTCGTGTCGTCGAGGTACCCGGCGTCGCGCAATGCTCGGTGGAGCACGGGAAGGTTCCGGAACGGAATGCCAGAGTCGACGTGGTGCGCCAGATGGTAGCCCACATTGTGCGGCGCCATAAATATCTTTGGAAGCCAGTGCTGTTCGACATGGTGGGTGGTTTCACGGCGATCGGTCGAACGGGTCATCCCGCCGTGTTCGGCGATCGACCGCAGCCGGTTCTGCACCTGGTACCAGGTGAAGTACGGCAGCACCCACAGCAGTGGGTACTGCCACCACCTGCTGAACATGACGAACGCGGCGGCGACGAGGAACTGGCCGAGAAGGAATCGGGCGGTGAGGTTTCGGTATTCGGGGTTTTTGATGCCAGTGAAGAGCGGCTTTAGCATTCGGTATCCCGACACGCCTGTCGCGTCGCGGCGAAGTTTGCGTTGCATGGAACGTTTCGATATCGGGTAGAAGGCGTAGAGGAGGAAGTCGGGTTCGTTTGGCCCGAACTCGTCACGATGGTGGTTGGCATGACCTCTTCTGTACTGGTGCGTGCCGGTGCCGAGTGGAAGCCAGCCAAGGATGTTGATGCCAATGAGATCGTTGATCGTGCGGTTGGAGAAGAGCAGCCGATGTGCAGCCTCGTGGTGCAGGATGTACATCCGGGTTTGGATCATTCCCATAGCCACGACGGCGAGTGCGGTGATCCACCAGGTGGCGGCAGCGAGCGCTATCCAGGAAACCGCAATTGGCGCCAACAAGATCGTGATCGTCGTGAGGCCATTGCGGCCGTCATCGATTGTTCGTAGCTCGGCGCGGAACTCCGGGCGGGGTCGCCCATCGCTGCGGAGTAGGTCGCTTCCGGTGAACGTCGTGCCAATTTCGCCGACCATGCCGCCGGTCATGCTCGCGACGATGTCGTCGTGCGATGGAGCGTCGTGGGCGGACTGTGTCATGACCTCACAGTACTGAGTTCTCTGGATTTGGGCGAGATTGTGTTCGCCGCTGCGCTGCTGGGGGCGGGGCATACTTGGGGTTATGCATATCGTGGCTGCACCGGACAAGTTCAAGGGAACCGCATCGGCCCAAGAGGTGTCGGCAGCTATTGCGAGCGCCGTCGAGGCTGCTGGGCATACGTGTACGCAAGTTCCGATGGCCGACGGGGGCGAAGGGACGCTGGCTGCGCTTGGCGGCGCCAATCGATCGACGTTGGTGACCGGCCCGCTCGGCGAACCGGTCACTGCGGAGTGGCGATACGACCGGGGCACGGCGATCTTGGAGATGGCACAGTCGTCGGGTCTGGTGCTCGCGGGCGGCAACGAACAGAACAATCCGCTCGCCGCGACTACCGCTGGTGTGGGAGAGCTCATTCGAGAGGCGATCGACGAAGGCGCCACTCGAATCATCATCGGCGTCGGCGGGTCCGCCACGACAGACGGAGGGCTCGGCGCGGTCGAGGCGCTGGGCGGATCGGCTGACCAACTACAGGGTGTGAACGTGATCGTTGCCTGTGATGTGCGAACACGCTTTGTCGATGCCGCAACGGTATTTGCTCCACAAAAGGGGGCGAGCCCGGCGCAGGTGTCGATGCTCACCCGCCGCCTCACGATGCTCGTCGATGACTATCGAACTCGTTTCGGGGTCGACGTGTCTCAGCTTGAGCGCTCCGGTGCCGCCGGTGGCCTTGCTGGCGGTCTTGCTGCTGTCGGCGCAACGTTGGTCGATGGGTTCGATATCGTCGCCGAGATTGCTGGTCTACAGAAGGCTCTGGCGAACGCCGACATGGTAATCACCGGCGAGGGTTTGCTCGACGACGAGTCGTTCAACGGCAAAGTCATCGGCGGTGTGGCATCTCTCGCTGCTGATCACGACGTTGCGATTCTCGCGGTCGCCGGACAGATCGTCGACGACGTACGCGGCCGCGTCGACGCCATCTCGCTCACCGAAGAGTTCGGACTAGAAACAGCACTATCCGAAACCACCGCCTGCATCACCAACGCACTAACAACTCGCCTGAACTAGC
>CALKGG010000088.1 GCA_938084885.1 uncultured Acidimicrobiales bacterium
AACCGGCACCAAACGAATCCCCGCAGGAGCAAAAATGTCCATCGCGTCCATAAACGCCGAACCCATAATGCCAAACGTCGTATCAACCTGATTCGCTACAAGCGTCTCAACAAACGCCTCACTCGGTGTCATACGTGTCATTTCTGGGTCTCCGTTTTCGTTCGTGCTCTTGGGGTTGTTAGAGCCTATAACAAGAAGCCTAGTGGAACGAAACGGGGACCAACCGGCACATTTGGGGTCTGACCCCAAATGTGCCGGTAGCGGGGGTGGGGGCGCTGAATTGGGTCGTTTGTGGCGGTCGCCCGGCTAACGGCGTGACAGTGCTGCGGCGTAGTCTCGGGAAGCGACGGGGAAATGACGAGAAGGAAAAAGGTCAGCACACATGCCATATGTCGAAGCCGAAGGTGTCACGCTCTTCGCAGAATCGTTCGGAAACCCCGAGGATCCGCCGCTGCTGCTGATCTGTGGGCTCACGAGCCAGATGATCAGCTATCCGGTCGAGTTCTGCGAAGCATTCGTCGACCGAGGCTTCTTCGTCATCCGGATGGACAACCGGGACGTAGGGTTCTCGACCTCGTTCATCGACGGCCCGGCGTACACCCTGTCCAACATGGCCAGTGACTGCGTCGCCGTTCTCAACCACTTCGGTGCAAAGAACGCGCACATCTTCGGTATTTCGATGGGTGGCATGATCGCCCAGACGATGGCGATTGACCATCCGGAAGTGGTGACATCGCTGACGTCCTACGCGTCGGCTACCGGCAACCCGGCGTTTGGTCGGGCCACCGATGAAGCACTGGCCGCGCTGATGGCGCCCGAGCCAACCACCCGCGAAGAGTCGATCGCGAACAGTTTGGCGGGCAAGCATGTTTGGGGAACCCCAGACACCTGGAACGAGCACGACGCGAGCATCCACTTTGGCGAGTGCTGGGATCGGGCGCAGTCGCCGGGCGCAGGGAAGCGCCAGATGGAGGCGATCACGGCGTCGGGCAACCGAGAAGATGCACTCGCCAAACTCGACGTGGCGACGCTCGTCATCCACGGCAGCATCGACCCGCTGATCACGAAGTCGGGCGGCGAACGAACCGCCGAGGTGATTCCCGGGGCGACCTACGTCGAGATCGAAGACATGGGCCATGACATTCCAATCACCGAACTCCCTCATGTTGTGGCGCTCGTGACCAACCACGCAGCTGCGGCAGGCGGCGCCTGATGGCCGGGCCGCTCACCGGCCTGCGAGTAGTCGAGCTCGCCGGGCTCGGCCCCGGACCCTTCGCCTCGATGATGCTCGCCGACATGGGCGCGGACGTCATCAAGGTCGACCGGGCCTCATTCGCTCGCGGTGGCAATCCCGACGCTCCTCCCGCCGACGTGCTCTCCCGCGGGCGACAATCGATCGGAGTCGATCTGAAGCACCCTGACGGGGTCGAGACTGTGCTGACGCTCATCGAGAACGCTGACATCCTCATCGAAGGTTTCCGCCCAGGCGTGTGTGAGCGTCTTGGTTTGGGGCCAGACGTGTGCATGGCTCGAAACCCGAAGCTCATCTATGGCCGAATGACCGGTTGGGGTCAAGACGGGCCATGGGCGCATCGAGCCGGCCACGACATCAACTACATTGCGCTTTCTGGCACGCTGTCGATGATTGGACGCAAGGGCGAACGCCCGGTACCGCCGATCAACCTGGTCGGCGATTTCGGCGGGGGTGGAATGCTCCTCGCGTTCGGCGTGCTCGCAGCGCTATTCGAACGGTCGACCTCGGGCCAAGGGCAAGTGGTCGATACGGCAATGGTCGATGGCGCGGCGCTGTTGTCGTCGATGATGTACGGCTTGAAGGCAATGGGCATCTGGGACGGCGGTCGGGGCGGCAACATGCTCGACACCGGTGCCCACTATTACGAGGTCTACGAAACCGCCGACGCAAAATTCGTCAGCATTGGAGGCATCGAGCCGCAGTTCTACGCCGAACTTCTCGAACGTCTCGAGATCAATCCAACGACGATGCCGCCGCAGAACGACGCCACGAGGTGGGATGAGTCCAAGAGAATCATCGCCGACCGCATTGCACAGAAGACCCGCGACGAATGGGACGTCATCTTCGACGGTTCCGACGCGTGTTATGCCCCGGTGCTCGAACCGCTCGAGGCAATCAAACACGAGCACAACGCCGAGCGGGGTACGTTTGTCGAGGTAGCGGGTGTTCCTCAGCCAGCGCCAGCACCGCGCTTTAGTCGCACGCCGCCAGATATCCCACAACCGCCAGCGCATCTCGGAGCGAACACCACCGAAACGCTCAGTCGGTGGGGATTCTCACGCGAGCAGATCGATCAGCTCCGCGCCGACGAGGCGATTGCGTAGCGCTGTGTCGGTCATTCGATCCATCCATGACGGCCTGTCGATGCTCGTTGTCTTCGCTGGCTTTTTGGCCGGAACCTGGGCGCTTGCAGCGCACTTCAAAGAGCAGCTTCGCACCGATTCCTTGTGGTTGGCCCAGCACGTCTTTCACCTGCTGATCGTCGTGCAGGTCGCGCTCGGCGGAATACTCGTGGGCTTTTCTGAGGTGCAAGCCGACGGAACACACATGTTCTACGGGTTCCTCACGTTTGTTGGCGTGGGAATCATCATTGGCTACCGCCACCTGAGCGAATATAAGTATCTGCTCTACGGGATTGGCGGCCTGTTTGTGATGGGTCTCGCTATCCGTGCAATGTTCCTCAACCCAATCGTGGTGTAGCCGACCGCAGGCGGCGATCAGTTAAGGACGCTCACGATGTCATGAGCTCGCCGCGAAGGATGCTTCGTCCGCTGTGGGTGGGGTCGCCATCGTCGGGTTCGATCGACAGATCAACGAGCGGAAAATCGACCGGGCTGAATCCCGATGGCCAGTCCCACGTCGTTACGCCGTCTTCGACGGTTCCGACCGGGATGACCTCGGTGCCGTCAGCGCTGAGAATCCAGATTTCGATGTTTTCGGTGGCGGGAAGTTCGGTATCGAGTTCGAGGACGAGCATTGGGTCGTCGTCCAACTCGAGCGTCACGATCCCCGTTCCATCGAATGCCTCGGGAAGGTCGGTGTTGTCGATTTGGGCTGCCAGGACAGTGGTGTCATCTCCGCCGAGTCGTGGAATGGCCAGTGATCCTGCGATGAGGACCACGATGAGTGCAGCCACCGCAGCAAGCACGAGGCTCGGTGAGAAGCGTGGGTCGCCGCCGGGTAGCTCTTGGGCGGGTCCCAGCTCTCGTTTGGCCAGTGGTTGTTTTGCCGGTTCGGTTTCTGTCGGCTCAGCAATGCCGGCAGCAATCGTGGACCACAGGTTGGCGGGTGGGTCGTGGCGCACCCGGTCGTCGGCGGTGATCGATCTCGCGATTTCTTTGAGCTCGTCGAAATCTTCGAAGTCGTCGAAATCTTCGTTGGATAGTTCAGCCATGATGTTCTCCCAGCCCGTGGCGGAGTCGATGCAAGCTGCGGCGAATGTCGCTCTTGATCGTTCCGAGGGGGATTCCAGTTCGGTCCGCGATTTCAACGTGGGTCAGATCATCGAAGAAGGCCATCGACATGACGTTGCGGGCACGTTCGGGGAGCTCGTCGAGTGCGTCGACGAGCAACATGCGAAGCGTGACTTCTTCGAGTTTCTGCGCGGTTGGTTCTGCGGGTTGTGGAGAGTTCTTGACCTTGTCGATGCGACGCTCTTCGCGTCCAATGGATCGAAAGTGGTCAATAATCTTGTTGCGGGTTATGCCCGAAAGCCACGAACGCAGGCCTCCTCGTGAGGGGTCGAAGCGTTCTCTGTTCTTCCAGGCAGCTATGAAGACCTCTTGGGTGATGTCTGCGGCGGTTGCGTCGTCGACGGATCGTCGACAAATCGAGTAGACGAACGAGCCGTGTTCGTCGTAGGCGCGTCGCAGGAGTTGTTCGTCGCCGGTGCCGAAGTTGTGCTCCAACGGTGTTGGGGCGTCTCCGGTCGAGTTCTCGGCTCGGATGTCTGGTGCCAAAAGTGTCATTCCCCCGTAGTTCGGTTCCAGAGTCGCCTTTGGATGCGCGAACGTGACAAATGTGTGCATGGAAACGTGCGTGGTGTCGTGGTTGTGAGTCTTGCATACGAGCCGATCGGGTTGAGTCATCTCGTGAGCAGTTGTGTCGAACCCTAGGCATCGACGCGGCGGTGACGGAGACCGACCGTGGACCTCTTCTTTATCCATCTCTGTTAGTGATGGGTGAATCTATCACCATCGCTGACAGGCTTATCTCAAATAATGATGAAAAATGTCTTGATGATCTCTATTCAGAATGCCGATGGTTTGGTACACCTTAGAGATCGCACTTCGCACGACGTGAAGCGGCGACAACTTGGGGGCTCGGGACCGGCCCCCATTTCGTTGATATTGGGAGACCGAGATGACCGTAGACCAGCAACTCGAAAAACAGTTCGGATTGACTACACCGCACCTTCGCGTGGGGTTGAGTCAAGAAGAGCTCTTTTATGCAGCAATCGCAAACGATCGAGGCCGCGTAACCCTTGGCGGGGGATCGAATGAACAAAAGGCATTCCCGACCGCCCTCGGCGTCGATGGCCCACTTGTCTATTACACCGATCCCGAATGCACCGGCCGCCCGGTCAACGACACCTTCGCTGTTGCCCGAGATGAGGTCATCGACACCGTTTGGTGGAAGCCAGGCTTTGCCCAGTTTGACCCCGAGGCATTCGACGCGCTGCTCCCACGAGTCATTGCGCACCTCAACGACAAACAAGCCACGCTCTATGTCACCGACGTGTTCTGCGGCTGGGACCCAGAACACTCCGAGCCATACCGCTTCGTTGGCGAGTACGCGACCCATGCCTACTTCTGCAACATCATGTTCCCAAAGAACGTTCGAGACGACTCTGACCGTGCCGACGCGGGATGGACGATCATCAACGCTCCGTCGTTCGTTGCCGACCCAGAACGTGATGGCACCCGCACGAATCGCGGCGTCATCATGGACATCGCAAACCGCGTCGCCCTCGTTATCGGCCCCGCCGACTACTGCGGTATCAACAAGAAGACGATGTTCACGGTCATGAACTACGTGCTTCCCGCGGCAGGTCAGCTCACCATGCATTGCTCGGCCAATGTCGGGCCAAAAGGCGACTCGGCTATCCTCTTTGGTCTGTCGGGAACCGGCAAGACAACCCTTTCCGCCGACCCTGATCGGTTGCTGATCGGCGACGACGAACACGTGTGGTCAGACGCTGGCGTCTCAAACTTCGAAGACGGTTGTTATGCGAAGCTCATCGATCTCAATAAGAATGCCGAGCCGGTCATTGCGGCAGCGATGTCGATGAAGGGCACCCTCATCGAGAATGTTCCGCCGCTCAGTGGCAAGCGCATCGAGGACACCCACCCCGACGAGTTCGACCTCACCGACGGCTCGGTCACCGAGAACACCCGTTTCGCATATCCGCTTACCTGCAACCCTGGTGTCGCCGAAGGAGCGAAGGGGCCTCACCCCGAGACCATCGTGTTGCTCACCGCGGACGCATTTGGTGTGCTCCCTCCTGTGTCGATTCTTAATGCCGACGAGGTCATGTATCACTTCGTCATGGGCTTTACTTCCAAGCTCGCCGGAACCGAAGTGGGCGTCACCGAACCTCAGGCGGCTTTCTCGGCCTGCTTTGGCGACCCGTTCATGAGTCAGAAGCCGGCCGTGTATGCCGAGTTGTTGGCCTCACGCATGCGAGATCACAAGACGCGCTGCATCCTGCTCAACACCGGCTGGTCCGGCGGTGGCTACGGCAAGGGCGAGCGCATGTCGCTCAAGGTCACCCGCGCGCTGTTGAACGCTGCCCTCAACGGCGAGCTCGACATGATCGAGACAGAAGTCCAAGAACAGCTCGGATTGTGCATCCCTGTTGCGGTCGACGGTGTCGATTCTAAGATTCTGAACCCCCGTAACACCTGGGATGACCCCGAGGTCTACGACGAGGCCGCCGCGACGTTGCGCACCCTCTTCCAGGAGAAATTCGAAGAAAAGGGCTACGCCGAGCTCGGCATCAACCCGCACATGTAACCGAGGCAACGAGCATGCCGTTGCAGACGGCGAGAAACAGAACATTGACTCAATTGAGCATGCGCGGTGTCGATAGTCAGCAATGGCAATTGCGTCTGGTCCGACCCAGATGGACGAGGCGGCCAAGCGTGCATCATCACAATCTGACTCATGGGAGGGGCGGCCTCGCCTCGCGAAAGCGATTCGACTCTTCCTTTGGGTTCTGCCACTCGTGTCCTCGTTGTTGTTTGGGGTTTGGGCTTCGATCAGCTTTCCGCCTGAGGTCCTCGGCCTAAATCGGTGGCTGTGGTGGGCGGGGCTTGTGGTTATCGCCACCATCCTCACCAAGATGCTCGAGCGGCTGACCCGGCGCCTGACTCCGCTTGCGTTGCTCATGCGTCTGACCCTGATCTTTCCCGATCAGGCCCCCAGCCGATTCTCTGCAGCGTTGCGGGCCGGCACCACCGCAGCAACAAAGAAGCGTCTTGCGGAAATTCACGAGAGTGGTCGCGCGTTGACGGCGGCCGACTCGGTCGCTGCGCAGATGATCGATTTGGTCGCGATGCTCTCTGCCCACGACAGAAGAACACGTGGCCACGCAGAACGGGTGCGCGGATACACCGATCTGCTCGCCGAAGAGATGGGCATCGTCGGCGAAGATGCCGGGAAACTTCGGTGGGCGGCCTTGCTTCACGACATGGGCAAGCTCTCGGTTCCGGCGGAAATTCTCAACAAACCCGGAAGGCCAGACGCCGAAGAATGGAAGATCCTTAGCGGTCATCCGGCGGCGGCCAGGGTGTATCTTGCGCCCATCTCTGATTGGCTCGGCGTCTGGGGCAGAGCAGCCGATGGTCATCACGAGCGTTGGGACGGTGGGGGCTATCCGGCCGGCCTTGCCGGTGAAGGGATACCTCTATCTGCACGGATGGTCGCCGTTGCTGATGCCTATGACGTGATGACGAGCACGCGCTCGTACAAGAAACCAATGCCTGCCGAAGTGGCGCGTCGAGAGATTGCCGCAAATGCAGGTAGCCAATTCGATCCACAGGTCGTTCGGGCCTTCCTCAACATTGGGTTAGGAGAGCTTCGCCGGATTACCGGCCCGCTTGCGTGGGTTGCGAGCTTGCCCGGTGCTCGAAATTTGCCGATCGGCAATTTGGTCAGCACGGCGACCGCTCCGGTGATCTCGGCCGCCGCGGCTGCTGCCATCGCAATTTCGGGAGCGGTCGTCCCCGCGGCCGACCCAGTGCCAGAGCAGTTGGCATTCCGCGAGCTGGTCGAAGTTGTTGAGACGGCGCCCGCTCCAACGACCACAGAACCAATGGCACCGAGCACGACCAGCACCACCACGACCACGAGCACGACCAGCACCACCACGACCACGAGCACGACCAGCACCACCACGACCACGAGCACGCCGGCATCGCCCGCCACAGTTCCACAAGCGGCAAACAATCCGCCGATCGATGCTGACAGA
>CALKGG010000089.1 GCA_938084885.1 uncultured Acidimicrobiales bacterium
CGGTCGGCAGTGTTCACGCTGAGCACGCCTTGGTGCGCTGCGGCGTCGATCCCGAGTGCGAGCCCGGATACAACCGATACTCCAGCTGCGGCCAAGGCAGCGCCGAATTCGAACGCACACCGCTTTCCATATGAGGTGCAGTTGCGAGTGCCGACAATGCCGACCGTTGGTTGGTCGCCGAGCGGCTTTCCGAGGCCAAAGAGCAGGTGCGGCGGTTCGATGTCGTCTGCCAGGCGCTCGGGGTAGTCGACGCCACCGAGGTGATGCATCCACACACCAAGTTCTTGGGCCGCCGCCCAATGGTCATCGATCGATGTTCGACGTGCGTGCATTCGCCATTGGGCCAGAAGGTCGGCGGACACTCCGTCGACGGCGATGGTTTCGCCCGAGACGAGGCAAACCCATGCCCGTTCGGGCGAACGGGTCTCGAGCAACCTGCGGAGGCGGCTCGGCCCCATGCCCGGCAAGCGCAAGAGGCCGAGAAGCCATGCTTCGTCGTTCTTGGATTGGAGGTTGGGTTCGCTTGTCTTCATCCGCCGAATCCAAACGGGTCAACGCGAAGCGACATGGCCAGGCAGAGTTGTTCGACGGTGACCTCGTCTCCACCGCCCTCGAGATCGGCGATCGTGCGCGAGACTGATCGGACGCGTCCCACACCTCGGGCCGACAACCTGCCTTGGCCCACGGCGTTTTCGAGAATGGTGCGAGCGCTGTTGGTGAGCGGGACGATCGAATCGAGTTCGCCGGGTTCGATTTGGGAATTCACTGCGCCGGTTCGGGCAATGGCTCGCTCTCGGGCGCCCGCAACCCGCTCGGCGACTTGCGCGCTGGTTTCACCTTGGGGTTCGGCAAAGAGCTCGGATGGGGCGGGTCGTTGCACACCGATTCGCAGATCGAACCGGTCGAGAAGCGGCCCTGACACTCGACGGTGGTAGCGGGCGCGGGCAGCGTCGCTGCAACGACACGCTCCGGGTGCTCCGGACTCGCCGCACGGACACGGGTTCATCGAGGCCACCAGGAGTACGCCTGCGGGGTACTTTGCAGTGCTGTGCGCTCGGCTGACGCGCACGACTCGTTCTTCGAGCGGCTGACGCATACCGTCGAGCGCGCTCGGGGTGAATTCTCCCAACTCGTCGAGAAAGAGCACGCCACGGTGGGCAAGGGAGATTTCGCCTGGCCGCATCGACGACGCCCCACCACCTATGAGCGACACCGGTGAGGCGCTGTGATGGGGCGCCCGAAATGGCGGGTCGACGAGCGGCACTTGATCGGCGCTGAGCTCGCCCGCTGCCGAATGGATGCGGGTGACCTCGAGCGCCTCGCGCTCGGTGAGGTCGGGCAGCAGCGCTGGTAAACGTCGAGCCAGCATGGTCTTTCCGGCTCCCGGTGGGCCGACCATGAGCATGTGGTGCCCACCGGCCGCACTGATCGTTAAGGCAAGCTTTGCGAGCTGCTGGCCGCGAATGTCGAGGAGATCGTGGCGTTTGCGTCGGCTTTTTGGCGCCACGAGGTCGGGTGGGTCAGCCCACGTTGCATGGTTCGAGAGGCAGTCGATGACTTCGCGGAGGGTTTCGACGGGATGCACCTGCTGGTCGAGCAGTGTCATCTCCATACCGTTTCCAGCGGGCGCAACGATGCTGTTTGTTTTGACGGCATCACCCATTGGCAGTGCACCTCGGACTGGACGCACGGTTCCGTCGAGGCCGAGCTCACCAAGAAACCCGTAGTCGTCGAGAAGGGCGCAATCGATGCGTTCGATCGCTCCGAGGATGCCCACAGCGATTGCGAGGTCGAGACTCGGGCCGGTTTTCTTCAGATCACTCGGCGCCAAGTTGACGGTGATCTTGCGTTGCGGCCACTCGATGCCGCTCGACTGGAGGGCCGCCCGAACCCGGTCGCGTGCTTCTCGACATGACGTGTCGGGCAACCCAACAATCTGGAAGGCGGGCAGACCGCTCCCGACGTGCACCTCGACGTCGACGGGAAACCCGCGGACGCCGCTGATCGTGGCCGATCGGACAATTGCAAGCATGGTCGTTCTCCAAAGCGCACGCGGCGCGGTGACGTTCTTTGGAGCGACTTTAGGCAGTCGACACGAGGCCTAGGAACACCTTAGAGGCCCCCTGTGACAGTGGCTGAGGCGTGGCCTATGCGGGTTCGAGAATGTCCCGGGTGAAACGCACGACCGCGTCGATATCAGCGTCCGACAGGGTTTGTCCAAATGCTGGCATCTGACCCGTTGGGCCACGCCGACCGTTCACGACGACGTCGCGTTGTTCTGCGTTGGTTAGGCGGCTCTCGATATCTTGAATGTTCGCGCCGATGCCACCGCCGCCCGTTTGCCCGTGGCATTGCGCACACCGTTGCTGATACACGGCCAATCCAGCAAAGAGCTCTTCGTCGGCGTCGTCGGGCAAAACAATGCCGCTGCCGCCACATGCCGTAGCGATCAACGCGATCACGATCATGAGGAGAAGTGCGCGCCTTGCCACCTCCAGAGCATACTGAGAGCTATGGGAATGGACCCGACGCGACAGCACAAGAAGTCACCTTTTGATTACGTGTTTGTTGTTGCATCCGTCGTTGCTGCAGTGGCGCTGCTGGCCTGGGCGCTGCTCGGCTAGAAGGCACCTTCGAGCACTTCGACGTCGGCGCCTGTTACCGCCACCACATCGAAGCGAAGCTCATCACGGCGACGACGGTGTTCGCGTATCCATGCCAGGGCTAGGCGCCGAATGCGCTCTTGTTTATCAACAGTGACCGCTTCAGCGGGGCTCCCCCACCTGCGAGACGACCGGGTTTTCACTTCGACAAAGGCAACGGTGCCCTGTTTGCTCACCACCAGATCGAGTTCGCCGCGGCCACTTCGCCAGTTCCGGTCGAGCACGATCCACCCGCGCCGCTCGTACCAGCGAGCGGCAAGCTCTTCGCCCTGACGGCCCAGTTCTTTTCGTGCGTTCGTCATGCCAGCAGACACTACGCAGAGGGTCTGACAGCGATCCGGGCATCCGAGAGCTGCGCGGTTGTCCCTCCGCTCTCCGCTTCTTGGGTGCCGATCACATTCGACTTGTGTATCGAACATACGTTCGATACACTATCCACTAGTTCCCGATACCGAAAGGAGGTGGAGATTCAATGTCGATCAGCGATCATCAAGCGGACTACGTCAACAACGTGTTGGCTCACCTCGACACGGCCATCGCCGACGTTGCCAACCTCGGCCTGTCATCGCTGCCTATCGACGAGCTCAACCGCGTTGTTTTGCGAACGTGCGAACTCGTGTCGCAAGCCCACGGGTTGCAAGCAGCGGCTATTGAAGAAGCCGAGAGCGCAGCCATGTCGGTGCACTACGGCAACCGAATCCTCACGACCCACCTCGCCAAAGAAACCGGCCAACCAACCCAAAGATTGGGCGCAGCACGGTCGCTGGCTATGTGGCTGCGAGACTTCCCCGAGGTCGGTGCGGCCCTGACCGCAGGCACGCTCAGTCGGGCACACGTAGAAGCGCTGCGAGATGTCGACAACGCCCGCACGAACCACTTCCTCATACGCGATCAACAAATGCTCATCGATGCGGCCGCCGAGTTTGTGTGGACCGACTGGGTCAACCTCATCACCTATTGGCTCAACGCTGCCGACCCCGACGGCGAACTCACCGACCCGACGAACCCTGGCTATGGAATGCGAGTTCACACCAAAGCAAACGGGGATGTCCACGTCACGATGCGCATGGACCCAATTACCGGCGAAGCCTTTCTCACCATGCATGACGCCGAACTCAAGAAGCTCGAAACCAACGAACGCAGTGCACTCAAGAACGATCCACATGCGCCGGTCACCTCAGCGCCCACCAAGAACCTCGATGCCCTGTTGCGGCTGATGGCGAGGGGATGGCGCCGCAACGACGGCAGCTACCCCGACTTCCTTGTCAACATCGTCATGAGCGAACGCGTCGCCGAAGATCTCCTGGCCCGTGCGTTCGGACACCTCGACCCCGACGGAGCCAACCCGCTCGACATCGACCCATTCGAAGTCCCGATTGCCTGGGACGACATCGACGGCAGGTGCGAGACGATTCGGGGCACACCCATCCACCCGAAACACGCGCTCGGCATCGTGCTCGCCGGCAAGCTCCGCCGGATGATCCTCGATGCCGACGATGCCGTGCTGAACCAAGGCCAAGACATCCGACTCTTCACCAAAGAGCAACGCAATGCCCTCCTCGTGCAACAACGCGGCCAATGCAACCTGGGCACACAGACCCCGTTCCGCTGGCTCGAAGCAGACCACATCAAGCCCTCATCGAAGGGCGGCCCAACCGACCTCAAAAATGGCCAGATGATCAACGGTGCCGAGAACAAGGCAAAGCGAGATCAATGAGGCCCCACGCTGGCCAGCCAGGCAATTCATCCAGGCCGCAATTCATCCCGGTCGCAATTCATCCCGGTCGTAGCGGCGCACAAAACGACAAAAGCCGCCCGGCGAACCGAGCGGCTTGTCAGAACAGGGTGCTTAGAACTTGCGCTTTTCCTTGACCTTGGCGGCCTTACCAATGCGATCACGCAGGTAGTAGAGCTTTGCACGGCGCACGTCGCCCTGGGTCACGAACTCGATCTTGGACATGATTGGTGAGTGCAGCGGGAATGTGCGCTCGACGCCGACACCGAAGCTGAGCTTGCGGACGGTGAACGACTCGTTGACACCGGATCCACGGCGAGCAATGACGACGCCCTCGAAGACCTGGACACGCTCTTTGTTGCCTTCGACCACGCGTACGTGCACCTTGACGGTGTCGCCTGCCTGGAACTCGGGGATGTCGTCCCGGAGGCTTCTTTTGTCGACAGAATCAAGAATGTTCATCGCGATGCTCCTGCGTTGGATGGCCGACGGGCCAGCGGACAAGCCTAGGCCCCTACGCCATTTCCTCCAACATATCTGCGCGCGTTGTGTAGAACTCTCAGATAGTGGCGGAGACTTCGACTTCTTCAGGTGCGGTCTTGTAGATATCGCGCATCGTTCGGACGATGCCAGAGGCGACATCGTTGGGGTTCACTGGCGCCGACCAATCCCACTGGAAGGTTCCCCAGCTCTCGGACACAACCGAAAAACCAACGGCAATGACGGCTCGCTCGTCGCGCACCGTGAGCCGGCTCTTGCCCTCGAGGCTGTCGTTTCCAAAGGCGATCAGCTGAAGCTCACCAGATCGTGACCGCCGCGCATCGATTCGCCTTCCGAGATGGGGCACCGAAACCGTGACGAGCTGGTTGTGCTCGCCAAGGAGATCTCGTACTGACTCAGTCACGGAGGTCTTGACCTCATCCCATGACGTTGTTCCGGTCGACAGAAGCAGCTCGGTGGTCATACCCGTCCAATCGGCCCCGCCGAGCAATCCTTGAGGTTGCGCCACAATTTCCCCGCGAACACCCGGGGTCGGCACGCGTATTCGGTCAGCTCATCGACGACACCGGCACAAGAGGCACGAGGGCTAGCGGTCGAGCGCAGCCAACCACGCCAGGTCTGCCTCATCATCGGGCGACAGCCCCCCACGGGCGTCAATCAAGTCTGGGCGGCGTTCTACCGTTCGACGCAGCGACATGGCATAACGCCATCGATCGACTGCGCCGTGATTTCCCGACAACAGAATCGGGGGCACTTCGGCACCCTCGAAGTCGGCAGGGCGAGTGTAGTGCGGGTATTCGAGCAGTCCCGTCGCAAACGACTCGTCCTCGATCGAATCGGCGTTTCCAAGCACACCCGGAACGAGGCGACCCACAGCTTCGATAATCACTGCTGCGGCCACCTCACCACCTGCAAGCACGTAATCGCCAATCGACACCTCAGCATCAACAACCGAATCGAGGACCCGCTGGTCGATACCTTCGTATCGGCCGCACAACAACGAAAACCCGCCACCGGCCGCCAGCTCTCTGGCCATTGCCTGATCAAAGGTCGCTCCAGACGGAGTCATTGCCAGCAGCGGGCGCGGCGGATCGGTCTCGCGAATCGACGCTGCCAGCACATCGGGGCGCATCACCATGCCCGCTCCCCCACCAAACGGCGAGTCATCGATACTGCGATGGGCGTCGGTTGCGTGATCTCGCGGGTCATGTAGACGAAGGTCGATCTGGCTATTCTGTCGCGCCCGGCCAATGATGCTCGCCGAGAGCGCACCATCGACGAGCTCGGGAAAAACGCTGAAGACGTCGACTCGAAGTCCGCTGCTCACAGTTCGAACAAACCGTCGGGAACATCGACGTGCACAACCCCGTCGGCAGCATCGATCTGGACGACAAAAACAATCGGCACCAAAATCTCGCTGTCGAGAACCAAAAGGTCACTCGCAGGATTCGACTGAACGAACGCCACCTCGCCGCGGTCAACGCCGTCTTGGTCGATGACCGTTGCGCCGATCAGCTCGTGCACCCACAGCTCGTCAGGGTCATCGAGCGGCTCGGAGCGAAGCTCGGACCCTCGCAGCTCTTCGGCCCGTTCACGGGTAGTGACGCCGTCGAAGAACACCAAGAAGTCGGTGTCTTTCGGGCGAGACGACATCACGATCAGTTCCTCGTCACCAACGACGAGGCGAGCCCCTTTGGCCACACGTTCGTCTCGATTGGTCGTCAAACGAACAACGACCTCGCCCTTGAGACCATGTGCCTTGCGCACATGCCCTACGAGGAGGAGGTCGTTGTTATGCATAACCATGAACTATGCCTGCAGACGAAATCGTCGCAGTCAAAGGCCTTTTCAGTCGAGGAATTCGATGTCGACTTCAACACCGTCGCGTGCGGCTGCAGCACGGGTCAGGGTACGGATGGCATTCGCCACCCGGCCACGACGCCCAATGACGCGTCCCATGTCGTCGGGACCGACACGCACTTCGAGCTGCAGGGTGCGCTTGGAGTCATCGACTCCGACCTCGACAGCTCCCTCGTCCTGTACGAGCGACTTGACGACGTATTCGAGCACTGCCTGAGCAGTAGGTGCACCCTCGCCAGCAGCGTCATCGTCATCGTGGTCAACAGCGGTGTCATCGACTGTTGTTTCTTCGATGTCAGTGTCGTTCTCTTCGCTCATGCGTCGTCGCCCTCGACAGGAGCTTCTTCGGCGGCTGCTTCCTCAGCAGGAGCCTCGTCGGCGGCTGGCGTCTCGGCATCAGCGTCCGCTGCGTCTTCAGCGTCCGCTGTGACCTCAGCGTCCGCGGTGTCTTCAGCTGGCGCTGTGACCTTTGGAGGCTTTGGCGGAGCAGGAGCCGTGTAACCCTTGGCCGGCGTTGGTTCTGGAGTCGGCGGCACATCTGGTGCAACACCAGTGAACTCTTCCCACGCACCAGAGATCTTCAACAACTTTTCGACTCGCTCGGTTGGCTGAGCGCCATGGCGAAGCCAGTGCACCGCCTTCTCGTTATCGATCTGAATAACCGATGGGTCCTCACGGGGCTGATACGTACCCACGATCTCGATGAAACGACCGTTCCTTGGGGAACGTGAATCGGCAGCAACGACGCGGTACGTCGGTTGCTTTTTCTTACCCATGCGCATCAGGCGAAGCTTTACAGCCACAACAAAATCCTCTTCTTACGAGTCACGAAGACAGGAGGGACTCGACCGATAGATGCTATCGCCACCCGCCCTCTTCGCGACAATTACCGACCGGTTCAATTGCGAATAGCGTCACGGACCAAAACCCGACCTGACAGCCGACTGGCCATGTCAGCTCCCGCTCGTGCGCGGATCCTCAATTTCGAGGCCAGGAAGCTTGAGATCGGTGATGTCATCAAGCCCCTCGTTCAGGACTGCCGTTGGATCAGCAAGCGCCTGCTTACCCTTCGATGTCGTACGACCGCCGCCACGCTTCCGCTTGTTCTTCTTGCCCTTGCGCTTCGGCTTCGCCTTCGGCGTCACACCGAGCTTCGCCATCATCTTTTTCATCTCCGTGAACTGGGTGACGAGCGCAGACACGTCCTGTGGCTTCATACCCGAACCGTTTGCGATACGAGTACGCCGCGAAGCATCGATGATCTTTGGATCCGTACGCTCCTCCACGGTCATCGAACGGATAATGGCCTCAAGCCGGTTGACGTGATGATCTTCGATCTCGACATCACGAACCTCTTTGGGCATCCCAGGCATCATGCCGAGCAGATTGCCGATCGGACCCATCTTCTTGATCTGCTGCATCTGCTGGAGGAAGTCATCGAGCGTGAACGTGCCCTCCATGAGACGCTGCGCAGCCTCTTCGGCCTCATCCTCTTCGAATGCGGCCTCGGCCTTTTCGATGAGCGTCTCGATGTCGCCCATGCCCAGAATGCGGCTCGCCAAACGATCGGGGTAGAAGGTTTCAAACTCGTCGATCTTCTCACCCGTCGACGCAAACGCTATCGGGCGTCCAACGACCTCTTTGACCGACAACGCCGCGCCACCGCGGGCATCGCCATCGAGCTTGGTGAGGATGACACCGTCGAGCTCGAGCGTGCTGTGGAACGACTCGGCAACGGTCACCGCGTCCTGACCAGTCATTGCATCGACGACAAGGAACGTGTACTTCGGGCTGACCGCCTCAGAAATTTGGCGGACCTCCTCCATCAGCTCAGCATCGATGGCCAACCGACCCGCGGTATCGACGATGATCACATCGCGTCCGGTGTTCTTGGCCTCCTCGAGAGACGCCCGGGCCACCGTTACTGGATCCGACGCCTCAGAAAAGACCGGCACGTCGATCTGGCGGCCGAGCGTGCGCAGCTGCTCGACTGCGGCGGGACGCTGCAAGTCGGCGCCGACCAGGAGCACGTTGCGGCCCTGCGACTTGAACATGTTGGCCAACTTGGCCGAGTTCGTCGTCTTACCCGAACCCTGAAGGCCCGCCATCAGCACCACCGTTGGCGGCTTTGCCGCAAAGGTGATTTGCATTGCTTCGCCACCGAGGCTCTCGGTGAGCTCCTCGAGCACGATCTTGACGATCTGTTGACCCGGGTTCAATGCCTTCGACAGTTCGTCGCCAACCGCGCGCTCCCGAATGCGAGCAACCAAGCTCTTGACGACCTCGAAGTTCACGTCGGCTTCGAGCAACGCAAGACGAATCTCGCGCAATGCCTCGTCGACGTCCTTCTCGCTTAGCTTGCCTTTCCCGCGGAGCTTCCCAAAGATCCCGTCAAAGCGATCGGTCAAAGTATCGAACATGGTGTTTCCTGTGTTTTCCAAGCCCTGCACTCGTGCCGGCCGGTGGTTGGGCCTGGGTGGATGCGGGCGAATTGCGGGCTAGTCGGTCGTGGTCTTGGGTCTGTCGTGTCTAGTTTGCCGGGTTATTCGAAGAGGGCGTCGACGAAGTCGTTCGCATCGAATGGGATCAGATCATGCGGACCCTCACCCAATCCAACAAGCTTCACGGGGATGTCGAGTTCGTTCTGGACCGCAACGACGATGCCACCCTTGGCAGATCCATCCAGCTTGGTCAGGACCACACCGGTGAGATCGGCAGCTTCGGTAAATTCACGGGCTTGGATCAGACCATTTTGGCCTGTCGTAGCGTCGATGACGAGCAGTGTTTCGGTGACGGTGCCTGCGCCCTTCTCGGCGACTCGCCGCACCTTCGAGAGCTCGTTCATCAAGTTGGTCTTGGTATGCAAACGGCCTGCGGTATCGGCCAGCACAATCTCGGCCCCGTTGGCCGCAGCACTTTCGACAGCGTCGAAGATGACCGACGATGGGTCGCCGCCCTCAGCCCCGCGAATAATCCCGGCTCCAGCCCGCTCGGCCCACATGGTGAGCTGCTCGGCAGCTGCGGCACGGAAGGTATCGCCTGCGGCAAGGACAATCTTTCGACCGGCTGCAACCTCACGGGTGGCGATCTTGCCGATGGTTGTTGTCTTGCCAACGCCGTTGACGCCAACGAACAACCACACCGACGGCTCGCCGCCTTCAGCGAGGGTCAGGTCGTAGCCCCCGAGGCGACGCTTCATCTCGTCTTTGACCAATTCGATTAGTTCGCCCGGATCCTTCACCGCCGACTCGCTCGCCGTTTCTCGAACCGAGTCAAGAATTTCGGTCGTCGCCATGACCCCAACGTCGGCGCGAATCAACGCTTCTTCGAGCTCGTCCCACGTCTCGGCGTTGACGTCGCCTCCCGACAGGATCGCGCTGAGATACCCCGACATTGCCGAACGGGCCTTGCTGAGACGTCCACGAAACGTGGCCGCCTCAGGTTCGGGAGCGGCCTCTTCGACCATCTCGTCGTCGAGTTCGTCAACCGCTGCATCCACGCCGCCATCGACATCGCCGTCCGGTGTTGGAGCGACCGGCGACGTTGGTTTGGTGAGTACCGAATCTGCAGTATCGGTCGCACGCGGGTCGAGCGTTGGTGTGTGGTCGCCCCGGCCACGAAGGAAGGCGAAACCGGCGCCACCGACCACAAGGACGGCAACGACGATGAGAACAATCAGGAGTATCGGATCCATAGCCCGATCATCCTACGACCTGCATTCCCTGTCAGGAACGAGGCGCCCGGCAAAAGGACGGACAAACCGGGCACCTGGTCCCTGACATGATGCTGACCAACCGAGGAGGAGGGGATTCCCCCGATTGGAACAACGGTCATCAACGACATTACTCCTCGAGATGTAAAGAGCTTGTAAGCGCCGGATGATCACTAAACGTGGGCGGCTCGCTTCGATTCGACTCGCTACGTGCAGCGGTGTTGCTGGGTGAAAATGGCGAATGCTCGGCTCCGATACTCGGAATCCACACCACAAAGGTCGACCCTTGTCCAAGCTCGGATTCGAGCCGTACTGCGCCACCGTGTGTTTCGGCGATCTGTTTGACGATTGCGAGCCCGAGTCCAGAACGGCCATCCCGCTTCATCTTTTCGGACGTATCGTTTTTGTCCCCACGCCAGAACCGTCGAAACACTCGTTGTTGATCGCCGGCGGCGATTCCTGGCCCTTGGTCTTGGACGCCCATCCAAATCCAGTCCTCGATGCGGCCAGCGCGCACCGAGATGACCGTGCCGTCAGGCGCCAGCCGAATCGCATTCGCCAGCAGGTTTGCCAACGCTCGACGAAGCGCCACCGGGTCGCCTTCCACCAGAAGCTCTGGGTCTGCCGCCGACACCAACGAAATTCCGTCTGCGGCAGCGGGGATTTCGAACTCTTCGACCACGTGCTGAACGACGCCATTGACGTCGACGACCTCGACCTGTGTCGCACGCGTTTCTTCGCGGGCGTGATCGAGCAAATCGTCGACGAGGGTAGCCATTCGCTCCGCGCTACGGGTCACGACCGCGCCCGCTTTGCGCAGCTCGGACACCGTTGCATCGGGGTTGCCGAGCGTGACTTCGAGGTTGGTCCGTATCACCGCCAACGGGTTCCTGAGTTCGTGAGACGCCTCATGAATGAACCTGGTCTGCGCGCTGAACGCCATGTCGAGCCGATCGAGCATGTCGTCGAAGGTTCCAGCTAACTGTCCCAGCTCGTCATCGGGGCCAGCGAGGTTGATGCGCCGGTTGAGGTCGGTGGCGTTGATGTTTCGGGCCACGGTCGTAATTCGCTCGATGGGGCGAAGGACGATACCGGCCACATACCACCCAACCGCGAGGCTTGTAATGAACAACAGGCCGAGCGCCGCGAACGAATACTGCCGGAGGTCTTCGAGGACTTGACGGTCGACCTCGGCTTCAAAATCTTCGAGCACGGGAACCGCAACTTGCTCGCCGGTGGACGGGTCGACAAAGACGGTGAAGCTCGGGTCTTGGGTGATTGTTTGTCCAATCTCGCGACTGATCCCGGCGTAGAGGCCGCCGATCACGATGGCGGCGAGACCAAACAGCAAGATCGAATAGAGCAGGGCGAGACGAAACCGGATCGATCCAACCCACGATGGCAAGAAGCGGTCGGTGTTTGCCCCGACGCTCATGGGGCGCCGGACGGGACGCTCCTTTGTCGCCAACACTTCCTCCGGCGGACGGAACTCTCCGGTCACCGAACCAGGGTCCGGTGTTGGAGCCATCTGCTCTGGGGTCGAGCCGGTCGTGGTCATAGGAGCCGCTCGTTGTCGATTAGGCGGTATCCGGACCCAATGACCGTCTCGATCAACGGTGCTTCATCGTCGGCGTTGAGCTTGCGGCGCAACGTTCCAACCGTGACCCGAACCGTGTTGGTGAACGGGTCGGCGTTCTCATCCCAGACGTGTTCGAGCAGGTGCTCTTGGCTGAGCACGTGGCCAGCGTGCGACATGAAGTAGCGCAGCAGTGCGAATTCCTTTGGGGTGAGGTCCAACATCTCGCCACGGTTCGATGCTTCGTGGCGCGCAGTGTCGAGAATCAGCGGACCAACTTCAATCACCGAAGATGCTTGCTCGGCATCGCGGCGGAGCAGAACCCGGATCCGTGCCGAGAGCTCGCCGAGGGCGAAGGGTTTGACGAGGTAATCGTCGGCGCCAGCGTCGAGCCCGGTGATCTTTTCGTCGACCGAATCGCGAGCGGTAAGCATCAGCACCCGAGGCGCTCCGCCTTCGGGCGGGTTCGCACGAATTTGTCGACACACTTCGAGCCCGTCGATGTCGGGCATCGTGAGATCGAGACAGATGAGGTCGTATGGCTGAAACTGCACTCGGTCGAGGGCGTCGAGCCCACCGTGGGCCACATCGACTGCGTATCCCTCACGCCGAAGCCCAGTCGCAACTGCGTCGGCTAGGTCTGCTTCGTCGTCAACAACAAGAATGCGCACACCTCAACGGTAGTGCGTCGTAGCCAAATCTGCCTAGGGGCCCCTCCCCACGCGGGCCGAGATGGCGCTGTTTCGGCGAGGCTATTTCACAAGGCTGTCGGCGAGCGCTTCTTCGCGCGTGGGACCGGTGCCGAAGTTGCGTTCGACCTCGGACCGTTCGCTGACGACCCGAGACGAGCCGCCAGGCTCCATCGTCACGCCGTACAACGAATCGGCAGCTTCCATCGTGCGCTTTTGGTGCGACACGATCACGAGCTGAGCCTCGTTGCGGAACTCCTCGATGAGGCTGAGGAAGCGATGCAGGTTGACATCGTCGAGCGCAGCTTCGACCTCGTCCATGACATAGAAGGGCGATGGCCGACTGCGGAAGATTGCAAAGAGGAACGCCAGTGCGGTGAGCGAACGTTCGCCGCCCGAGAGCAGCGACAGCTTCTTGACGTTCTTGCCAGACGGCTTTGCGCTGACTTCGATACCGGTTTCGAGCAGGTTGTCGGGTTCGGTCAAGCGCAACGAGCCCTGTCCACCCGGGAACAACCGCTCGAAGAGCAGGGTGAAGTTGTCGGCAACGTCGGCGTAGGCCGAAGCAAACACGGTGACGATCTCTTCGTCGATGGCCTTGATGACTTTGTTGAGCTCACGGCGTGTCGAGCGAATGTCATCGAGTTGGCCATTGAGAAACTCGTGACGTTCTTGCAGTGCTTCGAACTCTTGGAGCGCGAGCGGGTTGATGGGACCCATCAACTTGAGATCTCGTTCGAGTTCACGAGCTCGGGCTGCTGGGGTGACATTTTCTGGAAGCTCTGGCGCCTCGGAATCGACGGCGGTCTGTGGGTCGACGTCGAGGTCGCGCCGCAACATCTCGGTTGTGGTTTCGAGACGAAGACGTGTTTCTGCCTCGTCGATTTCGATTCGGCTCATCCGCTCGTTGAGTTCTCGCAATTCGGTTTCGGTCAACGAACGCTGTGCCCGCATTGCATCGAGTTGTTCGGTGAGTTCGCGCACCATGGCCGACTGCTCGCGGCGCTCCTCGCGGCGAGCCTCAAGGTGGGTACCGAGGTGGGTTATCGTCTCGGCAAGCATGGCCTGCAAACGCCGGGTCAAGCCTTCGGTTCGGTCGAGGAGGACTCGCTTGGCCTCGGCCTCGGTCCGTTCAACCGCGAGGCGTTCGAGGCGATCTTGGACCTCGCCGAGGCGTCGGCGCAACACTCCACGACGTTCTTCGAGCGCTGCCGATTTCACTTCGAAGTCGGTGCGCCTCTGCGATAGCGCCGACGAACGCTGTTGCAACACGGTGCGGGTGGCTTCGAGTTCGCGGTTGCGTTCTGCTGACTGCACCTCGGCGGACTCCAGCCCGGGCAGCAACGAATCGAGCTCGCCCGCACGAGCAGACTCGCGTGACAGCCGGGCCTCGAGGTCTCCACGCTGGGTGGCCAGGGCGTCGTTCTCAATGGCGATCTGACGGATCTCTGCGTCGATTTTGTGCAGCGCTTCGGTGGTCGAGGTGAGCTGCGCGTCGTTACTGTCGAGTGCGTCGGCGGCGGCTCGGTCGGCTTCGAGCAGCGTGTCGACTTCGGCGCTGAGGGTCGTGATGTCGTCGTCGCAGCGATTGCGGTGCATGCGAGCAGATTCGGCCTCGGCGGTTGCTTCGTCGAGTGCAGCTTGGGTGGCGCCGACACCGGAGGTGCCGATGCGCCAAAGGCCGCCGCCGATGCGATCGCCCGATTTGGTAACGACGACGCGGCCCGATTCGACCGAACTGTCGAGCGCGGTTCGCCAGTCGCCTTCTACGGCGTCGACACCTGACAGGAGGCTGCCGAGCACGCCGGCGACGTCGCTTCGCAGCGGCGTCACGTGATTGAGGATCGAATGTGGGTTGGGCACCGCGGGAGGAAGCGCGGCGTCGAGGGCAATAACGGCGCCCTGACCTCGACCATTCTCGAAGGCGACGAGTGCGGCGCGTGCGGCTTCTGGCGATTCGACGACTACTGCGCCGAGCGCTTCGCCAAGTGCCGCTTCGACGGCGTCTTCCCAGCCATGTTCGATGCCGACGACGTCGAGCAGTGTGCCGACGAGGCCGTCCATTGCGCCGAGCGCGTCGACGCCCGCTGATGCCCTCGCCGACGAGAGCGCCTCGCCGAGTGCTGATACTCGAGCTTCGCCTGCCCGACATACCGCGTCGGCTTCGGCTCGTTCGTCGCGCAGTGCCGACAGCTTCTCTTGTGCAGCGAGGTGTTCGCTGGCGGCTTTGTCTGCCGCGCTGACAAGCTGGGTTTCGAGGTGGACCGCAGCATCGAGCGTTTCGCGTTCGCCGACCGTGCGTTCGTCGAGCCGTTGCTTGCGTTCTGAGAGCGAGGTGGTGCGCTCGCCAATTCGGGTGAGTTCGGTGTCGGCGGACTCGATCGAGTTCCGCAACGCAGCGAGCTCGCCTCGGACTTCAGCGGCTCGACCTGCTGCTGCGGCCTCGGTGCCATCGCCGGTGATCGACGACATGGCGAGTTCAAACGCGGAGCGGTCATCGTCGAGGCTTTGCTCGGCTTGGGTAATCTCGTCGTGTTCTGGTGCGAGTTCGGCGGCTTTGGCGTCGACGTCGATGAGTTGTTCGCCGAGCTGGCCCGCTTCGGAGCGAAGCGCCGCCACAACGTCGCCGTCGATGGTCGCCTGACGTTCGCGCTCGATGCCCTTCAGGCGTTCGGTGATGAGGTTGCTCGCTCCTCCAGCTCGTTGACTGAGCCCTTCCAAACGTGCAAGCGCGTCGCCGAGGTCGACGGCGCCTTGGGCCGAAAGGTCGCTTTCGAGTCCAATGATGTCGGTATCGAGGGTTGCGAGAGCTGAACGTAGTTGGCGATCGGTGGCGGCAAATTCTTGCCTGCCTGTGGCGTGGCTGGTCATGGCCTTACGCAGCGACGTGACTTGACGCCCGGCGAGGAACACCTGGCATTTGTGAAGTTCGCTAACGACGTCTCCGTGCCGGCGGGCTGCGTCGGCTTGTTTTTCGAGTGGGCGAAGCTGACGACGAACTTCACGGAGGAGGTCTTGGATGCGGGTCAGGTTTGCTTCGGTGGCGACGAGGCGACGCTGTGCCTTCTCGCGGCGTTTGCGGAACTTGAGGACACCTGCTGCCTCTTCGATGATCAGGCGGCGTTCTTCTGGCCGTGCGTTGAGGACGGCGTCGATTTGTCCCTGACTGATGATGACGTGCTGGCTGCGGCCAACACCGGAGTCTGACAGCATCTCTTGGATGTCCATGAGCCGACACGGAACGCCGTTGAGGTGGTATTCGCTGTCGCCGGAGCGGAACAGTGTGCGGGAGATCTCGACTTCGGAGAATTCGGTCGGCAAGAGCCCGTCGGAGTTATCGATGGTGAGCGCGACATGGGCTCGTCCAAGCGCCGGACGGTTTGAGGTTCCGGCGAAGATGACGTCGTCCATCTTTTGTGAGCGCACCGACTTTGGCGACTGGGCGCCGAGCACCCACGCAATGGCGTCGACCACGTTGGACTTGCCGCTACCGTTTGGCCCCACCACAACAGTGACACCGGGTTCTAGCTTCAGGTCGATCGAGTCGGCAAAGGACTTAAAGCCCTTCATCGTGAGCGATTTCAAATACACCGAGTACTCCACAGTAAAAAGCAAGTTTCCGCCGAAGCCAGAAACTTAGCGCGTGTAGTTACAAACATGTAATTCGGCCAAAAACCGCGCCCAGGCAAAGCTGACAGTATTGCGGCGGTCCTAACGGACCTTCGCAAACTCGCCTTTTTGCCTAGCGGCAAAAACGCACCCCACAAACAACCACCGCCTCCGGCGCCCAGGCAAAGCTGACAGTATTGCGGCGGTCCTAACGGACCTTCGCAAACTCGCCTTTTTGCCTAGCGGCAAAAACGCACCCCACAAACAACCACCGCCTCCGGCGCCCAGCCTGCGTGGCGCTTGAACGCTCCCCCTGAAAGGGAGTGAGGCAGGTTTCAGAATGACGCAAAATCGCGGCGGAGCCGCTGCGTCATTCTTAAACCTGCGTCTCGCAGTAGTAGGTCCATTCGCCTTTGAATTTTGAGCGTTGGATTGGGG
>CALKGG010000090.1 GCA_938084885.1 uncultured Acidimicrobiales bacterium
CGGCAGGGCCGGCGAAGAAGAAAAAGAAGAAGGCTCCAGCCAAGAAAAAGAAGAAGGCCGCAGCGAAGAAGAAGGCCGCAGCAAAGAAGAAGGCCGCAGCAAAGAAGAAGGCACCGGCAAAGAAGAAGGCACCGGCAAAGAAGAAGGCGTCGGAGGAGAACGAATAGGCCGAGACCTTGGTCCGAACGGCCTAGACAACTCGCTATATCTCGCTGCGGACATGCCGATTGAAAGGGATGTCAGAGCTACACGCCGCAACTCACGTCGACCCTGGCGGTTCGGGTTCCCACCTCGATTCGATCCTCGATCGTCTCCAAGGGCTTGGCGAATCTGCCGAACGGATGAAATCTGCATCTGAGCGGACGCTCTATAGCGTCCCTGATCTTCCCGGTGGTTCGACTGCTACGGATGAGGATGCGTCCACCGACACTGCTCGTGAGGCCGAACCTCCTTCGTTGCGATTGATTACTGGCGAAACCACAGAAGAGGTGCCCCCGAGTCTCGCAGAACCCGTGTTACCACCAGTGGCCCCCGTTCAGCCTGCGACGGTAGCGAACGCGAGTGCCGTATTCGTTGCGCCGCAACCACCCCCCGTGCCCGTTGATGCGGTGGTTCGCTCGCCGGAACCAGATCCCGCACCCGTGGTTGGAATATCCATTTTCGGAAGAGGTGCGCCGTCAACGGCAGAGACCGCGGCACAACCATCTCCTGTGGCCCCCATTGGTGAGACTCCTGAATCGGTCACTGCTGAACCGGTAACTCCTGAATCGGTCACTGCTGAACCCGTGGCTCCTGAACCGGTCACTGCTGAACCCGTGGCTCCGCAGACTGGCTTTCTGGCCGATTACCGACCAAACAGCGACGGTGGCGCTGTGGAAGACCCGGTTGCGCGGCAACCAGAGCGAGTTGCCGACCAGCAGCGGCTTCCCGCAGCAGCGAGGGCCCACGAACCCGTGGTGGGAGCGCCACCTCAATTGCCTCCAGCAGCGCAGCACCCCGAGCCTTCGGTTCCCCCCGTCGCTGCAGCGCCACCAGAAATTGCCGTCGAAAAGGTCGACTATTTCGCCGACCTCGAGAGCGCAGAAGATGTCGCAATCGCCGGAGTCGACGACACCTATCACGTCGACCGCGAACTCGCAGAACCGGTTGCTCCAACACCGTCCGAACCCGCCGCCACCACCACCACAACCAACCCGTTTGCACAAGTCGATTGCCCGGAGCCATTCCCGAAAGACCAGCAGTACGGGCCGCTCGTCGACACCACCGGCATCCTCAACGATCCGTTGGCAATCTCACGTCCAGTACCCGAGACCTTCGACGCCGACCCCTTCTCGGCGGACCACGGAGTTGCGTTCCCAACAGCGGTTCCCGGCGCGACGCAGACCGGCCAAAAACCGATCCACATTCCGGCACAGGTCAGAGCAATCCCATCACGAGATGGCGCCGAGACGGAAGACAATTTCCTGTCCACTCGGTTGCTGATCGTGGCAACGCTACTGTTTTCGATCATTGCCTTTGTCATTCTCACCTTCGCCGATTCGTCGCTTGCTCTCGATGTCAGCAACGGACTGAACCGTCTGCTCGGCAACTAGGCGAACGAACAGAAGGTCAGTTCTCGTTTGAGAATCGAGCTCGAAACGCCAACCAGGCAAAGAGCCCACTGGCGATTGGAAACCACAGCGAGACACCCCGGTAGGCAAGGACGGCAACTGCAGCGGCGTCACTTGGAATGCCCGAAAGGGTAAGGACCCCGGTCAGCCCGACCTCGACGAATCCAAAACCACCCGGTGTGATCGAGATCATCGACAGGACTGCACCAGAGGCGTACGCAACCATGACGAGGCTGAGTCGCGGTTCGGCGCCCACGGCATAGAGCGCAAAGACGAGCACGAGATAGTCGAACGTCCAGTTCAGGGCGCTCGCCGCTGTCGCCTGCGGCCAGCGCTTGCCGAGAAGAGCGCCGAGCCGATCTCGCTCGCTCACAAGGGTTGCTGGCTGTACACCCCAGTCCTTTCGAAAGAGCCGGCCGACCATGTCGAGAAGGCGATCGACGACCGCGCCGACGATGAGCAACGGCTTGGTGTACCGGAGCGCCATGTACCCAACACCCAACACCAACACACACATGACCGCCGAGGCAATAGCAATTGGCGAAATGCCTTCGGGAATCGGCGCGCCGAGCAAGGCAATAAGAAACCCGACGCCAGGAATGGCGGCCAGCGCTGCGGTCGACAACACCGATGTTGCAGCGAGAGCTCCGGCAGCCTGGGTCGGGCTGGTTCCGCTGACCGCAAGCATCTTGTAGAGCGCGGCACCTCCGGCGGCAGGACCGCCGCCGCCCGGCACCACCCGACTAATCGAGTTCGAGGTGAGTTGACTTGTTGCAGCCACGAACCAGGAGACCTTCGGCAACAAGATCTTGATCAGCCACCACAGGCTTGCGAAGCTCGCAATCTCGGCTGCGATCATGGCGGCGAACCACCACGGCTCGATGTTGCGCAAGCGCTCGGCGCTGCTCAGCACCTCGAGAAGTCGATCGAAGAGTCCGGGGGCAAAGAACGACAGGGCGATGGCGATCGTTGCGAGGACCATTGCTCTGCGGACAGCACCGCCAATGAGGTCGAAGTCCTTGGCGTTCGATTCGGCATCAGCAACGGCGTCGAGAGCTGTGAGCTCGGCCTCGTCGCTTCCCGCTGAATCTATGGACATCCCCAGATCGTACCCGTGAAGGCAGAGGGGGCGATAGTCTCAGACGACGATGACCTCTACAGAATCTGCGGTTCGACGCGGCCGTTTCATTGCGTTCGAGGGCGGCGACGGTTCGGGAAAGTCGACTCAGGCTGCCCGATTGGCAGCGGCGCTCGATGCTGTACTCACCCGCGAGCCCGGTGGCACGGCGATCGGCAGCAAGATTCGCGAGCTCGTACTCGATCCCCAGTATCTGAATATGACAAACCGGACCGAGGCGCTGTTGATGGCCGCTGCTCGTGCCCAACACGTCGACGAACTCATTCTTCCGCAGCTGTTGGCCGGCCGAGATGTTGTCTCGGACAGGTTCGTTGCATCGTCGTTGGCCTACCAAGGAGTCGGACGAAACCTCGGCATCGATGTCGTTGCCGAACTCAACGAGTTTGCAACGAACGGCCTCAAGCCCGATCTGACGGTCTTGCTCGATGCAGATCCAACAACGGCCCGAGCACGGCTTGGCGACGACCTGGATCGCATCGAAGAAGCAGGCATACAACTCGGCCGCCAGGTCGTCGACACCTACCGGTCGCTCGCGGCGTCGGCCCCGGACCGTTGGGTCATCGTCGATGCCAACGGCGACATCGACACGGTCGCCGCCCGAGTGCATCTCGTGGTGTCCGACCGCCTACAAGCGTTATGACGTCGCCAGATCCCTTTGCGGACATCATTGGTCAAGAGGTTGCGGTACAGCAGCTGCGTGCGTCGGTGCCCAACCCGGTGCACGCCTATCTGTTCGTGGGGCCACGAGGCTCGGGTAAACGGCGCGCCGCGGTCCGTATGGCCGGCGAGCTCGTCGGCGCCCCCCAAGATCGTGAGCGCAACCGTGCGCTCGCCGTCCGAGAAGAGCACCCCGACGTGGTGGTCTTCGAACCGTCCGGCAACGCGTTCTTGATGGACGAAGCCGAATCGGTGATCGTCGAAGCATCTCGCTCACCATCGGAGGCCGGCCGCAAAGTGTTGATCCTCGATCGTTTCCACGATGCCGATGGTCGAGTTGCAGCGAACCTGCTCAAAACAATTGAAGAGCCGCCTGCGTCGACGATGTTCATCCTGTTGGCCGAGCAGGTGCCGCCCGAGCACATCACGATTGCGTCGCGTTCGGTCACGATCGACTTTCCATCAGTTCCTGAATCGGTGATCGCCGATGCGCTTCGTGCGCGAGGCATCGGCGATACTCGCGCCGAGGCGACAGCGAGAGGTGCATGCGGTGATGTCAACCGAGCCGAGCTGCTCCTTACCGACACCTCCTTTGTTGAACGTCGCGATCTGTGGTGGAACGTCCCGACCCGCCTCGACGGGACCGGATACGCCATTAGCGAGATCGTCAACGAACTCACCGCGGTGATCGACGAGGCGCAAGTTCCACTCGACGAGAAACATGGCGCCGAAGTCGAGTCGATGGACCACACCGAGGAGCTCACCGGGACTCGCGGTTCTGGTCGAAAGGCCATGGAGACCCGACACAAACGCGAGGCTCGGTTGCATCGGACCGACGAGTGGCGGATGGGGCTCTCGACGCTGGCCCACCGGTATCGCGAGAACCTGCTGGTGGGTGATGGCGTGTCCAACACCGACGTGTTCTCCACGCTCACCAATGCATCGTCGGCGCTGTCTCGGAACCCGAGCGAAGAGCTGTGGCTCACAAGCACCTTGATGGCGTTGCCGGCGCTGCGCGACTGACGAGGGCCGGGGATCTTGCGTCTGGGAGTCTATTTCTGGATAGCGACCTGGGTGACGCGGTGGCCTTCGCCTTTGGTCAAAATGCAGCGAGCCCGATGCATTGTCGGCGCAATATTTGACCGCAGGTTCGGCGCGTTGATCGATTCCCAAATGCCCCCGGCCACCTCGATTGCTTCCTCGGTATCGAGGCTGGCGTAGTGGAGAAAGTACGACCTGGGGTTCGAAAAGACTGACGCTCGGAAACCAAGAAAGCGGTCGATGTACCACTGCTTGATCAACGCTTCGTCGGCGTCGACATAGATCGAGAAGTCAAAGAAGTCTGAGACGAACAGATTCGAGGATGTGGGGTTGCCCTGGAGCACGTTCAACCCCTCGACGATCAACACGTCGGGCTGGCGGATCTCATTGACTGCACCAGGCATGATGTCGTATTCGAGGTGCGAATAGATCGGTGTCGAGACCACTGGCTCGCCCGACTTCACGGCCTGAAGTGCCCCGATGAGGGCTGCGGTGTCGTAGCTCTCAGGAAAGCCCTTGCGTTCCATTAGACCGCGCCGTTCGAGTTCGGCATTTGGGTACAGGTAACCGTCGGTGGTGAGAAGGCCAACGTTGGGGTGGTCGTCCCAACTTTGCAGCAGCGATTGCAGAACCCGTGCCGTGGTGCTCTTGCCAACAGCCACGCTGCCCCCGATACCAATGATGTATGGCACGGGCGCCGGGTCGGTGCCGAGGAAGGTGTCGGCAACTGCCGCGAGTTGCTCGGTCTTGGTGATGTGCAGGTTGAGTAGACGGGAGAGGGGTAAGTACACCTCCTCGACCTCGTTCATGTCGAGATGCTCGTACATGCCACGAAGTCGATCGACATCGCTCGGAGCCAACGTGAGGGGGGTGGACGATCGCAGCGCCGCCCACGAGTCCCGTCCAAATTCTTCGAAACGATGATCCACGCCATGTACCTTGGCGTACCGGCGGGCGTGTCACGTAGTCAGCCGTGTGACACTTGTTCAGTGCAGGGCGAGCTCTTGGTCTGAGATCTCGTCGTCGATGCTGGGCCGCTGGGCTGCTTCGTTGCGGAGCTCCTCTTCGAGCCGAGCCAGTTCAGACCCGCTGAGCTCGGGAGCCTCGAGACCAATCTTGACGACCGCCTTGTCCGATACGGAGCCGGCACGGAAATACCGAGAGAGCTCAAGAGTCGCAATGCTTGTCAGCCATTCGTTGTCGTGTTCAGACTTCTCTGGCCGCTTCATTCGAATCTGGGCTGCCGTCGCAAAGGTTTGCGCGAGGAGCGCCGAGGTGATGTCCCCAGAACGAGTACGGCGATAGAAGAAGCTCGTTAGCTCATGACGCCTGTCGGTATACAGCACGTCGGCGAGGTTCGAGTCGATCTCGAAGGGAGAACGTGGTGTGGCTGGTGGAACTGGTTGCGTCTTGATCACGACGTAAACATCGGACCTCAACCCCGACCCACTTTAGGCATTTCTGAGCCATACGGCGTAAGCAGAAAGAGCGACGAAGTCATCATGATCCGGCGTTGCGGACACGGACGGTCGAACGTGGGGAGAGTCCCCCGTTGCAACTCGGTTCGCCGAGTCTGTACCTTCGATGCTGGTGCGGGAACGCGGATTCGGAGTTATCGATATGAGACGAAGAGGTCTGCTGTTCGCTGCGATCAGCGTGCTGGCGATCATCACGACAATGGCGCTGTCCTCATCGTCCGCGTCGGCTCAGACGCCGGTTCAACAGTTGCTCTTGCCCTTCTCCGCTGGTCTTGTCGAAGTGCAAGCTGACGAGACGTACAGCGGCGATGTTGTGCACCCGGCCGTAGGTGCACTCGCGTTCGACCTCACCGATATCCGTCGGGAAACAACGACCGAAGTGCTTTCGATTGGTGATGGACGTATCCGGGTGACGTGCGTCCACAAGAGCGGCTCGGCGGTTCTGCAATTCCAAGCCGATGGCTATGACGGCGATTTCTATTACGTCCACATGGATGGCCGAAACCTCAGCGCGGCGGTTGGTGAGTCGTGGAGCCGAATCGAACGAGGAGCCGTCATTGGCCAACTCTTTCCGAGGGCGCTCACGAGCCAGCCCGGCGACAGCTGCCCACAATTCTCTACCGGGGCGCACTTGCACCTCGACCTTCCGCGGTCGGGAATGGTGATCGACGGGGTCACATTCACCGAACGTTCGCCTAACGACACCGACTTCATCACCTCGACGAACCGTGAGCCCGGAGAGCCGACCACGGCAATCTGTTCGGGTCGTGAAGCAACGATTGTTGGCACGTCACGCGACGATGTTCTCCAGGGCACCGATGGTCCCGACGTGATCGCTGGCCTCCAGGGTGATGACCTCATCTTTGGCCTCGATGGAAACGACATCATCTGCGGTAACACCGGCATGGACTTTCTCATCGGAGGAAACGGCGCCGACGTGCTCTTTGGTGGGAAAGGCGACGACACGATCGTCTCTGCGAGCGGGTCGAGCGGCGAGCTTCGCAATGACACCGCTGGCGGCAGGCTCTACGGCGGACGCGGTGACGACGTCATCTTTGGATCGAATCGCGCCGATCGTATCGAAGGCGGCCGGGGCAAGGACCAGCTGACCGGATTCGACGGTCCGGATTGGATCCGAGGCGGTCAAGGAGCTGACTTCATCGAGGGTGGAAACAACCGTGACGATGTGCACGGCGGTCGAGGCCCTGATGTGATCGTCGTTGGCGCTGGTGACACCGTGTCGGGAGGCCGGCACAGCGAAGATGTCTGCCAGATCAGGAATGAGCCCGCAGCGATTCGCAGCTGCGAAACGACCCTTCGCCCCTAGTCATCGGGCCCTAGTTCTTGGCGTCCCTAGGTCTGGGCGTCCCTAGGTCTGGGCGTCCCTAGGACGGTAGTTCAACGTTCTTGTCGGTCCGATCCTTCTTTGTGGTCGGCAGCGGAAGCAAGGTGACAAGTTCCCGATTCTCGAGCGGATCGAGGATGCCGTGCTGAACGCACGCCGGGATGAGCTGATCGGTATCGGGATGTCCCATCGTGTACGCACACGCCTCGAGTCGTTCTTGGGCTTCGAGAATTCGTTCGTCGACAGCGCGCGTGCCGTTCTGCATGTGTTCCCATCCGGCTGCGGTATCGGCAGCGTCGATGAACTGGTGCATGACAAAGGTGGTGGCCGATGCCTCCCACCAACGTTGCGCAACGCCGCCGCCACGATCGGCGAACCGCTTTGCCCAGCGAGCAATCTCGGGAACGATCGCAGGCTTCTCGACAAGGCAACGCATAAGGCGAACCGCCGACGCGCCTCGTTCACGCAGGATGAAGTTCCCTGGGAACGCGTCGTACCACGCTGCCACCATGTGATGATCGAGCGGGTCGTTGTCATCGAGAAGAGGCACGTACTGGTCGCCGAGGTACGCGCCCCAGGTGACGCGGTTACATCGGGTATCGCCGACCTGCATAGCTCGATAGCCAAGGGTCGTGCCCGCGCCGCGCTCGACCTCTCCCCACACAACATCGGACGTGAGTTCTCGGTACCCGTCTGACCATCGAGACTCGTTGCCGATGTACGCCGCTGGCTGGAATGAGAACATTCGCCACCCCTGCGAGTGGCAGGTTTGGACAATATCGGCGACGTCGTCGAGGTTCTGTGGAGTGACGGTCATGTTGTGCGCGAGGTAGTGCGTGATTCCGTGCTCGGCTTCGAGCCGATGGAACATTTCGCAGAATTCCGCCCGGTACTCGTGCAGTTCTTGTTCGGATTGTGGCTTCTTGATGCCGGTGCGCCCGACCATCGTCGTGTCGAAATGGGCAGCGAACGACAGGTGCGGGAAGCGGGGCTCGCCCAACTCATCGAGCGCGATTGAGCGCAGATAGTCGTAGTCAAAGTCGCCGTGCGTAAAGCTCATTGGAATGCGGCCGTGAGCGCGCATCGTCGCGATGGCGGCGGCGTGGTCAGCGGGTTCGAGGAGGCTGACCTCACCGCCGATGAGTTGGGCATAGGTGCCCCAGCCTCGCTTCGACGACAGGTACTTCATTTGCCTCTTCACATGCTTCAGCGTGTGGGGCCCGTCGATTCTGACCTTGTTGGCATCGGCGGAGTGATAGCAGGGCTTGCAGGCAAAGTTGCATTTCGGGAAGACGCCGTGGGTGGCTTCGCAACCAGTGGTTTTGCGTCCGAGCATCTGGCCGGGGACTCGATTGCGTTCAGGTAACGTTTCCCAACGTCTCGCCAATGCGGCGGCGGCGGCGGGATCCACTGGACGTGTACGTTCTTCAAACGCACGAATCCAAGACTGCAGGCTCATGGGAATCTTTCGGGGGTAAGCGGAGCGGCTACAGGGGAAGCGCGTCGTGGGTGCTCTAACATTCCCCGAGAGATGAGCTTATGAGACGCCCACAACTTTCTTTGGCGCTGATCCGACTGATCGTGCTCGCTATCGTGCTCATCAGCGCGGCCATCACGATCGCCATCGTTGGAACCGACGGCATTGGCGACCTCCTCGAACGAGCCGCCGATAGCCGCTGGGGCATCGCTGCATTCATGGCGCTGTATATTTCCGGTGTCGTTCTCATGGTGCCCGGAACCATCGGCACGCTGACCTCGGGTGCGGTGTTGGGGTTCGCTGTTGGATTTCCGGTTGCGACGGTCGCGGCATTGATTGGCTCGACCCTTGCGTTCTTTGTGTCTCGGGGGGTGGGCAAGGAAGGTATGAACGAGCTGCTCGGCGACCGGGTCACCTCGATCGACGAATGGTTGATGGACAACGACTTTCTCTCGATCCTCATCCTGCGACTCATGCCAATCGTGCCGTTCAACGCCTTGAACTACGCAGCCGGGCTCACCTCGGTCAGGCCGAGCCGCTACATCTTGGCGACCGCGATCGGCATCGCACCTGGCACGGCGCTCGCAACCTTCGTCGCCGCCAGCTCGAACGATATGACGAGCTCGTCGTTCGTGATTGCCTCCATTGCCCTCGTCGCGGTGATCGTGGCCAGCACGATCGTTGCTCGCCGGTTCACAAAGAAGAAAAGGGCCGACCTCAGCGCCGTCAACGCCGAGTCCACCTGAAGCTTCGCCACCCCTCGTGGGGTGCTGTTAGATCGGTAGCGTCTGCTTGGTGCGCAGGCCTTGTGAGATAGCCAGGGCGATCAGCGGTGGAGTGATCAGCACCACGTCGAGGACCGCTGCTACCTGAGGGTCAGCGCGCACGAGCGGCACGAGAAGCAGGGGCAGCATCGGCACGCCGCCGCCCACGCCGAGGCTGGTGCCGTACTGTGCCCACGAGATCGTGAATCCGAGGGCCAATGCCAAGGCAACCTGACGTCGCATGGCTGGCAACGTCACCGAAAAGAATCGTTGGCGAAGGTCGCCGGTGAGGACCATGGCTGCCGACTCACGTCGCAGAAGCTCGGGCGTGAACCCAGGCGTCAGAATCATGATGCAGTACGGCATGACGAACACGAGGTGAGCAAGTACGAGGCCGCCGAGTGAATCGGCCAGACCGAGGCGAAGGAACCAGACCCGAAGACCTTCGCCGACCACGAGAGGAGGCAAGAGCAGGGGCAACAAAATCGCAAGCCACGCGAGGCGGGCGGTGCCGAGCGAGGCGAGCGAACGCGCGGCGGGCCAACCGATGCCGACGCCGATCACCGCCGCGACGATGCCGACGACGACCGAATTGGCGACCGCCTCGACAAGCAGTCCGTCTTGGAGCACTCGGGTGACACCGCGCAGGCCGAAGCGTTGGGGAATGATGTTGGGGGCGCGCCATTCGTCGGCGAACGCACGAATCGGCAAAATCGCGAACGGTCCTATGAGTAGGGCGATTGCTGACCACACCACGAGGCGAGGGGCGATCGCCGGACCGCCTCCAGTGGAGCTGCGAGTCAAGAGCAACCTGGTCATGTTGGCTTCCGCGAACGGGCGCGCATGGCGAACCAGATCATTGCAATAGCGAGTGCGATAACGAGCGCCGAACTCACCACGAGTCCCGCTGCGGCATCAGCTCGTGCGATCGGTCCGCGGATTCTCACCACGTTGATCGACCACGTGGTGAGGACGTCGGGGGTGAGCGGGCCAACAACGAGCGGAACCTCCGTGCTGCCGATCACGAAGGCGGCAACCACGAGCGACCCGAGCGTGAGCGGACGTCGAAGCTGGGGCAGCAGCACGCTTCGCCACCGAGCCCAACGGCTCGGAGACAGCGTGCGCGCTGCCTCTTCCCTCGATGCGTCCTCCTCGCCGAGCGCCGCCAGAATCAACATCGTGAGGAACGGGACTTCCTTCAGCACGTACACCAGCACCACGCCAATACCGAACGAGTCTCGAACAATCGGCAGGGTGAATAGCACCCGATCGGCAAGTCCACCCGGACCAAGCCAAAGGACCACGAGCGACGCGGTGACGAGATGGGGGATAGGAATCGGTGCCCCGACGAGTGCTCGAGCACGTCCGCTATGGCGTCGGAGGGCGAACGCTAACGGGATCGAGATCAGGACCGAAAGAACCGTTGAGAGCACCGCAGCACGAATCGTAAAGATTAACGCCTGGACAAAGATGGGGTCATCGATTAGCCGAAGCCATGCATCTGTACCGTACGCTCCGTTCAGCACCGCATTCGGTCGAAGCGATGCTGACACCACGCCCGCCAAGGCAGCAACGCTCAGACCGCCGACCAGAATCACGGCCGGGAGCATGCCGATTGAGGAACGCCACTCATGTTTGATGCGTCGATTCGTCAACGCCTACACCACCCGTTAGATCGCATTGCCGAGGCGCTGTGCATGCGCGGGGTTCGAGCGAACAGCCTCACGGGCGCTGGTTTTGCTGTCGGCGTTGGCGCATGCGTGTCGATCGTGGCCGATCGCTGGTGGTTGGCGCTTGGCTTGTGGCTCATGAATCGACTCATCGATGGACTTGATGGGTCGGTGGCCCGACGAATGGGTCCGACCCGGCTCGGCGGGTTCATCGACATCATGGCCGACTTTGCGATCTATGGGGGAATGCTGGTCGCAATCGGCATTGCGGTTCCCGAAGCCCGAGTGGCGTCGCTCGTCGTGTTTCTTGGCTACTACCTGAACGGCGCTGCCTTCTTGGCGTGGTCCAGCCTCGTGGCCGAAAGGACGCTCTCGGACGAGGGCACAGATCACGAGGGAGACGAACGCAGCCTGAACTTCCCGGCCGGGCTCGCCGAGGGAACCGAAACCATCATTGCAATGGCGATCATTCTTGCTCTTCCGGCAAGGACCAACCTGTTGATGTGGGTGTGGGCGGCGATCGTCGGTATCAGCGTTGTCCAGCGCTTCTCGTTCATCGTCATTGGCTTGAGCGAACTCAGTCTTACCGATATGCGCGAGGAGCTTCGCCGTCGAGCCCGGCTGGGCTAGGACCACCACAGACTATTCGCCGGCGGAGTCGAACTTTCCGAGGAAGTCGAGGATCTTTCCAGCGACCAACTTGTTGCGGTCGTTGAAGAGGTCGTTGCTCAACGTGCTGTTGGCTGCCTTTGCGATTGCTTCGCCGTAGGTCGGGTATGGCCGCACCATCGACGCAACAGTGCGCAGCTTGGCGCCGTTGTTGACCCGCGCCGTCAGCTCGTTGATGGTCTCTCCAGCGGAGTGTCCAACGACGGTTGCTCCGACGATCTTTCCCTTCTGGGTGAACAGGTCGATGAAACCCTCAGGCGTTCCACTCGTCACGGCGCGATCGAGCTGGTCATAGTCGAAGTGATGCTTCTCGACGTCGCCTTCGATCGTTCCGACGCTCGCCACTTCTGGATCGCAAAAGATCGCAAAAGGAATGTTGTCGTGATCGAACTTCCGGGGAATCTTGAACAACGCGTTCATCACGACCGCTGCGCCATGGTGACCTGCGGTGTGGGTGAAGGGCATTTTCCCGACGACATCGCCACCTGCGTAGATGTGATTGTTGGTGCTCTTCAACATGTCGTCGACGATGACGTGTCCCCGCTCGTCGAGTTCAACGCCGACCGTTTCGAGACCCATGTTTGCGGTGTTCGCCCGCCGGCCGACCGCCACGAGAATTTCGTCGCACGGAATTCGAGTTTCGTCATCGACGATGACCACGGCGGTTCCGTCGGTGGTGCTCCCTTCGACGGCGGTGACCTTTGCGTTTTCGAGCACGGTCATGGCTTCAGAGCGCATCTGGCCTCCCACGACCTCGGCGACCTGCTCGCCGAGCATCGGCAGGATGCGAGGGCCAGCTTCGACGAGGGTGACCTTCGATCCCAAACGGCCAAACGCTTGACCGAGTTCGCAACCAATGGCTCCACCTCCGATGACGACCATACGTTCGGGAAGCGTTTCGAGCTCCCAGATCGAATCCGACGTACGAGGTGACGACTCGCGCAGACCCGGGATGCCAGGCACGACCGGGGTTGCTCCCGTGGCGATCATTGCTTTGCGATAGCGGACGGTGTGGTCTCCAGCGATGATCTCTCCATCGCGAACAAACGTTCCACGCTCGGCAATGACCTGTACCCCAAACGTCTCGAGTGTCTCGACCGAATCGTGATGCGAGATGTGCTCTTGAGAGCCCCGAACTGCATCCATGACGGCGGTGAAGTCAATCTCTGGTTCGACGCTCGTGATGCCGTGCTTCGACGCGGTCCGCATGACATGGGCCGTGTGTGCAGCCGACAAGATGCGCTTGCTCGGGACGCAGCCAGTCCACAAGCAATCGCCGCCCGGCGGGTTGGGTTCGATCATGACAACCGACGCGCCGACGTTGCCGGCCCCCTTGGCCGCGACAAGTCCAGCGCTACCACCACCAATGATCGCGAGGTCGAACATGTTGTCTTCTGTCGATGCAGACATGGCCTTCTCCTTGGGGCTACTCAGTCGATTGTGCAACGTATTTGAGCTGCTGGGTATTTGAGC
>CALKGG010000091.1 GCA_938084885.1 uncultured Acidimicrobiales bacterium
CACCAACGCCGGCGACCAGCACAAGAAACGCAAAGAAACCCATCGACAGCACTGCGCTTCGGCGGTGTGTCATGGGCGAACGTTGCGAGGTCATGGAAACGCCAGCTTCATCGAAAGCCAAGTTTCATCGAATGGCAACGCTCTCCGCAAGATACGTTTCGCCGAATCCTCAGTTGTGTAATTGCGAAGCTCATGACAAACCGGGGGGCGGGACATCGACATCGACATCGACATCGACATCGACATCGTCGGAGCGATAGAGGTCGTGCGCTGTCACCACGGATTGGATTTGCGAAGACACGAGGCCTGCAATGGGCTCACCGGCCTCGACCCGCCGCCGGATATCGGTGCTTGACACTTCGAGGCCGGGAAGATCAAGGCGTTCCCAGGTAAAGCAGTCTGGGGGCTCGAGGTCTTCATGCCCGCGCCGTGGAAAGACCGCGATCGTTGCAAGCTCGGCGATTTCCTCGAATCGTTCCCACGTGTCAAGACCCGCTGCTGCGTCGCTGCCGAGGAGCAGAAAAAGGTCGATGTCGCTACCAGACAGCTCGATCAGGGTGTCGACGGTGTAACTGTTCCCGGCACGACGGAGCTCGATGTTCGACACCTCCACACCCTCGACGGGCTCGAATGCGAGCGTGGCCATCTGCAAGCGAGTCTCTGCACTCGTGATTGCACGGCTCCCGACTTTCTGCCATGGCACGCCAGCGACGGTCACGACCAAGGAATCAAGGAGCAACTGATGAATCGCGTTCGCTGCGAGAACAACGTGGGCGACGTGGGGAGGATCGAATGTCCCACCGAAGACCCCAATACGTTGACGCTTTTTCACTCCCACACATTAGGCCCGATACGTGAGCACAACGCCGGATGCAACACCGACACCGGATCATGAGGTACCTTCACGGTTGATCTATTCCGACATTTCACCGCCCGAATGTGTTCGTTTCACGACCAAATTTGGGCGATTGGGATGCAGGACCGGGAAATCGCTCAACTATTTCGACAAAACGTCGAATCAAAACATGGGTCAAAGGACCTAGCCAGAGTTCAGCCAGTTGTCCCGTAGATCACCCCACAAGTACATTCTGCCAACACCGCGTGACCGAATTCATATAGCCAGCACTGGGTCCTGAACCGTTGCATGTACTTGAATATTCTTTGAGTTCAAACATGGGAAACATAATTTCCCCCGATATAGGGAATCGCTCGTCTGCGAGTCCCGTTAAAAGAAGCATCATGAGTGATTCAGTAGGTCAGTACCTCAACGAAATCGGACTCGTTCCTCTCCTCACAGCCCAGGAGGAACGTGATCTGTCCAAGATCATCGAGCGCGGTGCAGAGGCACGCGCCAAGAAGGAAGACGGTGAGACTGGACGCGACCTCGATCGTGCCATTCGTGAAGCAGCCGTTGCGAAGGATCGTTTCATCCGCGCAAACCTCCGCCTTGTCGTGAGCGTCGCCCGCCGCTACCCCCTGCCTCCTGGCATGGAGCTGCTCGACCTCATCCAAGAAGGAAACCTCGGTCTTGAGCACGCTGTCGACAAGTTCGATTGGCGTAAGGGTTTCAAGTTCTCGACGTATGCCACGTTCTGGATCCGTCAAGCAATTGGACGTGCTCTCGACCAGAAGGCCAGCCTTGTTCGCTTGCCGGGCGACCGTTCAGCAAGCCTTCGTGCTGCGCTGCGCCAAGTTTCCGGTGACGGCGACGAGCTCGACGAAGAACACGCACGTCTCCACCGCCTGACCACCCCAACGTCGCTCGACCGGACCATTGGCGACGACGACTCGAACGAACTCGTCGATCTGCTCCCTGACGCAAAGCCTGGTCCCGAGGCCGAGGTCATGGCACGAGCCGAAGAAGAGATGGTCACTGGCCTGCTCGACATCCTCGACCCACGTGCTCGCTACGCAGTCGAGCAGCGCTTCGGCCTGCACGACGGACGCAAGCGCAGCTACCGCGAGGTTGGCGAAGAGTTGGGTGTGACAGCAGAAGCCGCTCGCCGTCTGGTCAAGCGTGCCGTGAGTTCGGTTCGCGACCACGCTGCCGAGAAAGCAGCATCACCGGCTGCATAGGTATTGGCTCGGCCCTAGCGGGCCTCCCCAAACTCGAGTTGTTCGCCTAGGGGCTCACAACATCGCAGCCACCAAGAGAACTTTCTAAAGCAATCACCCAGAACAATGGAATGACGGATCTGCTTCGGCGGGTCCGTCGTTCACGTTTTGGCCCCGTAAGCTGTTCGGCGTGACAAAAACGTGGAATCCGCAGAGCTGGCGCAACTTCTCGGCCCTACAGCAACCGGCGTGGCCCGACGAGGGCGCCCTCGAACAGACGCTAAAGATCCTCGGCGACCAACCGCCGCTCGTCTTTGCCGGCGAAGCCCGCAACCTTCTCGACGAACTTGCGGCTGCGAGCCGTGGCGAGGCCTTCCTGTTGCAGGCCGGCGACTGCGCCGAATCGTTTGAGAGTTCCGCGGACTCGATCCGTGATCGACTGAAAGTCATCTTGCAGATGGCGGTCGTGCTCACCTACGCGGGCGGTATGCCTGTGGTGAAAGTCGGTCGGATCGCCGGACAGTTTGCCAAACCTCGGTCGTCTGACACCGAGACACAGGGCGATGTCGAACTTCCCTCGTTTCGCGGTCACATCATCAACGACATCGGCTTTTCTGAAAGCGAACGTCGGGCCCAACCCAACCGTCTGCTTATGGCCTACAACCGGGCAGCCGCAACGCTCAACTTAGTTCGGGCGTTCACGCGTGGCGGTTTCGCCGACCTCAACCAGGTTCATCAGTGGAACCAGGAATTCGTTAGCGACAGTCCAATTGGGGAGAAGTACAACGCCCTTGCCGAAGAGATCGATCGCTCGCTCGCGTTTATGCGTGCATGTGGCGTCGATCTCGAACGGGAAAGCTCGCTGAACGAAGTCGACTTCTACACCTCTCACGAGGCGCTGCTGCTCGACTATGAGGAAGCCCTCACCCGTCAAGATTCGCTCACCGGCGACTGGTACGACTGTTCGGCTCACATGGTGTGGATCGGCGAGCGGACCCGTCAGCTCGACGGCGCTCACATCGAATTTCTTCGCGGCGTAAAGAACCCTCTCGGCTGCAAGATCGGCCCCACTGCGACCGTCGACGACGTCGTCGGGATTTGCGAAGCACTCAACCCCGACAAAGTCGAGGGTCGCGTCACCTTGATCACCCGCATGGGTGCCGAGCAGATTCGTGAGAAACTTCCTCCCCTGCTCGCTGCGGTCAAAGAAACCGGACATCCAGTGTTGTGGGTCTCGGACCCAATGCACGGAAACACCTACACCGCGTCCGACGGTCACAAGACGCGCCATTTCGATGCGATCGTCGACGAGATCGCTGGGTTCTTCGAGTCCCATCAGCAAGCCGGCACGATTGCTGGTGGCATCCACCTCGAACTCACCGGAGACGCCGTGACCGAATGTGTTGGTGGCGGCGACGGTATTGGCGACGATGACTTGGCTCAGGCATACGAGACCATGTGCGACCCTCGCCTCAACGGACGCCAAGCGCTCGACGTTGCGTTCCGCGTCGCCGAGATTATCGCTGCTCGATAGACCGGGCCGACCGAGCCTCACGTTCACTCGAATAACCCCGATTTTTCCATAGCAGCGCCGACGCCAGCTCGGTCGAGCGCTCCACGGTTGCAGGCGAGTCGCTCCTCAGCTCGACTCGGCTCGCCCGAAACTGGCGAGCGTCTGGCGTGCGATCGATGCGTCTTTTCGACTGAGGACGTTTGCCATTCGGGTTTCTGGGTCGAGACAGACCCGCCACAACTCGCCTGCATTCAACCCGGCGATGCTCTTGAGATAGTCGTGGTCGATTCCGGTGAACCCGGCCTCTCGCATCTTGGCCACGACCCGCTCTCGGTGTGGGGCCGAGTAGGCATACACCAGAGATTCGAGCTCGTTAGTGTCGATCGCAAAGAGCGGCGCTCGGACTCGTTCGAGACGGCCGGCCTCGATCAGCTCGGGCATCAGATAGTCGAATGCGAGAAGCAACAACGCGCTTGCGTGGATGCCGTCGGCGTCGCCGTCGGTCAAGAGCAACACTCGGTCGTATCTGACCGAGTCGAGGTCGAACGCATCGCCGCACCAT